>JABSOI010000228.1 GCA_013216015.1 Alteromonadaceae bacterium | reverse complement strand
GGGAAGACCAGTACAGTTTGAGATCACAGCAAAAACAAAAGCTGCTTTGACAATATGAATAAAATACAAAACATTGAAATCCGATGATTACCTTTTGGGTAGCAGAGTCATACTTAATAATTATTTAACTACTCGGCAATATGCGAGAATAGTTAAACGTTGGGTTACCAGTATAGGACTTGATCCAACGGCTTATGGTACTCATTCAATGAGAAGAACAAAAGCATCGCTAATTTATAAAAGAACAAAAAATCTGCGTGCTGTTCAAATTTTGTTAGGACAAGCCAAACTTGAAAGCACTATTAGATATTTAGGAATTGAAGTTGATGATGGTCTTGAAATTGCAGAACAAACTGAAATCTAGCAACCATAATATTGACTTATAACAGGAGTAGAATTAACCCCAAGCAGGGACGCTTCCTACCACATTGCGGACATTAGCATTTAACTTGTAACATTGATTTGGATTAGATTTTGTATCGATAACGCCGTTTTAAGCGGCAAATTACAGTTGGCTAAAATAAGTGAGGCACGAACAAAAAGCCAACTGTCATTTGTCCGTCTTGAAAACCCTTGTTATATGGCTAACTACCTCCAAGCATATCAAGCCCTAAATCTGTAACTTCACTTACGAGGTCAGACATTGATGAATCATTCGATAAATTTAAGAGTGATTCAAAGTTAAAACGAGGCCAACCGTCAAAACACTTATCTGCCACCTTTAAACGTAATTCAGAATATGAAGAACTAAACTCCATTCTTTGACCTAATTCAGTAAAGTCTTTAGGAGAACAGAAAGTAGCGTATGCGTATTGAATATTGGCGTTACTCGTGAACACTTCTGAAAAAATAGTTTTCACCTCCTCAGGCGAATAAAATTCTTTTTTATCAAAGTTCTTTAAAAGCCTCTTCGGTAACGACGTAGCAATCGCTTTAATTGAATTTTCATCTCGGAAAGTATCAAACATGTTAGCTGACTCCTTTTGCCATATAACGCCTAAATAACAGGCTAAAAATTGTTGGCTAAAATTAGCGACGAAGGAGTAAAAGCCAACTGTTTTTAGTCCTTTTGAATGACTTGTTATAAGTAATTATTACCTAGCTAATTCATAGTTCTATTTAGGAGTATTTCGAACCGTTTAAAAACAAATACAATCCCAGCAAAAAGGATGCAGTAGGAAAAAATATAAAAAGCACTGCCTGATAGAAAAATATGATTGGCACGTGACGTATCTGTGAACACAAATTGACCAAGAATATAAAACAGCAAAAAAATGCCATTAGTAGAAAAAATCACGTTCCTTCTAAGTTTTCTAAGGTTTAACTCAAGTTCTTTGGACATAATGCAACTCCCTGTCTGATTTACTTATAACGCCCCACTAAGAGGCAAAAAATAGTTGGTTAAAATTAGCGACGCAGGAGCAAAACCAACTGTTTTTTGTCCTGCTTGAGTGGCTTGTTATATGGTTTGTAAACTATTGTTTGTTTTTATTTTTACAACTTTTGCTACGGCTTAGTAAAACAAAGCTGATTGAAATAATAGCGAAACCTATACTGGCAAATACCGGAGTAAGATTACTATTTTCCGTTGAATAAAAAGCTCCTGCTGTAATCAAAAACAATACGCCTGAGAAAAAAAATTAACGGTGCCACCCACCTTAACACAATTAACGGTGCCACCCACCTTAATGTTCCCACCTTAATGCAATTAACGGTGCTGCAATTAACGGTGCCACCCACCTTAATGTTCATCTAACAAAAAGCTAAACACAAAGTCAATAAATCAACATTTCATCATGAATACCACCATAAAATGGTTACTCAAACGGATTTGTACATATTTTAATCATTTTTATATCTTATTTATTACATTTATTGCATGGATTATATTTTATCTTCAAATCAACAAGTTAATGTAGTAAGAGGATTTACAGAATTAACCGTGCCACCACCTTAATGGAGGAGTCTTATTATAACTAAAACTTGTAAGTACTCATAAAGTGGTGGCAATAGATAGTCAGCTGGCATCGTTATATCCAGCGGCTTTTGTCACCTTCTCTAA
>JABSOI010000227.1 GCA_013216015.1 Alteromonadaceae bacterium | reverse complement strand
TTTTGCTGTGGAAAATTTCTAAAAAGGCGCTTATTTAAGAAAATCTGTTAAGTCACGCTATGCAGCCGCAAGCTCACATTACACTACGGAAAAAGAAAAAAGTTCTATAATCACCTGATAGATATGGTTACTTACATTGGTAACAACCGATGCATGATACATAATTATGGCGAGTTGTACCGTTATGATGAAACGATATCAACCGCATTTGTTGAATCAACGATTAACCAAGTCATTGCCAAGCGAATGGTAAAGAAACAGCAGATGCAATGGGATCATAAAGGTGCTCACTATCTCTTACAAACTCGAATAGCGGTACTTGATGGTGATTTGAAAAGTACGTTTGAACGATGGTATCCCGGTTTAAAAATAGAAAATTCAACGAGAGAAACAGAAGAGAACCATATACCGTTGGCAGCATAATTTTATTAATTTGCCCCCCACATTTTTATGCTCTCTTAATTTGAATGATGAAGAACTTTTACTTATTCAAAAAGCATCAGACGCATGCGGTCAATCTCAAGCCTCCCTTGCCCGTACGGCCTTAATTAAAGAAGCTAAATCAATATTAAATCAATAACAAATTAATGCTTTTAAAATATTTATTTAATATTAAAGTAATATCAAATAAATGATTTTTAAGAATGAACTATTTTTGAATGAACGCATAAATGTTACCCTGTAACCTTTATCTTTAGTCTAGTTTTCTTGTGATTTTACAACTTATATTTCTATTTAATTAGGAAGGTAACATTTATTAATTTTTCAAATTAATAATAACAAATAACCCCATTTCATATGGGGCATATGCTTCGAACAGCTTAGGAATTAGGACTGCAGGAACCCGCTTCAACACAGATCTCAATAACGATCAAATATTTTCGCACGGAGGGTTCAATGGAAACGGTGCAGCGCATACAAATACAGCTTACGCGTTGGTCAGAAATACGGTTGATATCCCAGAGTCTTCCACACTTGCTATTTTTACATTAGGAATGATTGGTTTTGCATCACCGGTCACATCGATTTAAAAAACAATCTTAATTTGGTTTCTTTATCAAAATTAATTATCATCGAAGATAAACTTCCAAGAGGATAACTTAATTTAACAATACACTTAAATGTTACTATTTATCAAAGATTATCCTCGATACAATACAACATGACTTAGACAATTTGTCTAAGTCAGATCGTTTTATGTAATTTCAAATGGGAATTAACTATTTTCCAAATAAAAGAATTTTCAAAATTAACTTTTACAATTGATTGTTTTGTTAGTGGGTAACATTTAATAATTTTTAAATTAAAGGTAACAAAAAGTCAATATTAAATAAATAACAAATTAATGCTTTTAAGATATTTATTTAATATTAAAGTAATATCAAAAAAATACCATTTAAAAATAAACTGTTTTTAAATATCACCCTGTAACTTATATTTTTAATCTGGTTTTCTTGATGCTAGATAAATAGTTGCAAGCCAATTAAACAGGGGTGTGTCACTTAATTATCTGCAAGTATATGTTATTTAAATAGTAGAGATTTTATCATATCTTAATATTTATCAAAAAAGCATTAATAATGGTTACTGAGGATTACGCGAATAATTTTATGTTTATGTACAGGCCCCTTAAGAGTAACTTTTTGTTGGTGTTCTAGCTACTTAAACAAAATAGATTAATAATAGAACTTGTTTGTCATTATTGTTAGAGGGTAACACTTGTTGGGTTTTAAAACTAAAGGCAACAAATACCCCGCTAACTCGATTCGTAGTACTGTCTAATTTAATTAAAGGCAACAAATGTAAACACCACCATAAAAAAAAGTTGTGTATTGATATTAAACATCCATTTTTATTACTACAAATCGCCCGTGTGTAGTAATAGAATGGTTATTACTACAAATAGTCCGTGAGTAGTAATGTAGTAATTATTAGGGGCGAGGACCTATGGCTCGAAAATGTACACTAAGAATGTTTTATTGTTCTTCATCCGTCCAATACTTAGTCTAGAGGAGCATCTTGGCTTAATGAATTCGCCTCACTCCCCATTGTCAGCGAGTTACAT
>JABSOI010000226.1 GCA_013216015.1 Alteromonadaceae bacterium | reverse complement strand
TATAGGCTTTTTGACCCATAATGCCCCCAAGCAGTTTATTTTTTTTACTATATCACTTTAGGACTAACAACTCAATACATTACACTTCCAATATCACTTATGACAGGTCTTACTTCTGCTTCTTTAACTCTATTATTGAAGGTGATAGCACAAGGTACCAGAGAAACAGACAAGTCAATGTTGAAATTATACACTCTTTTTTCTGAGGAGAATCAAAAGTAATTATTGAGAAACAGAATAAATACAGCAGGCTGCCACTCAATGAGATAAAATAATTGTATTCACATGAATAGTAATTATAGCTTTTTTCAAAAAGTTCATTACTTTAGGAGACTATTTTTAAGGTTATATGTAATTTAAAATCAGGCAAATAACTGCACTTATTGTTTGATGTTTACAATATTATTTACTCATCAAAAATTAGAAGCGCAACAATTAACTATTCCGCGTGCAGCAACTTTGGAATACCTTAAAAAAGTTTCAAAATATCACTTTAATTGATGTATTAGTTGTGACCGAGACTGGCAAAAGTAGTGTTAGAGATTACTTTAACGCATTGGAGCATTACAGCTACTTAAAAGGTATTTACCCAATTAACCAACCTAAGCGCTGGGTATTGTTAAAAGATACTGGAGGTATCGCTCCTGCTAATATTCGCGGCATTCGGATTTTCGATAAAAACTTTGAAAAGCTCATTCATTTATCAAAATGCCTCAGAGCAAAAATAAGCCTATTTAAAATCAAATCAATACAAACATATAACACAACCATTAAACGATTTATGAGCGATTTAAACGGGTGTTAAATTATCTTTAAATAACTTGAGCACTCCCTTTATTACTAAAAATCAAAAACACCTCAAAACATATAGATAAATTTCCTTAAATCCCCTAATTTTCTAGTACCCTTTTAAAGTGGCTGTCTACGTTAATTTGAAAAATTAATTACTTGTCATGTGTGGCTTGTTCATTCATTCAATTAAATAAATAATTTACCTGATCACCCACTTTAAATAATAATCCTTTATTATCCGAGTTAAATCAAATCTCTTCAGGCAATGCAATTACAGCCTTTGCCAAATTATTTTCAGTGCGTTGTGCTCTAATCGCCTGCGATTCACGGTATTGTCTCGCTTCAGCAGTAAGTACAAAATTAGCATCTGGTGATAGTTTTTTAACTTCTTTTTCAATAGAATCAAGACTTACATTAAAATACTCTTTTCGATGATTTACTAAATTTACTCTTTCATTATTAAAAGCTTTATGAAGTGTATTTTCTAAGGTTGGTGCATCTTCTGAATATATCATGGCGTGAACATCAAAGATGAAAGGAACACTTGCATCACCTAGTTCCTTAACTCTATCTAATGGTTCCAATCGTCGAGTCATTCCTATTTTGTAAACATCTTCACCGAATGAACCTTGATTTGATATAACATATACATGGCCAATTTTCGTTTGTTGCGCCATTGATTTAGCTCGTTCACTTTTGGCGTGAGCTTCATCTAACTCTAGACCTAATGTTGCAATTTTGTCTTGTAATGCTTCCAATTTTTCACCAGCGGCGTGTTCGACAGCTGCTTTAGCTTTATCTAATAACTTTTGATATTTAGTTTCTTCTTTAGTCGCTTTTTCACTTTCTTGCAGAAGTTTAGCTTCTTGAGGTCCGGTCACGATTCGCTCTTATGCTCTGCAGAGCATAAGAGCGATAATGCACAGTAAAAAATAATGCGAAGTTAAAAAATACATAGTGTTTTTTTCTCTATAAATTAGACGCTTAAGTCATAAGTGTTGTTTTATTCCTTTCCATAATAAGAGCATAATTTTCTTATTGGTTTTACAGATCAATTAGAAAAGTTGATGGTTCAAAAGCCTGAACATTGTAGCAATAAGAATACTAATAATTATTTAATATTGAATTTAAACAAAATGTTGCGAGTTGTTTGGAATGTCAGTGACTAAGTCACTTAAAACAAGCCAACAGGAACATCGGAATTATTATCGGAGTAAAACCTTATATGGAGGAGATAGGAAGCGTCATAACTTTAGTTTTAAGAGGTTATAATCTATACTGTGGTGACATGAACTTGATTGAGTGAATTTAAAA
>JABSOI010000225.1 GCA_013216015.1 Alteromonadaceae bacterium | reverse complement strand
GCCGCCGGATTACCTGAAGGTGTTATTAACATGGTGCAAGGTGAAGTTGAAACAGGCAAAGCCTTAGCCAGTCACCCCGGAATTGACGGCTTGTTTTTCACAGGTAGTTCAACGACTGGTCATCTATTACATGAACAATTCGGTGGCCAACCGGGTAAAATTTTAGCCTTGGAAATGGGTGGGAATAATCCGCTGATTGTTAAAGATGTTGCCAATACAGATGCCGCTGTCCACGATATTATACAATCAGCATTTATTACTACAGGGCAACGTTGTACCTGCGCTCGTCGCTTATTTATTGAACAAGGCGCTCAAGGCGATGCTATTATTGCCAAATTGATCACGGCAACTAAAGCGATAAAAATTGGTTATTATGACGATGAAGTTCAACCATTTATTGGCTCAATGATTTCAGAAAAAGCGGCTTTGGGCTTAGTTGCTGCTCAAACGCAATTACTTGATAGTGGTGCTCAATCTTTAGTAATGATGGAACATATAGAAGCCGGTACAGGTTTTGTGTCTCCCGGCATTGTTGACGTGACAACAATAACAGACATGCCTGACGAAGAGCATTTTGGTCCGTTACTTAAAATTTACCGTTATGCTGATTTTGATGACGCTATTGATGAAGCAAACAATACTTCATTTGGCTTATCTGCTGGTTTACTTGCTGATAACGAAGGCGATTATAATCACTTCTTCCGCCGTATCCGCGCTGGTATCGTTAACTGGAACAAACCTATTACTGGTGCCAGCAGTGCTGCCCCATTTGGTGGTATTGGCGCCAGTGGTAATCACAGAGCCAGTGCTTTTTACGCAGCAGATTATTGTGCATACCCTGTAGCGTCTGTAGAAGCAACACAAGTAGCTTTACCTGCTACATTAAGCCCTGGGTTATCAATTTAAGCCTAGTGAATAAAACTGCTTGATTTGTGTATATTACCTACCAAATTAAAATAGCTGGGTTTCGACCCGGCTTTTGCTAAAATACAATTCTAATCTGACCTTTTTGACGAAAGATACAGCTTTGCTTGTTTAAAATTTAGTGCCAATAAAATTCACTTAATTCCTAACCTGATGAGATCCATTCGTCATAAATTTTGTTTTCCTTAAATATTGGTTTTTATCCCGAAATTATTATACCAATCGGCATAATTAAATGGTTTATTTTAAATGAGGATAAAGTTTCAAGTACAAGGCGCTTGAAATCATCTTCAAGGGTTTGACGCTTTAGAGCTGCAGGTGATTCAATAAAAGCTGCTGGCTTTACACTGAATGAATCTAGCTGTGAACATAAGAGGAATAAATCAGTGAAGTCAGAACAATCATCCACTATGGCAGAAATGATTTCGTATGACCCGTAATAAAACCAAGATAATACCAAGTTGTTTTTACAAGTTCGCTACACTTTACTAATTTGATTGTGATCAGCTTTACTTAAGATTTGTAGCAGCCTCTACCGTCAAAATATTTGAAAGAACGAATGTTGCTGATGTAATATTTGTTATAATACAAGTCTATTGAACAATGGAGTCTGTATTGCCAGCAGTTCTCAGTTAAATCATCAGCCTTATAAACAAAGGGCTGTAGCGGATATTAAAAAATAGTTTTCGCGCTGTTTTGTCAGCATACAAACATTTTGTTCAGTAAATTATAACTTATAATAATTTGATTTAGGGAAGTTTTTTTGATCCATTGAACGATCCTTCCAGCCTGCCATTATTAAAAGTATTAGATTAATAACTGACCACAAACCTTTTGACTTCACTTACAAAAAATAAAAAACATCTCAGTTTTAAAGCTCTCAGAACATGTATGTCTGAGCACTTTTCTAGTATTAATGATAATCGTCAACAAAATAAATGCGTTTTTAACCAAAATGACGTTTTGATGAGTGCTTTTGCGTGATGTACTTGACGATGTGCCTAGTGAAGCACTATCTGGTATTTTTAAAAACTTTTTTGAACGATTAAGACGACACAAACACTTAGAGGAATATACCATTTTACCTAACGTGTTGATGTGTACCATTGATGGCACCCAATATCACACCTCTAAAAAAGTGGCTCTGTTGTAGCTAATTGTTGTCTATACTTATAAATGAACGTAACTTATTGAGGTGCAGGACAATGAGAACAAAATCATTTGTTAGCAAACTTAACCAGATAACGTACGCGCTTTTATCCATGACTCCAGCCCAAAGAGAGGTAGTTCACCAGTCTATTCAGGCATTAGACACGGAGATCCCCACGGA
>JABSOI010000224.1 GCA_013216015.1 Alteromonadaceae bacterium | reverse complement strand
GGCCCTGATGGTTTTGCATTAATTGATGATACGGGGTCGGTAGTACAGTTTCTTAGTTATGAAGGAACATTTACTGCCAACGGTGGTGCCGCATCAGGAATGACCTCTACTGATATCGGTGTTTCAGAGCCATCATCTACAACAAAAGGTTATTCTTTACAACTTTCAGGAACTGGGCAAGCTTACAGTGATTTTACTTGGGAGGCTGCAGCACAAAATACCGAAGATGATGTTAATAATAATCAAACATTTCAATAACAGAATGTTTTAACAAATAGGGGGAATTGATATTATAACGGCGGGTTCATTACCCGCCGTTTATGCTTAAGATATTAAAAGTAAGCACATAAAAACTAAAGCTTAGTTTTTATGCTAATGACCAGAAGGGATAACTTTCGAAGAGGTAGCTTTATGGTGTTCAATAAGACCAGACTCGTAGTATTTTTCCGTTGTGTCACTAAGATGTCCGGTTGCAATTGTTGCTAAACCTACAAGTGTCAACACTATGGTATACGGCAATGCCATAATAACCATGCGGCCATAAGACAAACGTACCAAAGGAGCAATTGCTGAAGTTAATAAGAATAGAAATGCCGCCTGACCGTTTGGTGTTGCAACACTAGGCAAGTTAGTACCTGTATTTATTGCGACAGCAAGTAAATCAAATTGATCACGGGTGATTTGACCCGCAGTTAATGCTTTTTGTATTTCAGTAATGTAAACAGTTCCAACAAAGACATTATCACTTACCATTGATAACAAGCCGTTAGCCAGATAGAACATTACCAACTGCATATTACCTTCATAGGTAAGCACCCAATTAATAACAGGGGTGAATAATTGCTGATCAATGATCACAGCTACAATTGCAAAAAATACCGCAAGTAATGCGGTGAAAGGAAGGGCCTCTTCAAAAGCATGACCTATTTGATGTTCTTCGGTAACACCTGTAAATGAAGTAGCTAAAACAATGACTGATAGACCGATTAAGCCAACAGGTGCTAAATGTAAGGCTAAGCCAAAAATTAACCATACAGCAATAACGCCTTGCATTATTAATTTGACATTGTCACGTTTTGTACGTTGTTTGCTTTCTTCTTCATCAAAGTCTTTTAATACTTTAAGAACATTTTCAGGTAATTGTACGCCGTATCCAAACCATTTTACTTTTTCCAGTAATACGCAAGTTAACATACCAGAGAAAAACACAGGAATAGTAACGGGCGACATACGAATGGCGAATTCAATAAATTCCCAACCAGCCTTTTCACCAATAATCAAATTTTGTGGTTCACCAACAATAGTACAAACACCACCTAATGCGGTACCAACACCGGCATGCATTAATAAATTACGTAAATAACCACGAAATTGGTCTAAATCTTCTCTATTATAATCAGGTAAGTCTTTGTCATGGCTGTGGTCATGCTCTTGATGAGCTTCTTTATTTGATGCCACTTTGTGATAAACAGAATAAAAGCCTATACCAACACTTATAATTACGGCTATAACGGTTAATGCATCTAAAAATGCGGATAAAAAGGCACCTGAAAAACAAAACAGCAGTGAAACAATTGTTTTTGAACGAACCTTAGTCACTATTTTTGTGAATAAAAACAGTAGCAAGTTTTTCATAAAGTAAATACCGGCAACCATGAATATCAGTAATAAAATTACCTCAAAATTCACTAACATCTCATGCATTACTTGTGCAGGAGAGGTCATGCCTATCATTACAGCTTCAATGGCAAGTAAGCCACCAGGTTGTAGCGGATAACACTTTAATGCCATCGCCAAGGTAAAAATAAACTCAATGACCAACGCCCATCCCGCAGTGTATGGGTCTATCAGAAAAAATAATATTGGGTTTAATACTAAAAAAGAAATAATCGAAAGTTTGTACCACTCAGGAGAGTTACCTAGAAAATTCTTATAGAATGCACTAAGAAATGATTGCTGCATAATTTGCCTTTTTGGGTTAAGTAAATCAAATAATTTGTTAGCTGAATAATACAATATATCACAAGAGTTTAAGAGCAAAAATAAATCTTGCTAAAATTAATTCGGTTATCTCAAAAAATTGGTCAATATTCTATGAGGAACAATCGGTATTTCACGGGTTTATAGTTCTAAATAAAATATAAGAAGTAACGGCTAGTTTATAAAAAATTTCTTTACAAGAAATTATCCGGACACCCACCGCTAAAAGCGTTTAGATTTGCGCAAGAAATTATCCGGACACCCACCGCTAAAAGC
>JABSOI010000223.1 GCA_013216015.1 Alteromonadaceae bacterium | reverse complement strand
ATTAAAATTTGCAAGATTGCTTTACTTATGTCCTTCTATAAATTTTCTATTTATAAAATGGCTGGCCTAGTTAATTTCTGGAGAAGATGAAAATGCTTATTTTATGATCAAGCGATTTGACAGAGAAATTGGCAATAAACGCATCCATAACCAAAAGGGTCAGTGTAACTTGATTTAATAAGCTTTAATCAATAACTCTAACCTTTTTGATCAGGTATAATTTCATGGCACTAGCTTTTAATCGTAATTGAGCTTGTCTCTTTTTTGCATGGCAAGATCATATGATATCTTCTTTACCTCTGAAGGTATCTACATATACAGCTCTAGCTAAATATAACGGTAAATGTTGTACAACTCTTTCAGGATTATTATCAACTTTTTTAGCAGAGAACTTAAATGCGCGTTGTGGCTTGTAGCGTTCAACAAAACTTGTTAAAGAGGCTGATTTAGTGTTCTTACCGCTTTTTACTTCAATAGGTACTAGCCCACATTCAAAAGATTTGAGCAAAAATTCAATCTCCATACTGTTACCGCGCCTAAAGGTATATAACTCTGTTTCTTCTGGAAATACCATCGTACTTACAAATTCGTTAAGTACGAAAACTTCTGCAATAAAACCTTTATAGTTATCTATCCCCATTTTAATATCTTGGTAACTGATCCTCGCCATTCGTGTTAATAATCCCACGTCATGTGGTTGTAATTTGAACATATTCTCTTTTCTTTGGAACGTGGGACTGAATTGTTGACTCACACCGTCTAAAATGTGTACTTTATGTACTAGCTTTAAGCATTGAAGAAAGTCTACTGGATCTACTATGTCTTCATAGCTCACGCTTGTATTGCCTAGCACTCCTTTAAACTTAAATTTAGGTATGTTTCCATCTTCAACATCCGCTATCTTAGAGGCAATGGCATCATAAATCCTTTTGATACCAAGTGGGGTTGCATTGTGCTCATTAGAAAACTTACCGAAATCATTGCGGTAATCGGCTAATAATCGCGACTGTGCACGCTCAACCGCTTTGATCCTTTTTAGTGGTGTTTCTTCTGGGTGAGAGTTCCAGGCATTGATAGCCGCAGGCATTCCACCAACAAACCAGTAATTAATCAGTTCCTCCATTAATCGCTTATGAGCGGCCTCAGGTAAATTAGCTGAGGTGGGAGTGTCGGTATATTTAACTAAAAGGTCATTATCTGTCGCAGATAAAAACTCTCTGAACGTTAAGGGGTACATTGTCATCCTTTCGACTTTACCTACAGGGAAATTTTTAAATAACCCTACATTTGATCCCGTTGCAATGATATGGATGTGCGGTGCATCTTCAGCGAAAAATTTTAATGAAGTGAGTGCGTTTTGAGAAAACCCTACCTCTTCAAACACTAATAAGTCAGTTTCAGGATCAAATGCCTTATTGAGCACAAGTTGTGTGTTCTCAATAATTTTATCAGGAGACAGCCCTTCAGCAAAAACGGTTTGTAATTTTTCACCTTCTTTCATGAAGTTAAGCTCAATTATGTTTTCATAATGAAATTCACCGAACTTCTTGACCACACTCGACTTACCTACTTGACGTGCACCACCAATGAGTAATGGCAATCGGTCTTCCATGTTCTTCCATTGAGCTAGGTAATTATCGTAATTCCGACTAAATATTTTCATAAAACTCTCCAGCAGCTAAATTAATAATATTTGCCACTTATTTGGTATTTCTGGAGACTTTACTTTAACTTGAATTAGTATTTTTTAATAGATTAATTTAAACTGATTTGGTATTTTCTAATCGTTATTTTTTTAATATTTGGTACTTTTATTGGTGTTATTTGTGCTGGAGTTGGTACTTTTTGGTAGAGAGTTTTTAATGCTATTTTGTCATTAGTTCTGATCTAGCTTGTCTATTAAGCGAAACAACAAATAATTATAACCAAAAGGGTCAGTATAGAATGGCACTTAGTTAAGCCGTTAACGGTGATTTAAATGTAAATTTTATTATACCTAGGAAATCCCTCCTAGAGCCCTTTATTAATAAGGGGTTCTTCACTATAGTTAATTAGCCACCCACTTTAGTTAATTAGCCACCCACTTTAAATTAGAACAAGAATAAAAGTTAACAAAATTTTTTAAATCAAAAAGGCCACATATTTAAAAAAAAGATTTTATTCGATTATTTGTAATGATAGTCACTTTCTATGTAAAGTTAATTAGACACAAGTTAATTAGCCACCCACTTTAAATTAACCTGTTTTAACTTAAACTTGATTGGCAATCCTCCTATATCAAAGTTACACTTTATTGATTCGTAAACTCAAGGAAGAGAAACATCATG
>JABSOI010000222.1 GCA_013216015.1 Alteromonadaceae bacterium | reverse complement strand
ATTGCTCAATCAAGCGCCTTTTAGATAAACTTTTAAATTCACCTCAAATTCCAGCATTTCGAATGACCACGGGTATAGGTCAACATTCTTCCGGAATTTTAAGCCCTATTGATAAAAACAATCATTAGAAAATATAGGGCAAAAAATTAAATGCTAACGTCCGCAGTGCGCACAGAGAAGTCATAAAATCGAAATCATGAAATGTCAGCTATCGTATCTAAAGAGTCTATTTTGAGGTCGTTTTTTAATTCAGGAAATAGTCTTCTCTGTGATAAAACCGACACAAGTTGTAATTCACTTTAGCTTCAAAACAAGATAGAAAATTAACCCGTGTTTATTTATACCAAGGTATTAGACATACTTCAGCTAATCCAACAAATAACATTGGCACAATTTTTCCTGTCTCACTAAGTGCCCCATAGTGCCCTACGAAGTATGAAATTTTTGTCCGTTGTATGATCCGAAACTTGACCTTCTCAACAAAGACTCTTTATGTCGCCCCCTGTGTGAACTAAAAAGCCCTTTGGATAAAATTACAAAATAATTAATCTGATCTTTAAGTTACAACCCACCTTAATAACATATGAATCTTTAGGGAATTTAATAATGGGTGGCCTGATTAATTTTGATTAATTTTTGGACAAACACTGTTTGGTAACATCATAGTCGCCGCTGGTGTACAAAGCTTTAGCTCAGGCTCTATTAACTCGGGTGGATTTATTTTTACAAATTCTTGAGGTTTAACTTCTGATTTTTCCAAGTTAAAAAGGTTTCTGTAGCGGTAAAATGTTTTACTGTTAATTTGTTGCTGACGACAAAACTGTGTGATATTCAATCCACTTGCTTCGTGTTTTTCAATAATGTTCAACCATTTTTTTCGGTTTGATGAATTCATTGGTATCTCCTGTTATTAGTACCGTAGGGAGATTAACTGATGGGAAAATGATTTAAAATGTGTGGTTTATAAGACGCTTACAAAAAAGGCACAAAAAGAAGCTGGGTTACACAACTTGATATAGCAGACAAATTGCATATTCAAAAAACGCTATTTCTGGAATAGAGAATCACTCGAAAGATGTGAAACTTTTAACTGCTTTGGGATAAAACTTGAGATTCACCTGAATAAAAATCTTGGCCGCAAACGACGGATTTTTAAGGTAGTCCCAAGCCTTTCGCAAACGATAAAGCTAACGAAAAAGTGAAAACACCAATGCTATAAACAAGGTATTGTGTTGGGTGGCTTGTTTTTTTATTTTTATTTCTAGAAAGTGGTGTCATTGGTGTTAACCCTGACATTAGTGATGATTTAGAAGCTAAAACTGATAATATTATAAAGTTAGTAGGGTTTGACCGCAAAAATGGAAGTTTAGATTAGCTTAGATGAGTTTTTTATCGATAACGCATAAGTAAGCAAATGCGTGTAGTGCATCCGCTTACTTACTTGTTATTGCTATTACTTAAATAGGAACAACATTAGTTGCACATGGCCCTTTCTGTCCCTGACCCACTTCGAACTCAACAGCTTGACCATCATCCAATGTAGCATATCCACCGCCTGCTTTAATTTCTGAATGATGAACAAACAAATCCTTACTTCCGTCTTCTGGAGTAATAAAGCCGAAACCTTTATCTGCATTGAACCACTTAACTGTACCCTTACTCATAATGTTCTCTTTATACTTAGGTGAAAAAATATTAATCTGATTTGCTATCACCATTACAAAATCAGAATTTGAATGTAATTGAGCCACCTTAAACGGCAAACGGTATTGCCGATTAACGATGCTTACCGTTTTTATTTTTCATACTGACCACCTTTCGCGCTATAGCAAGTAACTCAGATGAAATATCATCGGCTCCATCTTTTATTAACTTGCTCACATCACCCGATGAAAATAGTGAACCACGCTCAGATTTCACGCCTAACGATCTAACAAAATCTTTTGTTTTACCCGTACTACCAGTATCAATATATTTATAAATAACTTGTTCGTTAAAGCTCTGAGGCTCTTTCTTCAAGGTAGTAATTTGTCCGGTAAGTAATTTCATTTCCGATTCTAACGTTTCAATTAATTCGGAAATATTGGAATATGGTTTCATTAAATTATTTAGCTCTTATAGCGTTATCTGACGATGCCAAATGCACTCACTTCACAATAGAAGCAAATCAGTATTAACCATCATGCTTAAAAAATCATTATACAGTGAATGAAAGTGAGTAAATAGCTTTGATCTTCCTTACTTTGTTAAACACTAAATATATTTTAAAATTAAAAAAGGGGTGTGCGGCCGAGCCAGGTCGTTAATTCTAGTGAGTGTGAATCTCACTCTGGTAAGGTTGGTCACAGCCACC
>JABSOI010000221.1 GCA_013216015.1 Alteromonadaceae bacterium | reverse complement strand
GGAAGCAGCGATTGAGGAACTGAATTCATTGATTGCTGATCCACAGGCGGGTTTCTAATTTCGTGGGGATCCCTCAGACTCTGTCCCCTTTGATCTATGGAGCCAACAAAAAGCCCCTTGCGGGGCTTTGGATTCAAAATGAGCAGTTAATTTTTACATAACCCTGTAACTTAGAGATATACCGCAATCTTCACCATAATCTATGGTTAGATAGTTACCATTTGCTGTTTTTTCATCTACGTTATACCAGGTCATTACTTTCCCGTTTTCAATAAAAGCATTCAAGGGCATGGCAAACTCATCAGGCTCATTTTTTAATTTATCTTTGTGCAAGATAACACTTTTAAATTTCATGCCTTTAATCTCTATAGGCGCAGTTAATACAACACTTAATAACCCATTATTCTTAGATACCTTAATATCAATAACATTTGCATACTCAATACTGTTCTTGGCAATTGCATCATCTGTAATTAAACATGATGTTGCATTACAGCTTGCACTTAAAATACTAAATACTATTAAAAAAACATATTTTATCATGGGAATACCTGGCTCATAACATGATCGGGGTTAGTAACTTGTTTATGTGATGGTAAGTTCTTATATGACATTTTTTCGCCAAAACTACCAAATTTATAAGGTGTGTTCCCCATAAATTTAGGATGTGTCAAACCTGAATTATGTAATGACTCATGCCCTATTGTAAACTGCGTTTGTTGGTTATTACCAAAACTTTGATGGCTGGTATTCATAGTAATTGTCTTTCCACCAACGACTCCCGTACCTGCTGTATTACCTGTCATTGATGCTGCATTAGCAAAGTGCCCACCAGTACCAGGATCATTTAGTGCAGCTACTCCGGCATCAAGACTTCCTGCCATACTATTCAAATCGCCTGCGGAATAACCTTCACTTGTGGTTTCACCATCTTTCATACCTGCTGCTTGGCTCTTTAATCCTTTAGATGCTTTAGACATTTTTCCAGACAAGCTCTTCTGAGCTTTTTGAAATTTTTTCCATTGCTTATCTGTCCAACCTTTACCTCGTCCATACTTTCCATCAGGATCGACATATTTATAAGGGTTATTATTTACGTATGTGTACCGACCAAATGAATGAACTGGGTTTTTGGCAACATACCCAACAGGATCATTAGAGTAAAACCGCCCGATAACTGGATCATAGTATCGTGCCTGCATATAACTCAAATCTAAATCAGCATCAAACTTATGCCCTGTATACCCCACATCATCCTTGTCTGTTTCAATACTATCACCAAACGGACGACTATGACGAGCGGTTGCATCAGCATCGGCGATAATGCCATCTTTGGCAATAAGCTTTTTACCCAAATAAACATAATTAACCGGGTCGCCTGAGCCACTTGCCACGTTGGCTTCACGATAGAGAAGAATACCTGACTGAGTATACACACTGTAACTGGTGCCTTTGCCATCGGTTTGTTTTACTCTGCGGTTGTAACCATCGTACAAGTAGGTGTTGGCTCCATTGCCCGTTGCTTGTGCGCTGGTCATTTGATTCGCCAGGTTATAGGTAAAGCCGTGTTTGCCGTTATTGATTACGTTACCACGACTATCGTAACTGCCTGTTGAGTAAATCAAAGGGGTCAGAGTAATTGATTTGCGTTTTAACCAACAAAATAATCTAATCTATTGATTTAGCAACCCATCTCTATATTTCTCTGACTTTCTATCACCACCTCTTTTCTGCGGTGATGAGCGTCTTCCCGTTTGTTGCTCTACCTGCTTCTTAAAACCATTGTTTCCTAGTACCCAAGCTTTATTAGTTGCATCCCTAATTTCTGTCAACGTTAATTCAGGAATATGAGATTTAAATAATGCACAATAAGCCGCTTTTCTACTAGCGGTATCATGACCTAATTCTTCATAGCAATTATGCGCTGTTAACAATTCAATTTCTTTATCTAACGCATTTCCCTGATAACTAGACCAAGGATATTCAGCAGGATGCTTTACCATATCAGCTCTAACTGGATTAAGTTCAATATAACGGCTGACCAATAGAAAATAAGAATCACTGTCGACTAACGTTGATTTATAACGACCTTGCCAGAGTGTGCCCGAACGATGATGAGTTTGATTAATATATCTAACGTAATACCCCCCAATGATTGCATTAACTGACTTACGCCTGTTTGCGTTTCTGGCGTCATTAATAAATGTGTGTGATTTGTCATTAAAACGTATGAGTGAATGGCAACTTTATACTTCTTTGCATACTCTTTGAGCTTATCAAGGTAATTAACTAGGCCAGCCATTTTATAAAGAGAAAATTTATAGAAGGACATAAGTAAAGCAATCTTGCAAATTTTAAT
>JABSOI010000220.1 GCA_013216015.1 Alteromonadaceae bacterium | reverse complement strand
TAAAATTTGCAAGATTGCTTTACTTATGTCCTTCTATAAATTTTCTCTTTATAAAATGGCTGGCCTAGTTAATTCTCTACATTAGCCGTATAAAATCTAGTTTTGAAGGGACAGCGACTGTCGCCTAATAGCTCTTAACTGACCTTAATATTTTCAAAAGGTTACGTCAAATTCACAGCCATAAGCGGAAGTTGAAATTAATGTTTCTCGTTAGGTTTTATTTCGAAATTATTGGTTCTGCATCAATGATTTCTATCTTCCCTAGTTTCGCTACTCCATATCCTCCCCAAAGAAGCGGTTGAGCAATTAGAGTAGCTTTAATAGTGTAACCCTTATCTCTCATGTCCCAAGGACTCTCAGGCCACAATTTGTCATCATCGCCTTCATTCACATAAAGAACAGGATGGCCCTCTAGTCGCACGATACGATTAGCAAGCAACTCTTCAAAAACACTTCTGTTATTAAAGTTTATCTCCAAAAGTTTGTAATGGATTTCACCTGTAAAAGTGACGGGGTTTTCATTCCAATATGCACGATATACTATAGCGCTGATGATGAGCCAAAATATAAATAGACATATCAGTGTAGCGGCAAACCATTTGATGCCGCGAAGCAAAATTCTCATTGAAACCTAGCAACCTTTAAAATGAATTTGAATTAAACACGTGTGCAAGTTGGTAGCCCTGAACGATCGTTACTCGCTCTTATGAGACCTTAACCTTTTCAGTTAGTTAACGTCAAATTCTTACGTGGTTTTTAAGAGAATCGATTAATGTTAATAAATAAGTCTGGTCTAATTCAAACTCAAAATTTAAACAATTACCATAGCAGGCTTGCTCGTATGCATGACCTTCAACACTAATATGCCCCAAATTATCTGCAACAAGGGATAGCTTGAATTGGTCTTCTCGTGGCAAGAGTTCTGCTTTACCTTTTAGTGTTTTATTCAGCTTTACAACGTCATGGTAAAACCGTGTTAAATCACCTGATTCAAAGAAAGCATTTATCTTTCCAGAAAAGCAATTTACTTTTATTTCTATATCGGCTTGAAACCAATCTTCACTTGATATTTTTGATGTAGGGGTTATCTGAATAGTCGAACTTCCGTTGTTACCTAACGCTATCATTTTTAGTTCCAATTAAATTATTTTTTCGTCTGCTTGTCGCTCAAAACAGCCCGTGGTCTACTTCAATTATTCGTAAAACTACAATACATGATGTTATTGTTAAAATACAAGTTTTAGCAGTTATGACCGACTGCAATGAGCTGTTGCTGCCTGTCTTTTATGGTTAATCCTGAATAAAGTCAGTTGAACTATTAATTTTTAATAGAGCTATTTTACCAATTCCTTTAATTTTTATTAGTTCATCTGGTTCAGTAGTCATCAACGCTTCAATAGTATGTATGTTATTTTCAATAAGTGATTTTTCAATACTCTTTGAAACACCATTAACCAATGATAAATAACCTACTGTACTGATATAGTGTTTTATCATTTCTTGAATATTATCTGAATGAAATGGTGCTTCTGATTTCCACCTTTCAACCTCACTTTGACAAAAACGTAAGTCTGGCTGCGTTATTCTCTCTTTAGATACTGAGCTATTTAAGAATTTATTAATATGACTTTCAAAGTGCTTTAGTTTTCCGTTTCGGCAAATTCTTCTAATGTTAATTTGTACACCGTCATTAATGTACCCATCACATTGAACAGCATAGAGATAAAAAGCCAAAGATAATGTATGCTTGCATTCTGCTTGCAATATATTGGATAAAGATGAATAAACAGTAGCTAATAAACTAAGAGTTTCATTGCAGCTAAACCCTTGTTTCAATGCATGACTTGTATAGTGCTGAATGCGCTCGTGCTCTAATTTCCAAGCTAAATCAAATTGTTTATTTTCAAGTGCGTCACCTGCTTTCTGCTTAGTAACTGCGGCTATGCCAAGGTAGTCTTTTGTATCCTCTTTCATATGTGATGGTATTCGAGATTGTCGTTCACGGAAATCCTTTTGAAATTGTGAATCTTCATCAGTCCAATCTTTTTCATTTCTTTTATTGTTTATTTGCTGCGATTCTTTTGAGCTAAAAAAATCAAATATCTTCCTTAACATATTTCTTCCTCACATATATCTTTTTGAAGCCTGAAAGCCATTCTAAAATACATTATACCTTTCAGTTGGTTAGTTCAATAATTCAAAAAAGTAATTTTACTATAATATATTCAATGACCACTATAAGGTTCAAATTCGACAAAGAGTGCCTTACATATCCTCACTCATTTGGCTTTCATATCTACTAAATTTTCTATTTTAAGCACAAATTCTGTAAAATCATTAATCCAAAAAATATTTTCTATATTCATTTCAATATTTTTTTCTTATGAAATTTTCAGCCCCAACTAAATTTTATTTAATAAGTGTAAAAATAACTAAATTTAAAGGTTCAATTTTTCAGTGGTTTATAAAAAAACAGTGTTAATTAGCCACCCACTTTAAATTAACCTATTTTAACTTAAACTTGATTGGCAATCCGCCTATATCAAAGTTACACTTTATTGATTCGTAAACTCAAGGAAGAGAAA
>JABSOI010000219.1 GCA_013216015.1 Alteromonadaceae bacterium | reverse complement strand
AATTTTTGAATAACAGGGGATAATTTGGTAGGGTTTTAACGTTTAATGAATAAAGCATTATAATACGTTAAGTTACTGGTTTTGTCGCATCTTGCTAAATAAATTGAAAACGCCTTATTTCAGGCATAGTTAAGCAGCAAGTGAATAAAACTGCTCCCACAGACTCATTTCATCTGAATTTTCCATCTGGCCATGTCTGAGCATTTGCCACAACTCAACCCCTGCAATAGTTGCTTCAGCTCCCGCGACTGATTTAAAAACCAGTGCAGTTCTCATCTTCCATTTTACGGGCCGATGACTCTGCTCTACTATGTTATTCAAGTACTTAATTTGAAGTACCTCTATCAAACATCCTACCATTCCGGCAAAGTATATTTGCCAATTAATCGTTTCTAAAGCTGCCGCGTTACTGCCACTTTTATCAATCACCACTTTTTCTGGAATACCATGTTGTATAATTGCTTTTTGAAAAAATGCCTAGCAGCAAGCTCGTCACGTTTCTCGCTCAGCATGAAATCAATAGTATCGCCATATTTATCAACAGCTCTGTAAAGATATTGCCATTCACCTTTTACCTTGACGTAGGTCTCATCCATTCGCCACGAGACAGAAACAGCACGTTTACGGCAACGAAAAACAGCTTCTAACTGTGGTGCATATTCCAGAACCCAACGGTGAATAGTCGCGTGTTCTACCAAGACACCACGCTCTGCTAATAACTCTTCAATATTTCTGTAACTCAGTTTGTATGCCAGATACCATCGTATAGCCATCAACATTGTAGCGGATGGAACTGCTTATTTGCAAAACTGAGCGTCATAGTTAAACTCAATATCAGTGAATGAATAACCATAATGCCTAAAATTCATACATAATTCACTTTGTTTTTTATAAAGCATGCAAGATGCGACAGAACCAGGCTTGGTGGTTTAGGATGTTCATTATTCGACTTGTGTGGGATAACAATACCCTTGTATCATTATTTTTCTAAGCTGCCTGTGCGGCAGCAAACCCCTCTTGTGAAAGGGTTCTGCCGCATCTTGATGGCTGTAAGTTTATTAAATCAAAATTTTGCTAATATTAAGCATACGACTTATTTACGAAACTGAGTGTTGTCATAGTTAACCTAAATATCAGCGAGTGAAATAATCATTGTGCCTAAAATTCACCCAAGTCTCATTTTGTTTTTTTAATAACCATGCAAAATGCGACAGAAACATATTTACTCGTTAGAAGTCTCATTTTTCACTTGGGTTGAAACTACCTTTTGATACCAATCTAATATCCCCTTGGCATTGATAGCTATTGCCCGTTTATAAAATACTTAATCTCTTCTTGCAGACACAGGAAGAAACATCAATATTAGAATAAAAGGCCGCCGTATACTTATTAAAGATCGAGTTCAATTGAAATAGGGCAATGATCACTTAAGCTGTTAGCAAGATTTTTTGTGTACTTCTGATCGAAAACTAATTGATTAAATGAGTTATCAATATATCTTTTTTTGGCTTTGGGACCTAAAACTATATGGTCAATGTAATCTTTATAATATCCCCCCCAGCAATCAGAATTTCTGTTTAAGGTTGGTGTCCATAAATCTTCATTGTCTTCATCATCTATTGCTTGCCATAAACCTGATTTTTCTGAATGATTGAGTGCTATATCTTTTGAAAACCGTCGGTTAAAGTCACCTAGAATAATATAGGGGATACCTTGAGATGCTCGTTGATCAATCCATTTTTCTAATGGTTTAAGTTGCTTTGATAGTTTGATACAAGCTGTTTTTATTTGTTTTTCACGTTTAGAAGCATTCTTCATGGAATCTACGCTTACGCTATCAAGCTTTTTTTCAAAACATCCACTTTTTAGATGAACAGCAAGTAATCGAATTTCCTTGCTACCTTTGGTTAACGTTACATCCATACCATAGCGAACTCTACCAACATCAAGCGCTTTATATTCACTGGCTTGAACACTATAACCTTTTGATTTTCTGACCGCCACGCCGACACGTTGGACCCAATCTTTTGTCGAAAAGTAATAGTCATAATCATCACCAAAAACTATTCGGGCATATTCAGCGTTTTCAACTTCCTGCAACGCGATGATATCGGCATTTAATTTTTTGGCGTATCTAGCAAGTTCACGGTAATCACTTTCTACACGTATATTATATTGATGAGAGCCTAACCAGGCGATGTTCCATGAGGCCACTTTCAATGTTTCAGCTTGCATAGAAAACGATAATGGAAGTAGTGCAGATAAGATAATTGCTTTTTTCACAGATAATTGGCTTTGATAAATTGAGTGGAGCATTACAATAACTAATATATAAATAAAATTCAATTTGCCGGTACATTAAACACCGGATTCGTAAAAAGCATTATTTTTAATAGCTTAAACCTGAAGTTAACTTTTGAAATTTACCTTTGAGTACTTTATCAACTTTGATACCTAACGATCAACTCTGCAATTTCATACCTTTCATGGAAGTATTGATGGGATAATTTTCAGAAACTGAAGTTATTTAAGGAATAAATAGAAGCTATTAAAATAAGTTATTATCTATCTTTTACTTAACAACCACCGTCTAAAGACGGTGGGTTAAAAACTGCGGACTGAAAGTCCAGCATTTCGGCTAAAGCCAATTA
>JABSOI010000021.1 GCA_013216015.1 Alteromonadaceae bacterium | reverse complement strand
CATGAGGCAGACTACTTTTGTTTAAACTTTTTGTGGTAAAAATATTTTACAAGAGTTTCTGCCTTTCTTTTACATTTCCCAATATACAGATTTCATATAACTTATTATATTTTATTGATTTTTTTCTTAACCTAGTGCCATTCGGGTCAGAGTAGTTGATTCGACGAATAAAGTTTGGGAACTTGAGAATAATCCCGTTTTTAAACAGATAGAGCGACAAACGAGGAGGCAACCATCAACGATGGAAAGAGGGACGATAGAAAGTTGGAGCAATATAGAAAAGTATTGATAAATTATTAAGTAAGGGCGAACTAATTTAACTATCAATTACTCTGATCCTTTGATTGCAGACCCTTTGATTACATCAAATTTATCAAGCTCAGCCTTGGACTATGTCTGGGTATTATAATGGGATAACTGAAACAGGTGCTTTTTAGTATGAATAAAAAATTACATTCAAATGGAAAAATCGTTCTCTTAATATTATTCAGTGTTTTATGTTTGAAAGCGTGTTATCAAGGTAAAAGCGAAGCTAAGGGGGTATGTGATAAATTAGAGGCTATTGCGTCCGATCAAGTAAAGGTGAGTTACCTTCAAGCTTGGGTAAATGAAATTGAGAGTATTGAAGATACTTTAAAAAGTGGTGTTATATCATCTGGATTTGTTGATGTGCGTAAATATCCAAACTATTTTAGTTTAGACTGGGAGAGAATAGGTTTACCAGTTGGTATTGCTTCAATTCGTATAAATGGAAAAGGTATAGATTATTTAAATTTGAAATTTGCTCAAGTAGACTCGATATCTCTAGGTTTTGGAGGTAGAGCCTTTTTAGTTTTCAAATATAAGCAAAGTCAAAATTGGGGAATACAAAATTTAAATATTCAAGAAAAAGAAAAACGTATTTTAAGTAAATCAATAATGTTAGTTTGCCGTAAATAGGGGGCGATCAAAGTGATCAGAGTAGTTGATTAGACGAATAAAGTATGGGTACTAGGGCTAATCACTTTAAGGAACAGATAAAACAACAAACGGGGAGGCGGTCAAAACTGAAAGGTCAAGTAATTGATTCTACACTGGGTCAGCTATTGCCATTTATTAGTTGACCCTGCCTCTGGATAAATAGCATAAAAAAAACAGATAAAGTAGAGTTTTAACAAAAAACACTAACATACAACAAGTAACAAACCCTTACGGATCAAAGGGTACCAATTTAATTACAAGGAGGTAACACGAAAAAACAATCAACTAAATCAAACCAATAATCCAAATGAGAAAATAGCTTCTATAACCATGAGGCAGAATTTTTGCGCGCAAAATTTCAGTTCAGTGGCAGTTATTCAGCTTCTCATTAAGGAAAATTTAAATTAACAAACACAAAATTTATCAAACGTTAAACAAGGAAAAACATTATGAAAAAATTAATTATAGCGTCATTACTAGGTGCAATGTCTTTTGGTGCATCTGCTCAGTGGGAGACAGGGCTGGGTTACTTTAACATGTCAGATGAGGTGGAGGAGGATAAATTCGACTTCGGCGCAATTGTCGGAAAACTTCGATATGATTTTGCACCTGAGAAAAAAATACATTGGATAGCTGGTGTTCGCTATGGGGTAGGTGTTAAAGATGATTCATTCGAACTTTATGGATATGACCTTGATGTTAAGTTAGACAGGTTTATGTCAATCGACTTTCGTGTTCAGAATGAGATCAGTGAAAAAGCATATCTTTACGCAGAGCCTTCGTATGCGAATACTAAATTTACCATTAAATCTGGCAGTTATGAAGAAAGTAACAGCGAATGGGACCTAGGTGGCGGTGTCGGCTTTGGTTATAAATTTAATCCGAAAAATTCAATTGAAGCATCTTATGAAAAATTTGGTGGAACTGCAGTTATCAGTGTAAGTTGGATTGGCACATTTTAAAAGTAGTCGTAAATACAGTAAGTAACTGTAGCCGACTAAATTGCCCTTATGCCTGTTACTAAATTGTCTATTATCAATTTGGCAACAGGCTGGCATATTCACATGGCGCATCGTTATTTTCGATATTTACCCACATTAAATAATACTAAAACCTAACTATTTTGGACGTGTTTTGTCTTTTCTAATAACTAAAAGTATGACACAACTCTGTTCTTGTAGTAATTATTCATAAAGTTAAGTTGTGAAGTTACATATAGATCATTAAGTGAACTTGAAAGCCTTCAAAAACCAACTATTATGTAGTATTGAACTCGTTTCTAAAATGATATTAACCTAGCGACCGAATTTACAGGCCTTTAAAAATAAACTTATGTCTCTTCTTGGATTGTATTTATTTATAGCTATATTTTTTTCGTTTTTGTGCTCTATTGCCGAAGCAGTATTGCTGAGTATTTCCTGGTTGCATATTATCATGATGGAAAATGAAGGACAAAAAGCAGGTAAAATTTTACGTATATTGAAAGAAGATATAAATAAACCATTAGCCGCAATATTAACCTTAAATACTGTGGCTCATACTGTTGGCGCCGCTGGAGTTGGTGCTCAAGCAGCTGTGTTATTTGGAAATGCATCGTTAGGCATTGTTTCAGCAGTGTTAACTTTTCTGATCCTTGTTTTTTCAGAGATAATCCCTAAAACATTAGGCGTATCACATTGGAAATCTTTAGCGCCTGTTACTGCTCACGTTTTAAAGTTTATGGTTTGGGCTTTGTACCCGTTTATAAAAATGTCAGAGTTTATTACTCGTAATATGGTAAATAAAGAAAGATCTGTTGGTTTCAGTCGTAACGAATTTTCTGTTGTGGCTCAGTTGAGTGCCGATGAAGGGCATATTGCACAGGAAGAAGCCAAAATGCTGAAAAACCTGTTGCTGTTACAGGAAATTAAGATCCAGGATGTAATGACTCCAAGGACGGTAATATTCAGTGATTCTAAAGATTTGCGGGTAGAAGAGTTTTTTCATAAACATAGTAAAATTCGTTTTACCAGAATACCTGTTTACGATAAAGAGCTTGATGACTTTATCGGTTTTGTTCTTCGTACTGATTTATTATTGGCACAGGCCCGCGGCAATAAAGGTTTTCGTTTAAGCAAATATGTCAGGGAAATGCCAACCTTGCTTGATGATATGACTTTATCACATGCTATGAAGGAAATGTTACCTGGTAAAGTTCAAATTGTACTTGTTGTTAATGAATATGGCACGGTGCGCGGAATATTAACATTAGAAGATATTTTGGAAACATTGATTGGTAGTGAAATAGTTGATGAAGGTGATAAAGATATTGATATGCAAAAATTGGCAAAGCGTTTATGGAAAGCAAAGGCTAAAAAATACGGTATTGAATTGGAAATAAACAGAACTGAATAATATGCTTTTTAAAATTAATATTTATCTGTAAGTCACAGATAAATATTTCCCACAGTAGGGCAACTGTGTCTCACAATAAAAATCATCATCAAAATGTCACAACCTTTTCCATTCAATATTATTTGGTATTACGAATAGCATGGAGATAATTTTTAATGACCTCCATTGTTGATTAACCTGTTTATATTTAATCTAATGGCTATGTAGCAATTGATGCTAAACAAAGAAGTAGGATGGGTTAGCCAACGGCGTAACCCATCACATTTGGTGACCACCAAGCCATTAACTGTCTGATAAGTATGTATTTTGATGGGTTACGCCTGCGGCTAACCCATCCTACGCAATAAAATTATTTGTAGCTAATAAGTACCATAAAAACAGTTTTAGTGTTTTTTCATCAATTTAACCAACTCTTCCTTTGCCAGTTTAAATTCAGTTAAACGTTCACTTTTTTGTTCATTAGCGAGTAATATCAATATTTGATATTTACTTAACGCTTGCTTGTAACGTGTCGATTTTTCGAAGGCTTGAGCTAAGGTATACAGGGCTGAAAGGGATTTTGGTTGATATAAACACCATCGTTCAGCAACACTAACTGCTTGTAGCCGACCAAATTATTATCGTACTTTTTGCCAAATTATCTATCATACAATTTGGCAACATTAAGGCTATATTCCCGATTTATCATCATACGATTTTGGAGGTTTACCAAAATAAAATAATACAACAAACCAAATAACATCATTACATTTACCAACCACCATTATACTTTCAACCAAATTAACGTCGACTCCAATAAACCTGCCAATTTCATCGTAGTGACTATTCTCGCTACGATAAACGGGGGTCCTGTGCATAGATGGATAAAAAATCGCAGAGCATATTTAAGTGTCATATGTAACTTTAACCAATATTACTCGAAATCAAATTATTCGTGATAAAGATTCAAAAGATGAACTGATTCAAACCTTGCCACTAAAAACAATAGCGGTACTGACACAACTTGCTAAAAAACAAGGGCAAGTAGTAAGTCACGATCAACTGATGAACAACGTTTGGCACAATCGTATTGTCTCGCCAAATTCTCTACAACGTTGCATTGTGCAGCTAAGAAAAGCTCTGGGAGACGACAGTAAACAGCAAGGGATCATAAAAACGCATGCCAAACAAGGATATAGTCTGGAACTTCCCGTTTCATTAATTATACCTTCCGCAAATCAGTCAACTAAGAATACTATTGATAGTTTAGAATTAAAGAGCCAAAGTCATGACGTTTCAAGTGATAATGTCCAAATTTCGAATCACTTTAATAAATCTAGTCAGGTTCATACACATATAAAACCCAAGACACAAAAGAGTTTGAAAAAGGGGGCAATTTTATTAGTGGGTTTATTTTTAGTTATTATCACTGTTTTTAAATTTTTATCACCAACCCCTAGGAATTTTGATTTTAATAGCTTAACTCCGGTAACTTCCAGTGATAACAAAGAATTTTATCCGAGTTATTCCCCCGATGGTAAATTTATTGTTTTTCATCGTTATGACGGATTGTGTGCTAATAATATCTGGGCAAAGGAAATTGCAACGGCAAGAGAGTATCAATTAACCACGGGTTACGGTTTTTATACTAATCACAGTTTTACTGAAAATGGTAAAAAACTTGCTTTTATGGCAAAAGTTGTTTGTGAAGGAAAAAAAGTTAAGAACACTTGTTGGAATTTGATGACTATAGATTTTGAACAAGCATTAAAACAAAAGCAACAACCGACACTTACCGTTAGTTGTGAGCAGGGGAAATTGTCAGATCCTGTTTGGTTGAACAATGGGAATATCGTAGCACTTAACAAGCAAAACCAGCTTTGGCAGATTGTAAAATTCATGCCTGGAGCACCAGACTACGTTCCATTTTATACTTCCAAGGCTAAGAATTATTACCATTTAAATTATTCAGCTAAATTAGAGAAATTAATTGCTATAGCGATAAATTCAAATAATGACCATGTAATTGATTTAATTGACCAGTATGGCAAGCTACTATCGAGTCATATCATTAAGTTTCCAGAATATTTATCTATTTATAAACTCATTGATCCCATTATTGATCCACAAAAAGAACAATTGTTGTTTTCGACGGGTAAACGCTTATTATCTTTGTCTTTTTTAGGCGACGTTGAACAAGTGGGGCTGTTAAATCATAACAATATTGCCAATATAAAAATGAATAACAATGGTAATAAAATAGTAGCTGTACAAGTTCAATAGATACTGACATAGCGAAAATCAATCTAATCTCATTGCAAGCTGCTGATAATAATTTAACTAACAAACAGAACAATCAACAAAGATTAGCCTTTAACGAGGTACGTCAGCCATATCCAAGCATGGTCCGTTCAATTGCCAAAGATACTGATGCGCAGTTTCAGCCCAAAGGTAATTTAATTGCTTTTATTAGCACTCGCTCGGGTATCAATCAGATATGGATTAAAAATAATGATCAACTCACTCAATTAACAAATTTTCCTATTGATACGGTTATATCCACTTTTAAATGGAATCAATCAGGTGACAGTATAATATTAACAGCTAACTCAGCATTGATTAAAGTATCTCTAGATAAAACCATTGAACGTATTTCAGTAGATTATACGGTTGATAATCTGTATCAATGGCAAGAGAATAACGACATTTTAATGACAATTCGCCAAGCTGGAGAATTACGCTTCTCACAGGTTGGAAGTAAATGTTTTATCTTAAAAAATAACAGCATTTATAGTGTCAACAAACAAGCACAGTTATGGCAATATGATGTTAACAATCAGACATTTCAAATTATTGGACAATTGGATCCCTACATTGATTTTATCAGCGATATTCGTTACCCGGATATATTGCTGACTCAAATAATTAACGCTAAAAAAGAAATTGTAGAATTAAAACATAGAGAGTATTAATGCGTTATTGTCAAAATAATAAAAAGATAATGCAACGAAAATGAAAAAATGCTAGTGCTAAAATAGTCAAGAAAAGCTCTAAAATATGCAAAAAAAAAGCTCTATCACCTGATAGAGCTTTTTTTACAAATTAAACGATACTAGAAAGTTGCGTTATTAGGCGTTCTAGGGAAAGGGATCACATCTCTAACGTTCTGCATGCCAGTTGCATAAGCCACTAAACGTTCGAAACCTAAACCAAAACCAGAATGAGGTACTGTACCGTAGCGGCGTAAATCACGATACCAGCTATAATCAGCAGGATCTAAATTCATTTCAGCTAAGCGAGCATCCAGAACATCTAAACGTTCTTCACGTTGGCTACCACCAATTATTTCACCAATTCCTGGTGCAAGAATATCCATTGCGGCAACTGTTTTACCGTCATCGTTCAAACGCATGTAGAATGATTTAATATCTTTCGGGTAGTTTTGTAGAACAACTGGGCCATTAAAGTGTTCTTCAGCTAAATAACGTTCGTGCTCTGAGTTTAAATCAACACCCCAAGCGACAGGGTTTTCAAACTTCTTACCACACTTAAGTAATATTTCGATTGCGTCTGTATAATCTAAACGAACAAAATCGTTATTAATAACGGCATTTAAACGATCAATTACTGTTTTATCTACACGTTGTTGGAAGAAAGCAATATCGTCAGCACGTTCGTCTAATACGGCTTTTAACACATATTTCAACATTTCTTCTGCAAGATCTGCGGCATCAGACATGTTTGCGAAAGCTATTTCTGGTTCAATCATCCAAAATTCAGCTAAATGACGACTTGTGTTGGAATTTTCTGCGCGAAATGTCGGACCGAAAGTATAAACTTTAGAAAGAGCACAACAATAAGTTTCAACGTTTAATTGACCAGATACCGTTAAGAAGGTTTCTTTACCAAAGAAATCCTGACTGTAATCAACCTTGTTCTGATCATTAAGCGGTAAATTTTCCATATCTAACGTACTGACACGGAACATTTCACCGGCGCCTTCACAATCACTGCCTGTAATTAATGGTGTGCTGATCCAGAAATAACCTTTGCTATGAAGAAAACGATGGACTGCCTGCGCTAAACAATTTCGAACACGGGTAACCGCACCACCAATATTGGTACGGGCACGTAAATGTGCTTGTTCACGTAAAAATTCAATGCTATGACGTTTTGCCGCCATAGGATAGGTATCAGGATCTTCAACCAGACCAAGAACTTCAACCGTAGTCGCTTGAATTTCAAAAGATTGTCCTTTACCGGGAGATTCTACTAACTTACCGGTAATTTTAACCGCACAACCTGTTGTTAATTTCAGCACTTCCGATTGATAATTATCCAGGTCATTAGGAACTATTGCTTGGATGGGGTCAAAACAAGACCCATCATGTAGGGCTAAAAATGAAATCCCGGCTTTTGAATCACGGCGAGTTCGGATCCAACCATGTACTGTAATTTCTTCCTCAACAGGATATTTTCCTGCTAATACATCAGTAATTGCTATAACTGACATGTAATGACCTCTTATTTTAATAATATTAATGCTAAACTTTAAAGCCTGACATGTTACCGTGACTATTATGTTTAACAAGTAAAATTTGCTAAATAGTGTGAAACTCGTTAGAAAAAAGAAAAGAGCAGTAAAATAATACCGCTTGGCTTAATTATATGACCAGCTTTCAATGAGGTCGATTGATTTTTATACATAAATACAATAAATGCGATAAATAGTTAAAAGGTGTAATTAATGAGGCGTTGGGATGGTGACAATAGACGTAAAGGCAAAGATATACTTATTATTTTTACCCGAATATTAGCTATAGGCGGTTGGTTATTATTTATTGTTGCTTTAATTGTTTCCAGCTACGCTGCTCCTGAAACATCGTATGGTTATATGCGTTATAGAGGAATTGAAGTAAGAACAGACTGGTTAACACCAATTGCAGGATATTTGTATATTATTCTTTGGTGCAGCGCATTAAGCAGTTATGTTTGTTTGCTATTAAATAAAATTCGTGGCCGGCGCAGAGATGATAGCAAGCACTTTAATTTAATTTTACTTATGTTGGTAACCATTGCCTGGGGTATTTATCTTTTAGTTAAATTAGTTTAATACAAACAAAGCCAATATCAACCATGTTTTCAATGAGTTGTAGGATAGGTTAGCCAAGGGGTGACTATTCAATTTAACGTATTTTACTTTTATTAAAATATATTATAAAAACAACAATACATTGAGAAGTTACCCCTTCAGTATATTCATTCTACTTTAATCCAAGCTTAAGATTTACTCATAAAATAAAGCATTCATCTTCTGATAAAACAGTCGTAATAGCCTGAATTAGTATCGCTAATTCAGAAGGTTTGATTATATAAGGCGGCATAATATAAATTAATTTACCGAAAGGTCTGATCCATACACCCAATTCAACAAAACGTTTTTGAATATGTGCCATATTAACGGCTTGTGTAGTTTCAATAACACCTATTGCACCAAGTACCCTAGTATTTGCTACTCTGGCGTGACTAACCAGTGGTAATAAATTCTCACTGAAATAGTGTTCAATTTCACGAATATTTTTTTGCCAATCATTAGCTTGCAGTAATTTTATGCTGGCACTTGCAACTGCACAAGCAAGCGGATTACCCATATACGTTGGACCGTGCATAAAGCAGCCTGCTTCACCATTACTGATCGTTTTTGAAATTTCATCAGTGCAAAGGGTTGCTGCCAGCGTAAGGTAACCCGCGGTGAGGGTTTTACCTAAACACATAATATCGGGAGATATATCAGCCCATTCACAGGCAAACAGTTTTCCTGTGCGGCCAAAGCCAGTGGCAATTTCATCTAAAATAAACAAAACATTATATTTATCACAAAGCTGTCGACATGCTTTTAAATATTCGGGATGGTAAAAATTCATCCCACCCGTTCCTTGTACTATGGGCTCTATGATAAATGCTGCAATTTCATGATGATGCTCAGCAAAAATATTACTTAGTTCTTTAACGTCTTTTTCTTGCCAATTCTCATTGAATTTAATCGTAGGTGAGGGTGCAAAATAGGGCTTGTTCAGCACTTTTTCAAATATCTGGTGCATACCCGTGACGGGATCACAAACAGACATCGCTGCAAAAGTATCACCATGATATCCATTTCGTACTGTTAACAGCTTAGTTTTCTGAGTGAAATCGATATCGTTATTTTGTCCGTCTGTACTTTGAACACCCTTGGTTTGGACCTTTGTGCTTTGGATCCCTTTACTATGAAAGTACTGTAAAGCCATTTTAATTGCGACTTCAACCGCAACAGAGCCGCTGTCAGACAAAAAAACTTTTTCTAAAGGCTCAGGTGTTAAGCTTATAAGCTGCTGACATAATTCAATTGCAGGTTTATGAGTTAAACCACCAAACATTACGTGTGACATTTTTTTACTTTGTTCAACTAATGCTTCATTCAGTACCGGATGATTATAACCATGGATCACAGACCACCAGGATGACATGCCATCAATAAGTTTTTCCCCTGAAGTTAGGTTAATGGTCACATTTTCAGCGGACTCTACTAAATAGCTCGGTAAAGGATTGGTCATTGAAGTATATGGATGCCAAATATGCTGACGGTCAAAATCAATAAGCTCTGTATGATTATTGTTCACTGGTAAACCTTGGTAGTTTTTAAATGTTGACAATGGGCTGGTGATGGCTAGACTACCCTTAAATATTTGTATTTGCAATTTTGAAACAGCTTATTTGGTTATGTATATTGAAGTATTAATGTTGAACCAGCACAAGCAAGTAATTAACAGGGTATTTAGATGTCAAACCAAGTAAAACATACAAGCTCGATTGATTCAGAACTACGTCATAACTGGTCGATTAAAGAAGTCCAGGCACTTTTTGATCTACCCTTTAATGATTTAATGTTTCAAGCACAAAGTATTCACCGCCAACATTTTAACGCTAATGAAGTTCAGGTAAGTACTTTGTTATCAATTAAAACCGGGGCGTGTCCTGAAGATTGCAAATACTGTTCACAAAGTGCCCGTTATAAAACCGACATTGATAAAGAACGTTTAATGGAAATAGACAAGGTTCTTGAAGCGGCTAAAAAAGCCAAAGAAATGGGCTCAACCCGTTTCTGTATGGGAGCTGCATGGCGTAATCCTAAAGAACGCGACATGCCTTATGTACTGGATATGGTTAAAGGTGTAAAAGCTTTAGGGTTAGAAACCTGTATGACTTTAGGTATGTTGTCAGAAGATCAAGCGGGTCAGTTACAAACAGCCGGGCTTGATTATTACAACCATAATTTAGATACCTCTCCAGAAAATTACAACAATATTATTACCACCCGCACCTTTCAAGATAGGTTAGATACGTTAAGCAATGTAAGAACAGCAGGGATGAAAGTTTGCAGTGGCGGTATTGTCGGTTTAGGCGAAAAGGCAGTCGATAGGGCCTCATTATTGGCGCAGCTTGCAAATTTATCACCACAGCCTGAAAGTGTACCTATTAACATGTTAGTGAAAGTGGAAGGTACGCCATTATCAAATGTTGATGATTTAGATGGTTTTCAGTTTATCCGCTGTATTGCAGTAGCACGTATAATGATGCCTAAAAGTCATGTACGTTTATCTGCCGGTCGTTCAGCAATGAATGAACAAATGCAGTCACTTTGTTTCCTCGCTGGTGCTAACTCTATTTTTTATGGCTGCAAATTGTTGACGGCAGACAACCCCGAAACCAATCAAGATACTGCTCTATTTAATAAGTTAGGTATTAATACCGAAACTATTGCAAGTAATGTTGATGAAGAAGATGATCATCTAGCACTCAAAACAGCTGTAATAAATCAACAAAACAGTAATTTATTCTATGATGCCGTTAAATTAACTTAATGTGATATTAAATTTTATCATTCTTTTTCTAATATCAATAAAAACATTAAGCAGTACCAATGTCTTTTGATTTTATTACAAAAAAGTTAATTCAGCAGCAAACGCAACATAGGTACAGGCAACGTATCTGTGTTGCTGAACAGAATGGTCGAGAAGTGACCATTGCCGGGAAAACTTATCTAAATTTTTCTTCTAATGATTATTTAGGCTTAAACAAGCACAAAAAAATTAATCAGGCTATGCAGGAAGGTATCGACCGTTTTGGCCTTTGCGCAAGCGCTTCTAGTTTGGTCACTGGTTTTCACTATGCACATCAATCACTTGAAGAACATATCTGTCTATGGTTAAATAAACCACGTTGTATATTGTATTCTAGTGGTTTTGCAGCTAACCTTGGTGTTTTACAAGCATTAGGCCAGGAAAATAGTAATTTCTGGTTAGATAAACTAAGTCATGCCTCTCTTCTTGACGGCGCATTAGCAACTAAAGCAACTGTTAAACGTTTTCTTCATAATGATGTAGAGCAATTAGCACAATGGCTAAATAAAAATCATTTCGATAAAAATCAGACTAAACAAAATGTGTCAGACAATTTAATTATCACCGAAGGTGTTTTCAGCATGGATGGCGACCGGGCGAAAGTTGCACAACTTAGTGAAATTGCGAAAGAAAATGACGCCTGGCTATATGTTGATGACGCTCACAGTATAGGAGTGATTGGCGAAAAAGGGCAAGGTAGTTTAAGCTCTGCTGATCCGGATATTGTTATGGCAACGGCAGGAAAAGCTATTGCAACCAGTGGTGCCTTTGTTGCGTGTAACGAACAATTGTTTGAATATCTGGTTAATTTTTCCAGACATTACATTTATTCAACCGCTATGTCACCAGCATTGGCGTGGGCCACAAAAGCCAGTTTAGTCTTGATAGAAAAAGAACAATGGCGACGAGATAAAATTAAAGAACTGAGTGCGCTTTTAGCGTCTAAACTTAACGATGAAATACAATTAATACCAACAGAGTCTTCCATTCATGCAATTATTATTGGCGAAGAATCAAAAACTTTAGCGGTATGTGAAAAATTAAAAAATAAAGGGATCTGGTTGACGGCTATACGCCCACCAACGGTTGCCAGAAATCAGTCCAGGTTACGTGTTACTATTTGTGCTAGTCATAATAATAAAGATATCAGTTATTTAGCACAATGTTTAAATGAGGTTTTGAATTAATGCCAGCTTATGCAACTCAAGTGAAAATTGCTCGTTCATTTGGTGCAGCAAGTCATTCTTATGATGTTTCTGCTCGATTACAAAGGTATAGTGGTAAACATTTAATGCCGTGGTTACCAAATATAAATGATTTAACTGTATTGGATTTAGGATCTGGTACAGGATTCTTTACCAATATTTTAGCCAGCCAATATCAACAAGTTATTGGTTTAGATATGTCACGTTTAATGATTAACTATGCTCAGGAAAATCGAGTAAAAGATATTCATTGGCTATTGGGTGATGCTTTTAAAATGCCACTTCAAGATGAAAGTATAGACCTGGTTTATTCCAATCTTGTTATTCAGTGGTGTGATCCACTGGAAAAAGCGTTGAAAGAAATATTACGTGTACTTAAACCCGGGGGCTTGTTTATTTTTAGTACCTTAGCTGACGGTACTTTAAATGAACTAAAATCTTCCTGGGCTCAAGTTGACGACGATCAACATGTTATCGATTTTAAAACAGAGCGAGAATTATCTTCACTGTTTAATACTAGTCAATCGATATTAATTGAACAGAATTGTCAGGATATTGTGCTTGAATATGAAAGCGTTTTACATTTAGCTCATGAACTAAAAGGCCTGGGGGCTAATCAGGTGCCTAAAAAACTTCTAAAAGGTTTAGCTGGCAAAGACAAATGGGACAAAATGACCGACTCTTATAAAGATTTTCAAGAGCCAGACGGGATTTATCCTGCAACGTATAAAGTTTTTTCCGGCGTGTTAGTGAAGTTAGAAAATTAAGCATGACCAATTTTTTTATAACAGCCACTGATACTGATGCAGGTAAAACTTATTTTGCCCGAATACTTGTAAGAGCTTTAGTAAATAGGAATAAAAAAGTTGCAGTGTATAAACCTATTTCGGCAGGTTGTCAGTTAGTTGATGGTGTTTTGATCAATGAAGATGCTCAATATTTAACTGTTGAGGCCAACTGTGGGCAAACAATTGCTCAAGTAAACCCTGTTGCATTTTTAGAACCTATTGCTCCACATATAGCTGCAAATATTAATAACACATTAATTTCTCTTAAAGACATAGAGCTGAATTTTCAGCAACTCCTTAATTTTTCACCTGACATAACCATCACTGAAGGAGCAGGGGGCTGGCGTTTACCTTTAGGATCAGGTTTATATTTATCTGATTTTGTGAAAGCCATCAAGGCAAAGGTTATATTAGTGGTGAACATGAAACTAGGTTGTTTAAATCATGCAATATTAAGTTATGAAGCAATAATTGCTGATGGCTTAGAGTGCGTTGGCTGGGTTGCCAATTGTCAAAAAGAAATGCCGTTTAGTTCAGAAAACATTTCAGAGTTAGAAAATTTATTACCAATCCCCAAATTAGCAACGCTAAACTTTGAAGTTGATATTGATAAAGCAGCAAAATTAATAGACCTTTCCCCATTTATTTAATGGAACGAACTCTTCAAGGATGGGTTACGCCTCAGACGTAACCCATCAAAACTTCAACTGTTTTAAAACCCCTATTTACCATCCTGCAAAATTTTTAAATTCAATTACATTATATTCCGTAATATCCATACAATAAAAAAATGTATCTTTGAACATTATCATTTAGCTAATTCAATTAAGCACGCGGTGGCGATAAAAGCCGATCGTGTTTTATAAGCAGATGATTTACTCACCCGATCATCAATTTGTTTGATCAACAATTCAGGCAAGGTAACATTTATTTTATGACTCTTACCTAGGTAAGGGGTTATGTCTATATCAATGATTGCCCAAACGCCATCTTTAAAATTATTTCTGTGATGTTCAATCAAACTCCCGCTTGGAATTTTTTCACCGTACTCAGACAAAATAGATAAATGAGCAGCTATTGCTTGGCTGATTTTGTCAATGCCAGCATCAATTGTTTCTGCTGTTTCCTGGCAACCAGGTAAATCTGGAACACTGATTTTATATAAATTATCGAGTTCTGATCTGTTTAAAACTATTGGATATTTCATGATTTTTCTCTTTATTTCACCTTTTACGATTATAACCCCGACAACCCTAACATGCAACACCTATTACAACCCCAACAACCCTACTTATTTACACCAGACAACCCCAGTAACCCTCATATAACTACATACCAGTAACTCCGATAACCCCTATAAATATGTAGAGTGACTATTTACTATTTTTCTAAATCATTAAAATTGAGGTTCAAATGTTTTAAGCGACGTAAATGTATTTATTAATTCGTGACTTATTAATATTGGTGTTGGTAGGGTTGTTGGAGGTCTAAATTTATGATGGATTTAAAAGTTGTAAATAAACTTTATTTTGAATCTTGTATTTGTTGTCTTGATTGCTAATTTAGTTTGTTGATTTTTTAAACCAGAAGCACCAGTGATTAGCAAAGCTATAACGATTTCAATTTTGTACTCTGAGTTGTTATTCAGGTTTATAGTTATTATAAATTTGGGAGTTACACTACCTGTTCAAAATAAAAGAAGACCAGATAAGCAGGTAATATGTTGTTTTGTGATAGCTATTAACATTTAGCTAAAAATTGTATCGAAGAAAAAGAGTAATATTTTTGTTGATGGATAAAATTCAACTCCCGAAGTTTTATTTAACCAGGATTTAAAATTGGTGATGAAAACGTTTTTGCTAAAAGATAAATGGATCCTAAGCATTTTTAAAATCTGCAACCAATGTTAATTGTTGAACCTCAGAAACTGATTTCCACAAAGTCGTTGACCTTGTTTCTATCACTAATTTTGTAGTGTGTTATTGGTCATGTAGAAAAGTGTATTAACTCTCATGGTTTGAAATTTATGATGTTGCTTTGTTTAATTTTTTTTTGATGACCGGGTTAGCTTATACAAAAATGTAAATTCTTAGATTCGCCAATAAGTATCTTAACAAAAGGCGCGCTACGTGAATTTTATAAATTTTTGTAGGTTCCAGTAGTCAGATTTCACAGAGAAACGGTTAAAAAGTAACGTTTAATTCACTAATCCCTTATAAATATTGACGTGAGGGGGGATTCAATTATTTTAAATGTTGCTGTGTAATGGCTTGTAATCACTTGTAATAGTTTTTTTTAAACTATTAATCTATTCTTTTTGTACTTATCGGTTATTAATTAAGCCGATAAATATTCGTACTTTTTGTGGATTGTCCAAAATAGACGAATTTCATAATTTAACAATTTAAATAGAAAAGGAAAGGGCAATGAAAAAGGAAAAACCGGTAGTTATTGGTGGAAATAATGACTTTGTAGGTGCTTTTAGTATGTTTACTGCTGAAATAAGTGAGTTTGATTTACTTGGTTTTGAGCACGTTGTTGAAGATTTAGACTTCGACTATGAACCGTTACTTATCTCAACTCAAGTAGTTGCAGGAGAAAATTTAAAGTTTATTGCTAATGCAACCTCCAAAAAATCTCCTCGCTGGTTTTTGGCTGAGATTGATATCTTTAGATCATTAAAAGGTGAATTTTCCCTGATAAAAGTCGGGGTTGTAGAAGTTGATTTTAATTTTCTAACGAAGTGATTATGTTACTTTAAAAAACCATATTAGTTATGATCAAAGGTATGATTAAAGGTTATGATTAAAGGTTATGATTAAATTATAAGACTTCTTTTTAAGGGGTCTTATTTATTAACCGTTACAATGTGCCATTGTATTCGACATAGTAAATAAAGCGTATCCCGAACTAATAAAATGGACAGATAATTTAATAGAAACCGATATGGCTTAAATAAAGAAAACGAATGGGCTTAGTGTTAAATCAATTATTCAGCAAAGTAAAGGCCTCCCACAAAGTTATCAACTACCGCAAGTTTATAAATAATTTAAGATTGTTGGGTAGGGCATTAATGTTTGTGAATAAGTAAATCCTTGCGTCTAGCATAACTTTAAAATTATTTCTTTCGCCTTTCTTAAGACTTGTGACATGAAGTCGATCAGCATATATCCAATGTACTTAAAACGCTTGAAGAGTCTGGTCAGGCTGACAATACAATTGTAATGTTTTGTCCTGATCACGGAGAATATGCCGCATCTCATGGTACGCTAATGGAGAAATGGCATTCTGCATATGAAGAGATTATTCATGTGCCCATGGTTGTTCGGTTTCCGGCTAGTATGCATCATGTACCAGGTGGACTTAAACAGATCAGTGAAATCACGAGTCATATCGACATACTACCGACTATTCTTGGTCTTTCCGGTATGGATGCTTCAATGTTTGATAGTATTAAAGAAAATGTGAAACTTAAAAGGTTTAATACTATTCTTGATCCAGTTGGTGTTGATTTAAGTCCACTAATTCTGGGTGAAGAAATACACGTTAAAGAACCTGATACCAAAAAGCGCCGCAAAGGTGTTTTGTTTATGACACACGACACAATTACTGAACCATTTGGGAGGCAGGCTGAGCCAATAGATCTGGATTCAGGTATGAACAAAGATGTTTCAAAACTTTGTGAAGGCAAAGAACTTACTGATTTTTAAGTTTATTTAGGCGCTGTTGCAAGGTTGTGCGATGAAGATTTGTGGGATAATGATGAAACCTATCCTAGCGAGGTTGAAAAACTGAAACAAGGACCTGTATGTCAACCAAATAATGTTCATGCGGTGATCAACAATAAGCAGTGGAAGTTAGTACGTTATTTTGATCCTAATGACGATAAACCTCAGAACAACCAATATGAACTCTATGATCTTAATACAGATCCAAATGAACAGCTAAATTTACTGTGTTTTGATGAAGAATTCCCGACACCTATTGATGAAAACGGACTACCGAATGGCATGAGTACAGATCACATTAGGAAGAAAGCATTGAAATTAATGATACTGTTGAAAGAATTAGAATTTAAAATGCTTTGACCCGTTGAATAATCTGCTTGATTTTTTCTTAAAATTATCAATGCATGTGTTCTAAATAAATCAAACATTTTGATGTGATGGGAGTTTACACAGTGGTTTTGGCCTTTTTTGTCAAAATCACTGTATATATTCCTTTTGATGATAGCCCCGTTATTATTGTCTTACAGGTATTTTTCTATTTTCTTTTTTTTATCACTTAAAACCATTATGATTTTATTTTGCGATAAGTTCTTCTAACGTTATGCCTAAAATGAGAACATACAAACGCATTAAACTATTTGGTTAATAATCTGAAATTAGACGCAATAGATGGGATTGATTGAGTTCAAGACACTGAGGTAAACAAGGCATTGCAGGGGTTTAAGGTTTAGATTGTCTATAAAAATATGATAATGGTTTACAATCGTTACTGGCATTGTTTGGTCAATTGAAGTGCTTTTTTTAGAAAAGCACTCCCTTCAGTTTTTTAAGATATTTTTCTGCTTACTAATCCTAATAGGGTTAAACCAAGTAATATGACCGTTGTAGGCTCAGGAACATCAGTAATTGATCCTGACATACTAGTTGCTGATATATCTTTAACACTACCATCACAGCTACTATTGTCACAGTTATCACCCACCGACTGAGCCCGTATTCCTACCCGAGTGAATAAGTTCTCATCTAAAGTTAAATCGCCTTTTAGCAGACCAAAAGAAAACGTAGTTACATTGTCTCCTCCTGAGCCTTGTTGACCTATACTCATTAAATGATCAAAGTTATCACTTGTGGCACCGTTAAAGTTACAACCTGGACCACAATTTAATGAATTGGTATTATAGTTTCCAATGTCGTAAGGCGAGAAATTAACTAAATCTGCTGGTAAAGCAAAATCAGCAGAGGTATCAAAAGCAAAACCTAAAACATCACCTGTCAATAAAGGTGAGCCTATGCCTATGTTAAAAGTAAAATAATCTGCATGACTTTCATCATCTATGGTTACAATCCAGTCGATTTCATCACTACTATTATATTCCCAATCTGTATAAGTAATAACCTCTGCATTACTCAGCATAGAAAAAAACATAATAAGTGTAGTTATAAGTATTTTAACCATCTTAATTCCTTTTTAATCTGATTGATGTGGATATAAAAATTCGGCTCTGTTGTAGATAATTGTTGTCCCTTCAAATGGAATTAAACTCAACCCTTATATCTAGGACTCTGTGACTAATTCTCGTTAAAAAACCAATTTATCGCCTAACCCTTTAAAAATAGGGGATTCATCGAGGGACAACAGTATTATGGAACAGAGCCAAAAATTCTTATTTGAATTATTATAAGTAAGTAATTCTATTTAAAATCAATAAATACGTCATTGTTTCACAATAAAAAAACAATAGATTAGCCATGCTGGCACTTAATTAACCTAATATCAAGATGTTATTTAGTTGTCTGTAAGTTGTTATTATATAGTGAGAAAATTATTTATATGAATGGTTAAATTGTTTAACGTGAATCGTAGATACAGATGATTGGTTCGTCAGTAGCTCGCTGAACGAAGCGGACCGGTTATGTTGTCAATTTTTCACCAATGGATAATTTTGGGTGTGGTACCATTTGGGACCATTTAAGAAGGTTAGGGGGCGTTTTGGTACCAATTTCAGTACCTTTTAGGGAATACCTTAAATATAAAGTTGCTGTGTTTTTTATTTGAAATAATTCCATTTAGCACTAGTTTTGAAGTTTTTATATAAATTAAGTAATTCTCTTAACCGATCAATTTCATCAATCATTGAATCGTTGTGACCGCGTAAAATTTCATTTTAAATTACCATTTTGTAGAAATCGTATAAGGCTTTTTGGCTGCTTTAGAATTAGCACTGGTTCTGTATTTTAATAGATTGATAGCTTGATAGCTTGTTCAAGGGTTGGATCGTCGGATGATATTTTTATTAGCATTTATGAATTATGGATTGAAAATAAAAATAAAACCCGATTATTTAATAAGTAGATGTATTAACTGAATATATGTAAAAGTATTATTATAATTGAAAGTTTTAAATATTTTTGATAAGTTATTAAATATATTATAAAAAATGTGGTGAATAAATAGATTTCATTGAATATTGAATTCTAGATATACACTATTAACTAATAGAAGATTATAAATTGATTTGGAAATTTGATAACTCTCAAGTATATATATTGGCATCTATCCATTTTATGAAGGGTGGTGATAATAACCATATAGATATTATTAATAACATTTATGACAAAGTATCAAAAGTAATATTTGAAACTTCACTTGATCCTGAACAGAATATATTAAAGCCATATCAAAACGATAAGTTATCTGACAATATTTCCAAATCATTATTTCGTGATACTAAAAAAACATGGTTAAAATATAACTTACCATATAGTCATTTAGAAAAATCAAAGGTATGGTTGGTAGCTAAGACAATCGAACAAAGCATATATTATAAAAATAAATTTTTAGCTGAAAATGGTATAGATAGGTTACTTTGGAATAAATCAGAGAAAGATAAAAAGAAAATTGAATGGCTTGAGTCACAAGATGCAGGTATGTCATATTTTGATAATTCTCCGATAAAAGAGCAAAATAAAAGTCTTATTAATGCAGTAAGAAATAAAAATCAGGTTATAGAAAAAATAATAAAAATAATAAAAATCTGGAATACATCTGATGAAGAACAATTATCATGCTTTTTTAATTCATTAGCAGATGATTTTCCTATTTTATTTAGAGGACTTATTATTGAAAGAAATTCATTATGGATTAATAAGTTTATTTCTGTGCTTAATTCTGACATCCCCACGCTTTTTGTTGTTGGTGCATTACATTGTGTAGGTACATGCAGCATTCAAAATATGTTACTCGAACAATATGGTTATACTTCAAAAATCATTAAATATTTAGATTAAAGTTTTTATCGGAAATATATTTGATGATTTGAAGCAAAAAGTGAATTTTTAAGAATCCACATACTATAACAGTGGATTCTTGTCCCATATAGAGACTTTATACAGTGGTTTTGGACTTTTTTGGTAAAATCACTGTTATATAGTTATTCCTTTTGGTTATATATCCCTTTTTTATTGGGGTATAACTATGTTTTTAGCTGTTTTTGTTTCCCTTCTTTGTATTGTTATCATCTTTTTTATTTTAGAAATAAGTTCTATTAACGTTATGTTTAAAATGATAGCAACTTTAACGAGTTCTTTTGTCCGTTTCTTACCGTAACTAAGTTCAACTTTGCTTATATCTTCCATGATGTACTTTTTGATCCCTTGAAATTAAAGTTTGATTATTTTTTCTCTTTTTTTACTTTTTCTTGAGCTACAAAGTCTTTGATAGATTCACCAATTGATTATGCTAAACAAAATCTCAGTACTTCGTATTCTTCGGTGTCTGGATCGGATAGGATTTATCAACATTTTAATTATTATAATAGTCAAAATAACACCAATCGTACGCGTAGCTATTATATTAAAATTGATATGGGATCAGATTGTGCGTTTGTATCCTCTGATATGGTTTGTGGTTTACCTTGTAATTCGGTTAATACGTGTTTGGAGTATTACACTGAAGATGTGTGTGTTTCTCCTTCTTATATAACAAATTTTATTTATACCAATCCGTTACTAATCAGTTATGAATGTATTAAACCTGCTCCAGTTGAGTGTCAATTTGGCAGTGATTGCGAAGAGATCATTGCGAATAATACTGATGCGCCGATTATTTATATTGGTATTAAAGGGGATAAAGGCGAAAAAGGTGATATTGGGTTAACAGGTGAAAAAGGAGAGCAGGGTGATGCTTTTCAATTTTCTGATTTTACCAATGACCAATTGGCCTTGTTAAAAGGTGCTGATGGTGACAGTTATGATGATTCAAATTTAGTGCAGGGAATTCAAAATAATACCGTTGATATCAGTAGTTTGTTTATTGAAACTTATTTGTTGTAAACGAAAGCTGAAATCATTGCTGCTGATGTTATAGAAAATACAAATGCAGTGAATTATTTGGCTAATAATTTCCCCTCAGATGGAATGGACGGGATTGATGGAGCGCAAGGTATTCAAGGGGAACAAGGCATTTCAGGTATTGATGGTCAGGATGGTGACAAGGGTGAAAAAGGTGAACGTGGTGAAAAAGGTGATCAGGGTGATCAGGGTGATCAGGGTGATCAGGGTGATCAGGGCCAAAAAGGTGATCCTGGTTTAGATGGTGCTCAAGGAACACAAGGTATTGCTGGTCAAAATGGTGTTGATGGAATTAACGGAATTAACGGAACTAATGGAACTAACGGAACTAACGGTGCAGATGGTATTGATGGTTTGAATGGCGAAGGTTGTACGACTTTTGATGATCCGTTAGATCCGGATTCAGTCGTGATTGAATGTGGTGATTCTTTTGTTTTTTTACGTGCTGGTCGTGATGGCCTTCCAGGAATAGATGGTATTCCTGGCATAGATGGTCAGGATGTTGATACCGGGGCTGTTGTTGATGCTATTAATAAAATAACAAATGTGCTGAAAGCTCCATTTTCTACGGGTTCGGTTGTTTCAGGAACTGGTGAATATAGTGTTTTGTTTGATCAAGCAAATATTGATGCGAATACCGTAAAAGTGAATAAGTTAAAACAGAAAATCAATTTAGAAAATTCAACATTTTATCAATCAATTAAAGATAAATTTTCCTTTAATGTCACAGGCTCAGGTTATGCGGCCAATAATTTAGATCTGGGTCAGTGGGGCACTTATAACATTTCAATTTCACGCTATGCCGAACATTTTGGGGGTATTGGTAATATTATTATGTTTTTGGCTACTTTATTAGCGCTATCCATTGTTTTATCTGGTGTTCGTTTATGAAAACAAGTTTACTGTTATTTTTATTGATGTGTGTATTTATGCTGTTTCCATCGTTTGCGTATGCGGGAATGATTGATGGGATCAGTGGTTTTTTCTCGTCTTTATTAGGTTACGTGGAATCTTTTTGGGCGTTTTTAACTGTGGGTATTCCTACTATCATAATTGGGATATTTTGCTTGCAACGCCTGATATTAAAGAGGTTGCCGCTTTTATTCGTTCTGTTTGTGAGGTTGCTTATTGCCATTCTTCAAAAGATGCTATTCCTATTTCGTATTATAAAAGACGTCCAAGAATATTGGAGCATTTGCCTAAAACTAACGGGCTTACGGTCGGTAAAAATGACATTGTGACGTTTCAAAAGGTGCCATTAGATGTTTTTAAACTTTATAAATCCACAGCAACGGGAAAAGGCACTAAGTCGGGGGTGGGTCGGTCGCCTTTTACTGGTAAGCTTGTGTTTGGTTTCGCCTTTGTGGCTGCCTATTTATTGTATATGGTTTTCTTTTTCTTCGGTGATGATGAGCCTGAAATTAATAAGACACTTATTGATAGTGCATCTTTTAAAATACCATCTCATCAGAAAACAGTTGAAACGGCTAAAACGGTTAGTGGTCATGCTTTGGCAGCTGGTCAAAAAAGTGCTGTTAAGGCTGTTGTTGTTGGTTTTCGTGATGTTAGCCTTTCGGTTATTTATTCGGCTAATAATTTTGTAAATTTGCCTTATGGGGCGTCAAAAATGTATTTAACCGGTTATGAGTTGGTCAGATGGTTAAGCAGCTGGTTAGTCGTAGTTATGCGTTTGTTATGTTCATTAATGATGAGCAATATTCGATTAATTCGATGACCTTAAAAGAAATGGGTTATCACATTTATTTCAAGTCTCCTTGTCTGGTTGAGCTGCGCTCTGATGTGCGAAGTCATTATATTTATTGTCAGCCTTCAAAAATTGAATTGCCACAACTTAACACCAATGATTCTCCTGCGGTGTCACTATCTTTATTGCCAAATTAAAGGCCAGTTAAGTCATTATTGAGAATAAAATTAATAAATAAGCGGCTTCTCGTCGTTGGAGGCGGAGGGCGAAGCCTGAGCAACGACAACGAAACGATGAGAAGCCGATTATTTTTTGTTTATTTCAGTCTGATGTGTTCATTATTGTAAAATCCCGTTTTAGCTCGGTTAGAACCTTCTTTTTATGACTATTTTCAAGCTGTTTTTGTTAGTCAATTGTTAATATTTTCATGATTTTAGACTGATAAAATAAAAAACGATCAAATACAGTACCTTATAGTTATGTGTAAATAGTTGGTATGGTTTTGCTTGTACTTACTTAGAGGTTCATTTTATTTTCTTGTGTTTCAGCCATATACAACGCGAAAATTGGTTAAATCGAGTCCGTTTTAAGTGCCAGGTTACATCGTAGATATTGATGATTGGTTCGTCAGTTTTTCACTGAGCGAAGCGGATCGGTTATGTTGCCAATTTTTTAGCAATGGATAATATTGGGTGTTGTAGATAAGGCATTATTTAACCGGTAGGGCATTTATGTTGAGAATAAGTAAATCCCCCCGTCCTGCAAAACTTCTTTTTTTTGAGTGAAGCCTTGTTTTTTCTTTATTAATCACAACGTTATTGTTAGCTTGTTTTTTTACAGGTAATAACTTAACTTGCCTATACACATCACACAGGTTGGTCGATAACTACCCTGAACTTGAGAAATATCGACCAGTTTTATATCTATCTTGTCGGTATTTTCCAAATACCGGAGCAAACTGCATAGGCATGTAACTTAATTAATAAGGAATAAAAATGACTGAATTAAAAAATGGTGATTGTGTTGAGTTAAAAAGTGGTGGTATAAGTATGACTATTGATTGGATTTTTAGTGGTATTGATACTAAAAAAGCTAGTTGTGTTTGGTTTGATGGTTACAATCAAAAACAAGAAAATTTTAATTTAACGTCTTTAAAGTTGATTGATGAAGATGATGATTAAGTTTAACTTTTAATTTAGTGGTTATATTTAAAATTCTGAGGCTACATACATAAAACAGCCTCAGATTTCACACAGCGCACCATAACTTTTCCCATTTCAACACCAATAACATACCAACCAACACCAAACCCCAAAACAGGGAGCCTCTCACAATCCCGATAGTTCCGATAATTATGGTTATCGGAACTATTGATTTTACCCATTTATACAGTTAGAATTAAGCAATTCCATCTTTTAAGGCTAAATATCATTAAATCTCCTAAAGCAATATTTGATAACTTAGAGTATTTAGATAACCCATTTTCTTTAAAATGTTTTGATACTTCACATTTATTTGAAACGCAATCTCAACTAAATCATGATAACGCGAACCTTGAATTTGAATTTACTTGGAAGTTTATTTATAGCTATAACGGAAGCTCTGCTACATTTAATGTCTATCGGCGCGAAACTGAAAGATTAATGCAATGGGCCTGGCATGTTCATCATAAAAACATTATTGATTTAAGGCGTGAAGATATTGAAGAATATCTTAACTTTTGTATTAATCCTCCGGCATCCTGGATTGGCATAAAGAACGTAGCTCGTTTCAAACTTAAAAATGGTTTGCGGGTATTTAATAAAGATTGGAAACCCTTTGTAACCTCTGTTACTAAAGTTGAAAATCGTAATGGTAAATTACCCGATAAAAAAGACTTTGTATTATCGCAATCAACAATCAAATCTATTTTTGCGGTACTGTCATCCTACTTTAATTTTTTAATTCAAGAACAAGTTTTAGAATCAAATCCTATCTTGCAAATCCGCCAAAAGAGTAAATTTATTATAAAGCAACAACATAACCTTACTGTTAGACGAATTAGTAACTTACAATGGGAGTATGTTATTGAAACCGTTGAAAAACTGGCTGCAGCAGATCCTGCGACTCATGAACGTTCACTCTTTATTTTGAATTGTTTATTAGGCATGTATTTACGAATATCTGAATTAGTTGCCGACGAACGTTCATTACCGGCAATGGGTGATTTTAAAAAAGACGGTGATGGAAATTGGTGGTTTTATGTTGTCGGTAAAGGTAATAAATCACGAAATATCGCAGTAAGTGATGAAATGATCGATGCTCTTAAGCGATACCGGATATTTCTCGAACTACCGCCCTTACCTACTGTCGGTGAATTTATCCCTTTGATTGTTAAGCAAAAAGGACGAGGTGCAGTTACCAGCACAAGACAAATAAGAAAAATTGTTCAATTTTGTTTCGATGCATCATATCAGCGAATGAAAAATGACGGTTTAGTTCAAGACGCTGAAGAACTTAAAATGGCTACAGTGCATTGGTTAAGGCATACCGGAATTTCAGAGGATGTAAAAACCAGACCACGTGAGCATGTTCGGGATGATGCAGGTCATTCTTCTATGCAAACAACCGACAGATATGTTGATAGTGATGCCAGAGAAAGACATGCTTCAGGTAGGAAAAAACGGTTAAAAGAGCCTTTATAGGTTCTTTAATTTTAGCTTTTGAAATACAAAGGAAATCATGTACCTACGGTTACAAGGCTGTAACAGCAATGGCTATTTTTCCTAAACTACCTTATTGTGATTAAAGCTCGAAGATTCTTCTTTATTTAACATGTTACGGGTAATAAAATTTGACATGTATTTGGTATTACTTTCCTAATTAGGCTTAATTATTGATAATAGGCTGTTTTATAAGCTTTTCAAAATCACATACAGTAAACAACAAGCTAGTCCTTGATGTTGTTATTCTTGGAGATTTATTTTTTTTCGCTTGAGTAATAATGATGCCATAACTTAATAAATAGAGGAACCGAAATATTTAGCGCAAAAGCGGTAAACATCAAGGTATAAAAAACTTCTGTTGTAAATATATCATTGTGTACATAGCCTATGTCCATCACCACAAACGTAAGCTCAGCGCGGCCTAACATGCCAAAGCCTATCATCACTGATTCTTTAAAATTAAAGCTTCCGGTAACACGGGCGGCTATGCCGGCAGAGAGTATTTGTGCAACCATAATGGCAAGGGTCAGCACCAGTGTTGTGTCAACAATGCTGAGTAATATCTCCCCATCCAGTACAATTTTCGCCCCTAGGTTGACAAAAAATATAGGTCCAATCCAGGCAAATGCTACATCATCAATGATTTTACGCGTTTTCTTATAAGTACTTACGGTGTCCTTTTTATCTACGCGGTAAAAGTATTCTTTATGCATAATCAAGCCCGCCATATAGGCGCCCACAGCAGGATGCAAACCAAAGTGATGGGCCATAATGGCAAAAATAACGGCAATGGTAAGGATAGCCAGGGTCGATACTTTACCATCACTAAAGGCTAATACGTTATGCAAGCCAAAGGGAGTAAGTAAAGTCCTCAACCAACCGTACGAGTGTGTTTCTGGCCGGGGAAATATCCAGAGACCAAAGATAAGAACCACAGCAAAGAACAGCAAGGCTTTGCAACTGGTTAACAGAATGCCAGCTATTGTCAGTTCACTCTGACCACTGACCAAGGGGATTAATATAGCGACAAAAACCAAAGAGGCCGCATTGTCGAGAATCGCCGCTGTCATAATGCCGGTTGCGGCTTTAGTTAAATGAAGGTTTTCATGCTTAAGAACCGCCATAGACAGCGAAACAGTAGTAGCAGCCATAGCAAGACCAACCAATATTGCAATATTGGTGTCGTGCCAAAAATATATGGCACAAAAATATGAAGCCCAAAAAGGCACCAAAGCACCAAATAATGCAATGCCCCATGTTCGTTTAATACTACGCATGAATATGGTTGGATTCTCTTCAAAACCTAAGGCAAACATAATTAAAATAATGCCGAATTCTGATAACACCGCGATGAAAGGCGTTGCTTGTTCTGGGAGTAATCCAAAAGTGACCATAATGCTGCCCATCACTAAATAGAAAAGTAACGGCGTTAAATGCGTTTTATTAGCTAAATAATAAGATACAAAAACACTGCACCAAATCAATGCTAAATAGTTAAAATCTTGCATGAACTAATTTGTACCCTTAATGTTTTCTACAGCACAGTAAGTTTAGTCCATGATGATGATTTCTTCATTTCAACATTAAAATAAATAAGCAGAAATAATTTTAATTTTTTAATTTGATGTTTTTGAAGGGGTGGTCACATATAGTATTTAGAGAAACAATTGGGGAGGAAACTCTTTGTTCATTTATTATTTTTGCAACAGGAGGCATCCCTATTCAGATAATAAATAGGGTTGTCGTTATCATCTTGGATCGCGTTATATTTGCATGAGTCGAATAGTTTTATCGGCTACGACTCTTATTCTTTTGTTATCTTAAACAAAAGTTAATACAAAAATTTGGCTCGCCGATCAAATCGATCTTGAGGAACCCTACTCCATAATTCACGGTTAGATAAAGTTCTGGTAAATGACTCAAGATCGTTATCGGCAACCACCTTTTGAATTAATTTTCGACTAGCGGGGGTATAATCACCACGGTATCTTAAATCAACTAGCACTTCTTTAATGGCTACGTTAAGTTCATCCCACTCAACTTTACCGTATATTTTGACACAATCAGCTTTATTACATATGCGCTTAACATCCGCCGACATTTTTTCATAACTGGCGTTAAACAATATTTCCTGGGTATCCATACTTATTTCGAAGTCCTGCAGATTATTGTTAACGATGAACTGCTTTGCCAGGTCCCCACTAAGTTTTGCTGCACCAGCCAGTAATTTGGCATCCCCATTCTCCACCCCTGCCTCAGTGAGATCAGCTTCAATTGTTTCGCTGGTTTTTTCCTTCATGTCATAACCGCGACCTATGGTCAGTCCTGAACTGTTTGAGGGAACATGAAGTTTTCGACTATGATAAGGCCCGCCTTCCATGCCCTCTGCTTCGTATGTTAGTAATCCTTTTGTAATGGCCATGTAAATACTCATTTAAGTGTTAGAAATTTTGAAAATGTCAGATAAATTAATAGTATAGCAGTTGATATGTTGCACTAGTACTTTGTTTTCTTTTGAGTCAATGCGTGCATTGATTTGGCGTAAATAATAGTTTTAAAAAAAGTCCCTCCTTTGAATGGGGGGAGCTTTAATTCTCTGGAAATATTTTTTATTTTAGCTATTATTTAAAGAAGGGGTAAGACCATAATTTTTTATAGCCATCTTTAGTATACGAGAGGAAGAGCCATCACCATTATTAATTCTATATTCATTTAAACGTTTCATCTGAGAAAACTTAACAGGATCAATTTTATAGGCGTAACCATCAAAAATAAGGGTGTCATCACTGATGAGAACCTTAATTATTTTTTGTTTTTCACTAGACATCAATAAAAGTTTATCTGCATCTTTTAATAATTCAGACTCTTGTTGGTTTACCTTGGTTGAATTAGAAGTCATTAGGCTTACGTCAATTAATGCTCTTAAAGTATGGAAGTTTTCCCACTTAGCATAAACAACGGCACTTTATTGATTGTCCTTTAACCAGAAAATGGAATCAATATATTTAGAAGTATTTGAATTATACTCATTTCCTGCAAAACTCATAAAGCTTGTTGTGATAAGGGTTGAGCAGATGAGTAATTTTTTAAACATTTTGTAGTCCTTTTACTGAGAGTTTTTATTACATCGTTATTATTAAATGATAAGTTTTGATCCAAAGATATCTTTTAGACCTGAACTATAACTTAGCTAGGTGAAAAAAATTTATACTATCATGTCTTTCAAATAGTTACTTGATTTTTTAACGGGTAGTAATAATTTCTAATAATCATTTTTAATAAAGATTTCGAATAATCATTTCTAATAATAGGTACTAAATCAATTCACTTTATTCCCAACAAATTCTTGTCCTCCTTGATGAAGAACAAGTTCCTTAACATTACCCGTCTGATCAAGATGAAAAGAAATTTGAGCATCAACAACTTTTAGAAAGAATTTATTGGTTGATTCAGCAAAAACAGGAAGGTTTTCCTGCCCTGTTACCTGTATGAATAAGGCTCCTGCGATTAACTTTACATCGATAGAAAATTCAGGTAAATCGTATGTACCTATATAGCTTTTCAGCGTTTCGTTATTCACTGTTAGTTTTGAGAAAAGACGGTTATTCAACTTTATTATTTCTAGTGCCTTTTTCTCTTCATTATGTTTAATTAAGCTGTTGGCTAACTTATTTAATTCGTTTGCATCAAAGGTTATTTGTCTTTGTTCACTTAGTTTTTGAGTGACGCTATACGCTTTTTCATAGCCATTTAATTCAAGTTGAGTCTTGAGCGTTTTGATGTTTTTAGTCAATCCAAATTCTGGAATATAATAATCAGCGATATCATCAATAAACCTTTCTGGATTTGAGCCTGCAAGATTGCTTAATAGTATAATCGACAGGTTATCTTCAGGATAAACCACTATTGCAGATTGACCGCCGCCAGCTGAGATAATTTTGGGGTTTTGTGGCCTTTCTACCACGTACCAGCCCATTGCGTACGGGTGCATGTTCGGATTTGCTTCCGCCCATTTGTCGTTTGACAATTTAGCTGGTGTCCACAAAGTGTCAAGACTGGTGGGCTGATCGAAAAAATCCCCTTTTGTTAGTGACAATACCCAAGCAGCCAGTTCTTTAGCATTTGAACTTAAACCAACACCAGCACGGATAAATGAGGGAAATCCTTTCATAACATTGGTTAAATTGCCTGTAACATTATAAGTATAATCTCTAGCTTGATTTGAATTAACATTGTAAAAATGAGCAAAACCAGCTGCAGCCGTTTTTGGCATACTGACCTTCAAAAATTGATGGTTTTTAATAAGTTCGGCATAAGATTTCCCAGTAACTTGTTCAATGACTTTACCCAAAACTAAATAGTTAGCCTGGTTGTATCGAAATTCAGTGCCGGGTGTAAAATATAGTGGCTTGTGTTTTAGTAGTTGCCATGAAGCTTCTTCTCCTTCACTGGATATTAACTTAAAGTGACTATTCATAACGTCTGGAAGCCCAGAGGTATGGGTTAATATTTGGTGCAATGTGACTGAATGCCACTGTTTAGGGAAATTTGGAAGATATTTTGATATAGGGTCTGAAAAATTGAGTTTGTCTTGTTCTACCAAGCGCATTACTTCAATACAAGTAAAGGCTTTGGTTATTGAAGCAAGATTAAATACCGTATCATCCCCCACATTAATTGAATCTTGCAGGTTAGCAAAGCCATAATTGGCTGTTTTAATTAACTTATCATCTTTAATTATTGCTAGTTGTAATCCTGGGATTTTCCTTTTATCCATTTCAGCTTTGATAAAATCATCAACTTCATCAGCTCAAGATGAACCAATTGAAATGAAAAGGGAAAGTAAAATAAACTTAAATTTTTGTTGGTTTTTTATTTTTAACATAAATATTTTAATTTTATTAGTTAGTATTCGTCCTGAAACGGGGTCGTAGCGAGAGCGATCCAAGGGTGTTCAGATGGTACTCGTAGGACGCTTGTTTTAGAAATCCGTTTCTGGATGGACATTAGTTGGATGCTTTTCAAAATATCATACACAATTATTCCGATCGCCTATACTTAAATTTAGTTAAGTTGCTACTTTCTACTCCTTCTTTTCCTTAGTAATTTAGACTTCCCATGCTCATTTTTATTACTTTCAGCCTTTGTGTTAGCATCCTTTATCTTTATCTTTTTAAAATTAGGATCTCTTTTTATAGCACTCCATTAAAAGTATAAAGGTTGCTTATCAAGATGCCCCCTGAAAAACCGTATTAATATTGCTTCTGTAATCTGTGACCTGTGACCTGCTTTGTTTTTAATTTGAAATGAGTTGTCGGACAATGTAATAAGTTAAAATGAGCTCTCGTAAAACTTTACGCACAATAATTAGAGAACTCACCATAGCATTAACGTAAACCCATCATTATACAAATGGTGAAATTAGTTGTGTTATATAATTGTGTTTTCCCGTTCGATCACCGCCATTGCCTAAAATAACCACTCTTAAATTTTCATCCCTGTTAATTAACATCCAGGTCCTAAATCCGTCATGTCCACCAATTATTAGGTATGCATTTTACCTTATTTAGGCTCTAATACGTTTAGCACTTTTTTTACACTAAGAATAAATAATATATAACCGTTACCCTCAGCTTTTATACACTGACACACACAAAAATAATAAAAATAGGAATAATAATGAATAAAGTTTTTCCAATAATAACAAGTTTACTTTTTGCATCCCTACCAAGTGCTGTAATAGCTGCAGAGTCGCCAATCGCAATAGCTATACATGGTGGCGCAGGTACTATCCAGAAAAGCCGTTTTACTCCCGAAAAAGAGAAGGCTTATAGAGCTAAGTTAAAAGAAGCTGTTGAGGCTGGCTATAGTGTATTAGAAAAAGGCGGTAGCAGTATTGATGCTGTAACCACATCTATTAACATCCTTGAAAATTCACCCTTTTTTAATGCTGGTAAAGGGGCTGTTTATACACATAATGAAATTCATGAAATGGATTCGTCAATTATGTATGGCAAAAACCGTCAAGCCGGGGCTGTAGCTGGCGTTAAGCACATAAAAAACCCTATCAATCTTGCACGATTAGTGATGGAAGAATCAATACACGTTATGCTAAGTGGTGAAGGAGCGGAGAAATTCGCTAAGAATAAAGGTGTCGAATTAGTTGATAATAAAATATTTAATACCGAACACAGATACAAGTCATTACTTAAAGTTAAAGCAAAAATGAAAAAAGCGAAGCTAGAAAATAAAGATCACCAAGCTGCACATAACTCTTTAGATGTTGAATATAAGGTCGGTACTGTTGGCGCCGTTGCCCTTGATATACATGGAGATATTACTTCTGGAACTTCAACTGGCGGTATGACAGCCAAGCGTTTTGGCCGTATCGGTGATGCGCCAATTATTGGTGCCGGCACTTTTGCCGATAATAATTCCTGTGCGGTTTCAGCGACTGGTCATGGTGAGTATTTTATCAGATACAATGTAGCGGCTGATATTTGCGCAAGAGTGCAGTATCAGGGGAAAACTATCGAGCAAGCCGGTAATGAAGTCATTCATAATGTTCTTATGCCCGTCGGTGGTACTGGTGGTGTGATCATCATCGACACTAAAGGTAATATGAGTCTGCCATTTAACACGAAAGGAATGTATCGAGCGACTAAATCAAATACCACTGCTACTTATGTTGGTATATTTAAAGACGATTAATACCTATATGAAGATATAAATGATCTTACCAACGCAAAGGTTTTGAACTATTTTATCGCTCACGATAGATTGAAATTCGAACCGGGTACTCAATATGAATATAGTAGCACTGGGCATATGTTATTAGCCGAGATTATTGAGCGGGTCAGTGGCGAAAGCTTTGAACAATATATGCAAAACAATATTTTTATCCCGTCCGGCATGATAAATAGCTACATTGCAGACGAACACTCGACCCTTAGAACCAATGATGCCCTTAATTATGGCACCCACAATACATTTTACGGCGAGAATATATACGTGAATGGTTCAGGTGGCTAGGTGAGCTCTATTAACGATATGTACCATTTCATAACCGCGTTATTTCGAGGTGAAGTCGTCAGCTCTGATACCTTTAATATGTATAGTCGCTTGATCAATCATGGGGGGAAATTTGATAGTTTCAGGAATTACATGGATATACTTCATGTTGGCGATAATGATTGGCGCTTGGTGATTATGGCGAATGATGGCAGTGCGACAAGTAATCACGAATATCTAATTAACTTAGTGACTGGTTTTATGACCCCGTAGCAACCTTTAAATACAACGTATTGTACCTTGTTATCTCAATTATTAAGTAGGAGCTGGTGAGGTGATACTTGTAGGATCTTTGGAGTGATTTGCACATAACTTCTGTTTAATATGCTGTATTAATAAATGAATATTTTAATGGGCTAACCCTTAGGTTAACCCATTTATATTTTTACCAATTATATTATTTAACTTTATTTCCGTCTTTATCTAATAATACTGGCTCACCCAATCCCAATTCACTTATACGTGCAAGTTGAGTCTCGGCATCGCCAACTATTAGATAGATCATTTTGTCACGATCCATATATTTGGCTAGTGTCGCTTTTGTTTGTTCAAGTGTTAAATTGCTTAATACTTGCTGCTGTTGTTCAACAAAATTATTTGGCAGGTTATAACTGCTGACGTTTTGCAGCATGCCTAATAATGCGTCTGTTGTTTCAAAAGCACGAGCATCTCGTTTCGCTAATATTGACTTGGTATTGTCTAACGCTGCCTGATCGAAGTTTTTCGCGTAATCATCGAATATTTCACGGAAAGTTTGCAACGATTCTAACGTAACGTTTGAGCGAACACTCGAACGAGCGGTAAATGAACCACCTTGATTACTACGGCTAAAGCTGGAATATGCACCATAGGTATAACCTTTTTCCAGTCTCAATACTTTGAATAATCTAGCCGAAAAGCTTCCGCCTAATTCATGGTTTACTGCGACTGCTGGATAATATTCACTGGAATTGGCTAACATAGCGCGGCTGCCAATGCGGATGAAAGATTGTTTAGCACCTGGTACATCAACGAAATATAACTCTGGTTTATCAAGCACTATACGCATGGGGGTTTTTTCTAATTTCACATCGCCTTTTTTAAGCATGCTAAGAGGTTTCAAGCTACTTGCTGCTTTTTCTTTAGTTATATCGCCGGTAATATGCACGCTGGTTAAATTAGCAATAATATTGGCTTTATAAAATGCTTTTACATCATTTAAAGTCATTGCGGTTACTTCATCAGCTGTTCCTGTAACGGGTGTGCCTAAATTACTATCACCGTAAAGAAGTTTGCCATACACATTAGCCGCTATAGCTCTGGGGTTTCCGGCAGACTGCTGAATGTTTGCCAGAGTTTCATCCTTGATTCGTTGCCATTGAGTTTCATCCCAACGAGGTTCCAGAATAATTTCCTGAGCCAGTGTTATTACCTGATCAAAGTTTTTACTTAATGTTTTACCATTTAAGGTAATAAACTCGTCACTTACATAAAAGTCTAATTCAGCACCCAAATCACCAATAAGGTTTTCAAGCTGTTGAGGTGTTTTATTCGCAGTTCCTTCCATTAATATATCAGTTAATAAGTTTGCAGCACCGTGCTTAGAGTCAACATCTAAAGAGTGGCCACCCATAATTCGGATTGAAAATGAAACCAGTGGCAATTCGTCATGCACTATTCCCAGCACTTTAACGCCATTATTTAAATCATTCTGCCAAATATCGGGTACGGTTATGGTTGGGGTTTTTCCATAAGATGGATTAACTGAACGATCAAATGAACTGGCTGCCTGGGCGACCGGACTTAATGCTGTCTCTTTGTCAGCAGTCGTTGTTTTCGTTTCAGCGCCCTGCACTATTTCTTCTTCAACAATATTCGCTTTAACGGCATCACTAAGTGACAACACCAATTGTCCTTTAGGAACAAAACTGGTTGCAATATAGTTTTTATTCAGCACATATTCCCTAAAAACGCGCAATATGTCTGCTTTAGTTACCGCACGATATTTATTTATCTCGCTGGTCACTAAGTTTGGATCGCCATAAAATTCGTTATAAGTTGCTAATGATGATGCTTTATCAAAAACGCCTGTTAAATCGTTAAAAAATTCAGTTTCTTTACCTGTTAATACACGAGCCAATTGCTGGTCTGTGATGCCGTTTGCATCAAATTTAGCAAAAGCTTTATCAATACTCTGCTTAATTGCGTCGAGATCTTTACCGTCAAAAGCCCGTACCTTTATACCAAAAATACCCGCTAATTCACCGTGATCCACAGAAGCTCTAACACGTGGAGCTAATTTATCTTCTTCTACTACAGCTTGATATAAGGCACTTTCTTTACCAACACTGAGTAATTGCGATAACATTTCTAGCGCATACTTATCAACATTATTTTGATCAACCGTTGGGAAGGTTAAAGATAATTGCGGTAATTTTGCAAAATTATCTTCATGATAAAAAGACTTAGATGCCGTTAAAGTAACTGGCATAGGTTTTATGGGTGTTACATCGCCACGAGGTTCTAATTCACCGAAATATTTTTCTACCCAGGCTTTAGCTTGTTTTTTATCGAAATCACCTGCCAGCACTAAGGTAGCATTGTTAACGCCATACCATTTATCATAAAAATCGCGTACGTCTTGCAATGTAGCATTTTGCAAATCTTGCAGGCTGCCAATAACAGACCAGCTATATGGATGTCCCTCAGGATATAACGCCTCAAGCATTACAACGTTTTCATGGCCATAAGGTCGGTTATCAACCCCTTGACGTTTCTCATTTTTAACGACTTGTTTTTCGTTTTCCAGACCTTCATCTGTCACTGTATTTATGAAGTAACCCATGCGATCAGATTCCATCCATAATACTTTTTCTAAACCATCGCTAGGTACAATTTCGTAATAGATAGTACCGTCCTGCCAGGTGCCACCGTTTAAACTGCCACCCATTGAACCTATATTTTTAATAAAGTTACCTGCACCAACGTTTTCAGAATCTTGAAATAACATGTGTTCAAAGAAATGGGCAAATCCGGTGCGACCTAATTTTTCACGGTTAGATCCTACGTGATACTGGATCGCTACAGCAACAACAGGATCAGATTTATCTAGATGGAATACAACTTCAAGTCCATTTTTTAATACAAATTTTTCTATATCTAAAGTCAGAGCTGATTGGCTCGTTGCTGTTGATGTGGTAGATTTAGTTGAATAGTTTGATGTTGTAAGGTCACATCCTTGTAACGCTAAAGCAAGTGCACTTAAAGCGAATATTTTTTTATAATTTTTCATTGCTTATCTCTAAAATGGTGGACGATATCACTGTTCACTTTAAAGTTTAAACAAACGAATAACAAGCTGTTAAATGTATCTAATCATAATTAGTGCCCATCATAAACAGATGTTAAATGCGGACGTCCCACTGACACGAACTGTACACCACAAGATAGTGTTATTTAGAATGACTAAACGCCTATACCCAAGCTACTTGGAAATATATTGTAGAGCCCATTTCGTGTCATTGGATCACCCTCGCTACGACCGCGTTACTGAACGGGCACTAATGGGGCATTTTTTCTCGCCGGGCGCTAAACTCCTTAGAATTTTTTGATACAAATGTATAATAAAAGACTCCCCGTTGTCCTCAATAACATGATCAAATCCAGGGGATGAATTTGCTTCAATAAGCCATAACTCACTGGTATTATCCAGCGCCACATCAAGACCACAAAAAGGGATCATTAGTTTTGAAAAAATGGGGGCACAAAAATCCTCCAGCTTTTGTATTAATTCACAGTCCTTAACCATTTCGGTTTTAGAACCTTCCCAATGAAGAGGGCTTATATTACCGGTGAATTCTGCATTATCGACCACTTTTCTATAAGCAAACTGAAATTCACCATTTAGATAAATAACTCTGAACTCATCCTTAATATTTATTTGATCCTGAACAAGACAAACATAATCAAATGAAACACTATAGATATTAAAAATAGCTAAAACCGCCTTTTCCAGTGATCTTCTATCGTTCACCGTAAAAACATTAATTCCCCATGAACCACGGTTTTTCTTAACGATTAAAGGGTAATCATGTTTCAATTCAACTTTTCTGATAATTTCAAAAATTGTCTTTTGATTCAGGTATTTTATATATTGTGTATCGCTATAGGGATTGAAGAATGATGATGTTTCAGGCATTTTTATAACATCTTTGAAAAATGAATAGAAATAGTCTTTATCCTGGCAGAGTTGCATTATTGACTGGGAGTTTAACGGAGTAGCCCAATTAGCAAATACATAATTTTTGTTTGGCATTTCAATAGAAATTAAATTTCCGGTTCCATGATGCTGATAATAATTAATATTTTCTTTTATACATGCCTCTTTTAAACACCCTATGTTTTTATTCATTATCAATTCCCTGTTAAAAAATAAAAGTCTTTTTGTTCCTATTCAATTTTTCATTCAACTTTTTATATAAATGATATTTTTATAAAAACCGCATTCATTCCACTAATGAATTAACTCATGCGACAACCTGTCGCGGCCTATCCAATATTTACACTCAGGACAATACCCGCCTCTAGGATAATCAATTCCCGCTTCGTGAGGGCAACCAAAAATAGTATCAATCAGACTTACAGTTTTTACGTCATTCTCTTTGAGAAAATCCAAAAGCTCACCGAGTATTTTTTCTGATTTTCTTACATCTGATGTTGAAACCCACTTCTTCATAGGTTCGGGATCCGCATCTTGATAAGCGAATATGGCAACCACAACTTTTGAAGCTATAACATCGGTTGGCCCATAATAAGCAATTGTAGCGATTGGAAAACCCTTATCCCCTTTTTTTACGTGTTTATTCAGTCGTTTTTTATTGTTACCTTGAGCCATTCTAAAATACCTATGTTCAATATGTTTATGTTCAAAAAATGTAATGTCCCATCATTAAGGAACGATAATAGTTTTATGTTACAGCCTTGATTTAAATAGTAAAGATGAGTTGAGCTAAATTAAGGGGTTATAGATGAATTATAGTTTAGGACCAAAAAATTGCCATTTATCCCGCTTTCCCATCTTTCCTTGAGCTGACTCACATTAAATGTAACTCCAGTTGTAGGATGGGTTAGCCAACGGCGTAACCCATCAATTTTTAGCACGCAACATTATAATAACATTAATAAAAAGTATAACGAATAACATCATAAAAATTACGGAGACAAGCATGTTGAATTTAAAGAATATCAGTAAAGTTTTTCATACCGATGAAGTAGAAACTACCGCCCTTAATCAGATAAATATGGAGATTGATGAAGGAGAGTTTATCGCCATAATGGGGCCTTCAGGTTGTGGGAAATCTACTTTATTGAACATTATTGGTATGCTCGACAGTGCCAGTGACGGAGAATACTGGTTTCAAGGACAAGATATCTCGAACAACAGTGAGAAAGAACTGGCTGGCATTCGTAAAAACAATTTAGGATTTATTTTCCAGAATTTTAATTTGATTCGCTTTCATTCTGGCCGATGAACCAACAGGTAATCTGGATTCCAAAAATGGTGCAGAAGTTATGGAATTGCTAACCAAACTGAACACCGCAGGAACCACGATTATTATGGTGACCCATTCACCTGAGCACGCAGATTATGCCCACAGAATAGTAAACATTTTTGATGGCAAAGTGGTGATAGAAAATATCAAGGAGATGAACCGTGCTTAGTAATTATTTTAAAATCGCCCTGCGCTCGTTAATGGCGCACCGCTTGTATTCAAGCATTAATATTTTAGGCCTTGCTGTTGGTTTGGCATCTTGTATTTTAATGGCGCTCTTTGTTCGTTATGAATTAAGTTATGATACCCAATATGCTAAATCTGACCGAATAGCCAGAATGCACATATCACAAATTTCGTCTGCTGGTAATGATCAATGGCCCAGAGCAGGCGCTGGTTGGAAAGTTTTGCTAGAAGATAGCTACCCGGAGCTGATACAAGTTGGTCGAATTTCTATCACACAAACACCACTGAAGGTGGGTGATATAGTTATAAATGAGGTTATTTCATACGCTGATCCTGAAATATTTGATATTTTTGAACTTGAATTTATCCACGGTGATAAAACTAACGCTTTTAAGGATATTAAATCGGTAGTACTAACCGAAGATACAGCCAAAAATCTGTTTGGTGATCTTAATCCTATGGGCAAAATGGTGACCTTTTTTAATATGGTTGATTTGAAAGTAACAGGCGTTATTAAAAATCTACCTCAAAATACTCATCTGGCAAACAATAGTTTTGCTAATATTCTAGCAGCGGCTGAATATGAAGGAGGTCAGGTTTTTCTTGATAATTTAACCAATATGAATTTTTATACTTATCTGGAATTTTCTTCAGCAAATGATATTAAAACGGTATCTGATAAGTTAAATGATCTGGTAGATAAAAATTTAGGTGCCTTTTTAAAAGAAGTTAATGTGCAGCTAACGGCTAGATTAATGCCGCTTAATAAACTGCATTTATATTCTCAAATCAGTGGAGATATGAAAGAAACGGGTGATATAAACCAAGTCTATTTATTCTCTGGCATCGCCATCCTTATTTTGATTATTGCTGGCATCAACTTTATGAACCTTGCCACTGCAAGAGCTAGCCAGCGGGCTAAAGAAGTAGGCGTTAAAAAATCATTTGGTGTTACGCGTAACCAAATTATTGTCCAGTTTTTAAGTGAATCTGTTATTTTAAGTAGCATATCTCTTCTTATTGCCCTGGCATTGGTTGAGTTGACCTTACCTACATTTAGCGAGTTCGTTAATCGAGAAATTAGCTTTAATTATTTAACTGACTTCAGTTTGTCTGGCAGTTTATTGGCTTTAACTTTGCTGGTTGGTTTATTGGCGGGTAGTTACCCTGCCCTTTATCTTTCTGCCTTCTCTCCTGCTAAAGTACTAAAAGGAGATGTGACACGTGGAAAAGCTGGCGCAAAATTCAGACAAATTTTGGTGGTATTGCAATTTTTTATCGCGACAGTGCTTATTATCTCTACCCTGACTGTTTATCAACAAATGAAATTTGCCCAAAATATCAAACTTGGCTATGAAAAAGACCAGACCATGATTATTTATGGGATAGGAACTCCTTTAGTTGCAAACAATTATACTGGTTTGCAACAAGAAATGAAAAGGTTGCCTGGTGTACATTGGGTTGAAGGTGCACAGCGTTTACCCGGAAATCGTTTAACCAATAATACCGATATTCAAGCGCCTGGCTGGCGGTGACAAAATGATTATGCCCTACAACAGCATTGATTATAATTTCTTTCAAAACTTCGGTATTGAATTAGCAGCCGGACGATATTTCGATAAAAATTATGCTAAAGACACTTTAGTTTACGCAAATGAACAAACGCCTGTCACTCAGGCGAATATTATTATCAACCAAATGGCAGCAAAGAAATTTGGTTGGAGTGATCAACAAGCTATTGGAAAAACATTAAATTATAATGTTAGCTTTGACGGTAAAACCAAAACTGAAGTAACTGTGGTTGGAGTTGTAAAAGACTATCACTTTGAATCTGTACGAGAAGAGCTTAAACCTATTGTTCATTTTGTTAATAAAACCCGGTTTTATTATTTAGCACTTAAACTAGATAACAAAGACGTTAGCGGCACTATTGCAGCTGTAGAAAACACATGGAAAAAGCTATTTCCTACCCAGGATTTTTCTTATTCATTCCTTGACGATAATTTCAACGCCATGTATGAAGATGAAAAAAGAGTCAGCGGTGTTTACGGTGTATTTTCAATACTTGCTGTTTGTATTGCCTGTTTAGGTTTATTCGGCTTGGCTTCTTTCACCACTGAAAGACGTACCAAAGAAATTGGTGTCAGAAAAGTATTGGGAGCCAGCAGTCAAAGTATTGTGCTGTTGTTAACTAAAGAGTTTAGTAAGCTTGTTTTACTGGCAAGTGCATTTGCCTGGCCGGTAGCCTGGTATTTAATGAATGACTGGTTACAAAACTTCGCTTTCAGTATTGAACTTTCAATGGGATCATTTTTGATAGGAACCATAATGGCTTTAATTGTGGCCTGGTTTACTGTAGGTGGTCAAGCAGCCAAAGCAGCGATGGCAAGACCTGTTGATTCTTTGAAATATGAGTAGTCGTGAATTAGTTCCTTAACTTGTATTTAGTTGTATTTGATTTAATCATCTTCATTTATACCCAAACTCCTAGCCTGTATTTTCTAGGGTTTGGGTATAATACCAATTGTACTAAGTAAGTGATCATCCTCGATGGTCTAAATTTCTAATAGCTGCGTTGCCTACATGGATGTAGGTACTTAGGTTTTGCCTGGAGCAAAAAACCTGTGCTCTTGAAAATTTATCCTCATCGATCTCTGACCACTAACTTAATACAATTGGTATAAATGTTATTTTTGTGAAACTCAATGGTCAAAAATCAATGGGTCAAAAGTCAATGGGTCAGAAATTAATTATTCAGAAACCAACTTTTCAGAAACTAATAGCGTAACTCGTTTAACTGAAGAGCTTACATCTTCCGCACTTCCTGGATAAGGTGCTAACGTTTCTATTTTAACGTTAAAATTTTGAAAACTAATTTCTCTGGCTTTTAAATTGGTATTAACTACAAATAATTGTTCCTCTACACCAACTTTTTGTAATTTTAAAGTAACAGCCCCATTCCCGGCATGGATACATCTGGCTCCTTCAGGACAACGTGAATCATTAACACTGACGAATGTGATCGTCAGATCATATTTTATAGAAACCGATTGGCCAACATTAATACTAATGAGATCATTTTCCATAGCCTTCTCCATTTTAGACGGTTCAATTATAGTCAAAGAACTTTTATGTATTTTTACCGTACTGTTTTTTTTCTCTGGTTTTGTAATATTCTCAGCACAAGATACAGTTGATGTAACCATGATGATTGAAAAAAACAATCCCAGTTTAAATATGCTAAATATTGAATTCATATACTTTCCTTTAAGTATCTAAAACTACGAAATATATATACTACTTCATATGTTGTTCAAATATGTTATTCAAACCATTTGTTCTAAATTACAATTTTAGTCGGCATTACACAATAGATTCTCGCGATCTTTGTTATTTACTAGTTTAAGATTTAGCGCGCAGGATGGGTTAACCGAAGGCGTAACCCATCCTACGAGGTAAAATTTTGACTTTATAAAAGTTAAGTTGGTTTTAGATAATAAGCATTATAAAACAGTTTGTTATAGTTTTAGACACAGTTAACTGGGACAGAGCCAATATAATTGGTATTAGTTAATATTAAAAATATATTCAGCAGCAAATACAGATCTCTGGGTCACCTTGTCTCATCATATAACTAAAATGGTTAATTAGGATTAATACTGATTTTTAATACATAGACTAAAATACTAAGGCAGAAGTTCTGCATGACCACAGCGAAGCATATCTTTAATATCACTATTTCCTTCAAGTGCTGATCGGTCTGACACAGGAACAGGTTCATAGAAAGAAACTTTATCCTTATTTTCCCCCCACACATTAACACTCAATATCTCATCACCTTTCGCTAACCTACTTTGTGCATAGTTGAGTAACAATTTAATCCAAACTTTGTGAATTAATTTATCAAAATTCCCGATAATTGAAGACTTAGCACCCATTTGCATAAACCTCCCCGATATTCTTTCTACCGCAGCGGTTTCAAGCACTATTGCATCGTCAGGAATTTGATCATATTTTTCTACATTGGCGCGACCAAAACTCTCTTTTGTGCCAATAACCCAACTACGTCTACCTGCGAGAAAATGATATTTTGTAAGTTCAAATGCTCCAATTGTGGCCGCTGTAGAGGCTGCGCCTACTGGTACAGTTGCAGCTCCTGCTGATACAGCAGTTAATGCCACCGTTGCAATACCACCGATAAAAACCGTCACGCCAGCCGCAGCCCAATCTAAACCGGTAGTAAAATTTCTTTTGAGTGTTTGCACAGTAAATCCGTTTAAATGTTTACGCTGAAGGCCAACCCAATCGGCGTGCACATCAGGAACAAAAGCATCGCAAGCAACATTGTTATATCCGAATAATTTAGCATGTAAAAGAAAACGTAACGTTTTGTGGCCATTCCACATTTCATTGCGTAGATAAACGGTTGCTTCATTAGGATTAAAGTATGAAGGGAAATTATTCGTAAAATCTTCAGGTAATTTTACTGCTGTAGTTGAAGGATTACCATGCGTTGCACTCACAGGACGAAAATAAATTCGAAATCGATTTATTCTCTAAGCCCCAACACCGTCTTCATGGACTAGTAGAGGATCAAATAATGCCATAATTAACAATTCCTTTGCATGCTTTTTTATTTGGTGATGGAATATTACTAATTATTAACAATAGAATTAATCTTGTGAAAATTCAAATTATTAGTTGAATTTAAGATTCGGAACTGAGTGACAGAAACAAATTTAAATAATCAATTTTGCTTGTTTTAATAATAAAAAAGTTAAATGGAAATTGCCGAAATGGATATTCTTTATCACCTTCCACCTTGCCTACTAAATGAAACCTTACAAAAAAACCAGCATTACTGCTGGTTTTCATAAATGTTAAATTCTAAGCCCAATTATAAATTCAATTCTAAACTCAATTCTAAACTCAATTCTAAATTCAATTCTAAACCCAATTAAAACAGAATTTAGAAATTCCCCGTCAAACTCATACGAACAAACCAGGGTGAATGTCTTGAGTTAAGTTCTCTTCCGGTAATTTCACCGTTTCTATCACCATCATAATAAGTTCGGGTGTTTTTCCAGGTAAAACCAAAAATATCTTCGGTTTCAACTTTAAACGTCATTCCTGCCAGATCCTTGTGTTCAAAAAAGAATTTATGTGCTTGAGGCCAGCGGTGTGTACTCGATGATGTTTCATTCAATCGGTTACGTACATTACCACTGCGCTCTTCAACAATAATACCCCAGGCAATTGATGTATCGGGAATGTCATGTCGAAATGTAGCCTTGTAATGCACTGGATTATGCCTATGTTCCCTATATTCTATTTCTTTCCCTGTTACGGGATCTATTAATGTACTTTCATGAAATTCAGCTAATAAGTCTAATTTTGCTCCTTCGATACCAAAACGATCCAATGTTATAGTGCCGGAAATATCTATACCTTTGGTCTTTAACTTATCAATATTTCCTCGCCCTTCTTTGCCATTTTCGAAAGGAACAAAAGTAATAAAATCATCAACACGTTCAACAAAGCCAGTAATTGTCAACTGGTCAGTAGCACCAAAAGTGTGTTCGTAAGATAACTCAGCCCGCCAGGTTTGCTCTGGTACTAAATGAGTATTCCCCCCGTTACTGTACCCTTCATTAATATTTTTAGAAGTCGCAAAGTCGCTAAAACGAAGTTGACCAATAGAACGTTCAATTCTGCCACGCAAACTAGATTGCCCGGATAGTGCCCCACTTAATGCTAAAAAACCTTTATAGCGCTGAAAAGAATCTGAACGTGGTTCAATATCACCAACGACGGATAATTTTGAGTATTCTGTTGCAATTAAAGATTGAAGCGACCAATCATCAGTTAATGGTCTTGAATACTGAACGCTAAACTCAGCCCTGTCTTCTTTTACTTCAATATTACTGCCAGGCTCTTCAAATTCTACAAAACCCGCACCGTTGTTTTCTTCATATACCGTAGCAGTTTTCAGACTGTTCTTAACGCCTTCTAATGCTATGTCAATTGAATGTCCTTCTTGTGGCTGATAAGTAAATAATGTTCGTAAAACACTTTCTGTTTCTATAGGTTGTGCGACCGCTTTATATGTATAAGGGTTACCTTCTGTTGGTTGATCCTTAAAAAGAACACTCTCATCAATGTCTTTATTACGTCTCAAACCAATTATTTTCCACACACCACCGGCTAAATCACGTGAATAATCACCACCGATTTCGTAACTGGTCCTGTCCTGATTTGAGCGAAAATCTACTTCTGAAACTAAATTTCCAAATTCGTTACTTTGCGGATCAGACGCTGGTAAGTAGCGATTAGAGTCTTCAAAAAAAGTTGATTTATCGTGAGAAGTAGAAATATTTAAATTTGCAGACTGACTATTAGCGCCTTCCCAGGACAGGCCTAAACTTAAATCCAGACCATTATTATAGAAATCAGCATATTCATCCCGTATTTCTGTTAATTTATTTTCTTCATCAAACTTTTTTTCTTTGCCCCACTGTGGAAATTCATTATTATAACGGTTTACACTTGCTGTATAACCTATGTTATTCAATTTTCCGGCGATTGACGCTTCAATTGATCCTTGTGTAATACCGTGTTCCTGTGTATGAACATTTACAACCCATGAACCATTCACTTTCTCGGGTTCTAAATAAACGACATTTACAATTTGGCCTGACTGTCCGGCTAGTTCGGTAGAACCTTTAGTTAAAATTTCAATATAACTTATATTCTCAGCGGGAATACGAGCTAACAAATCTAACGGACTATTATCTTTACTACTAACGCGTTTACCATTTAGTAACAAATTTCCATTACCTTGTCCTAAACCACGTACTGCCTGACCATTACCACCATTTCGATTAGCACCTATTAACTTAAAACCAGGAATTTGCAATACCATATCGGTAGCGTTTTGAGGCGCATATTTTGAGAAAAATCCCGGTTGATAAATAAATTTGTTATTCTCTGTCGTTACTAAATTGTCAACTCCGTTAGCCAGAGTGTAACCAGAGTGCATTGAAATTGCCGATAATATTGCTACAGATAATATGTTTCTTTTGATTCGCTGAGATGTTGTATGAGTTGTTCTAATCGATTTCATAATTTATCTTAATGTAAGGCATTGATGGGGGGAATTATAAATGAAGACAAGACATTAAGTGTTAAATGACAATTTCTGAATGTAATAACTTGTTCGTACTTGCTGGTGTGGTTTTGAGTGATCTATGACTTAAATGGTTAATATGCATAGGTTTATGTTAAATAAATGTAAACTAAAGATGTATTACTTACACATACTTATTTACATTTTACATTGAAAAAAGGTCATATAAGTTTGAACATTCCGTTACCTGTGGAATCATTTGGTCTTTCAACATAACCATAACGCCTATAAAACCCTTCTTTTCCTTTTGCTGCCATCAGTGTGATCGTTGCCCCTGATTTAGTATGCTTTGATAAAAAAATTTCTATTTGCTGCATAAGGATATGACCAATCCCCTGCTTTTGATAATCAGGCTCAACTACAATATCCTGAACATAAAAATACATTGAGCCATCACCAATCACCCGTCCCATTCCAATAAGCTTTAAGTGATCCCTAACAACAACATGAAACAAGGTATTAGTTAAACTGGTTTTTGCCATTTCAAAATCTGTCTCTCTCCAGCCGACTCTCTTCCTTAAATTAACAAACTCTTCAACCCAGGGGCTTTCAAGTTTAATAGTATATTTACTTAATTTCATAGATGATCCTTGAAACGCCCCTAATATATACCCAAAATGTTTATTGGACAGGACTATGGCTGTAACAACGTTTTACACCATACATTATTTGTATTTTTAAATAGCTCTCTAAAATGTAAACGATTTTCTTTAAAAGTTAAGAATTCAATTGAAACCGGAGTAACCAGATATCCGCCCCAATTATCAGGTTTACCAACTGAAGACTCTGCAAATTTTTCTTTTGTCTGCAAAAACTGTTTCATTAAATCACTTTCTGAATTTAGTGGTTGGCTTTGATTGCAACAAGAGGTTGTAATTTGTGCATCTTTAGTTCTTTGATCCCAATAATATTGAGCTTCAACTTTAGTAATTTCTGATGCCAATCCTGTTACTCTTACTTGATAACCGACATGCTCCCACCAAAAAGTTAATGATACTTTGTTGTTTTTTCTAATGTCACCACCTTTTTGAGAATCAAGATAAGTACAAAAGGTAAATCCATCGTCACTAACGGCTTTTAAGTCGACAAAACGTTCTGAAGGAAAACCATTTTCATTTATTGTAGAAACGCAGACGGCATTTTTTTGGTTTAACGGGGTATTAACTAAAGCGGTTTCCCACCAGGACTTAAATTTTTCAATTGGGTTTTCCACTACGATTCCTTTGGCTTGATACAATTCGGCTTATTAAATATAGGGTTAATACAGATTGATTGTATGGTGAATCTGGTAAATATAAGAATGTTATAAAACAAAAAACAACTTGATGGGTTTATAGTCCAAAAGCCAGTTGTTTTTATTTTGATAAACTCTTTTTAGTAAAATAAGTAAAAGAAGTGTATCGACAAAGCATTCTACACTAAATATAGAGTGGTTTAGCTTCAGCTTGAAATATAAAAATCAAACTTTATCTTTATATTTTGAATTTTCCAATTCGTTTTCTCATCGCACTTTCAAGCATGCCACAGGGAATATGAAACGGTATATCTTTTACGTGCATCGTACTAGTTTGACCAGATATCGTAAATTCAACGTGAAAACTACCAACAAAAGGGGCCGATACAGTGAATTTACCACCAGTGGCATCTCCGGTAATAGAACCCCTCTGTTTTTTAACCAGCCTTGAAATGTTTTCAAAAAATTGCTGAGCACTACCTGAAAATTCAACACTGAAAGCGTTACACGAAGCCATGACATTTATCCTTTATATCAAAATATGACCGGATTAATAATTCTACAATTAATATTAAGCAGCTATGTCGCCGATAATTAATTACGATCTTTTATTTTTGGTTTATTTTAATTAGTTCAGTGTTAGGAAGGATTTTGAATCTAAAGTCATTTTATAACACCCTTACTCTGATCTACTTTACTCATATTCACTAACTATTTGAACTATCAGTTATTTAAAGTCTAGTTCAAAAAAATAAATATGTGTAAAAAAAGAAAATATAAGGTTTATAAAATTGGCTATATCCCAGTTAACTGTGTCTACAATAGTTGTAGGATTAGCCAACGGCGTAACCCATCATATTTGGTGACCACTGGGCCGTTAACTAGCTGATAAATTATGTTTTGATGGGTTACGCCTGCGGCTAACCCATCCTACGATGGTAAAATTATGACTTTAGAAAAATTAAGTTGTCTTTAGGTAATAAGCAGTATAAAACAATATGTTATAGTTTAAGCTACAGTTGTCTGTGACATAGCCAATCAAATTGGCTCTTCTTAAATTTGGTGAATTATAGAATTTTAAATGCTTAACTTTTCAAAAACTAATAAAAAAGGCTAAGTTTTTCAACTTAACCTTTTTTTACTATTTATTATCATCAGTTAATTTTGATCTGTTAACTTTTTGAAATTAGTTTTTTTTAATTAGTTTTTTGAAGATAATTACAACAAAGCAGACAAAATTGTATTTAAAGTTTCACTGGGACGCATTGCTTTAGACGCCAATTCAACATCAGCAAAATAATAACCACCAGTATTTACAGCATTTCCCTGTGCTGAATTTAATTCATCAACAATTTTTGTTTCCTGTTTAGCTAATGCATGTGCAACACCAGAAAAGTTCGCTTTTAATTCAGCATCTTCTGTTTGCTCAACAAGTGCTTGTGCCCAGTACATAGCTAAATAGAAATGACTACCGCGGTTGTCTAACTCCCCTACTTTACGAGACGGAGACTTATTATTAGTTAAGAATTGTCCTGTTGCTTTATCTAGGGTATCAGCCAAAACTTGCGCTTTTGCATTACCCGTAGTAACACTTAAGTGTTCAAGCGATGCTGCCAATGCTAAAAATTCACCTAATGAATCCCAACGTAGATGATTTTCTTTTTCAAATTGTTGAACGTGTTTAGGAGCTGAACCGCCTGCTCCAGTTTCAAACAGTCCGCCACCATTCATAAGTGGTACAATTGAAAGCATTTTTGCGCTGGTGCCTAATTCTAAAATAGGGAATAAATCAGTTAAATAATCACGTAATACGTTACCGGTAACTGAAATTGCATCTTCACCTTTAGCTACACGGGCAAGTGTATAGTCTGTTGCTGAAACCGGATCTAAAATTTGAATATCTAAACCTGTTGTATCATGATCAGCCAAATAGGTGTTCACCTTTTTGATCATTTCAACGTCATGACCACGTTTTTCGTCTAACCAGAAAACAGCAGGAGTTTTAGTTGCTTTAGCACGAGTAACGGCCAATTTAACCCAATCTTGGATCGGCGCATCTTTAACCTGACACATTCTCCAGAGGTCGCCTTGTGCAACATTGTGCTCTAACAAAGTATCACCGTTTTCTGCAACAACACGTACAACACCATTTGCCACCATAGTAAAGGTTTTGTCATGTGAACCGTATTCTTCTGCTTTTTGTGCCATTAAACCAACATTAGGAACTGTTCCCATTGTTGTCGGGTCAAACGCACCGTGCTCTTTACAAAAGGTTATTACTGACTGGAAAACACCTGCATAATTACGATCCGGGATCATATATTTAGTGTCTTTCTGCTTTCCGTCAGGTCCCCACATCTTACCCGATGCACGAATTGCTGCAGGCATTGACGCATCAATAATTACGTCACTTGGTACATGTAAATTAGTAATGCCTTTGTCGGAATCAACCATTGCAATTTCTGGTTGAGTAGGATAAACCGCTAGTATATCAGCTTCAATTTCAGCCTTTTTCTCGGCAGACAAACGCGCTATTTTGGTATAAACATCACCAATACCGTTGTTAGCGTCAACACTTAGCTGGTTAAATGTGTCTGCGTGTTTGGCAAATACGTCTTTGTAAAATACTTTTACCGCATGTCCAAACATTATTGGATCTGAAACTTTCATCATGGTCGCTTTTAAGTGAAGCGATAATAAAACATCTTCTTCTTTTGCCTTGGCAATTTCAGCTTCAAAAAACGATACTAATGCAGATTTGCTCATTACAGCAGCATCAATAATTTCTTTATCGAGTAAAGGTAAATGTTCTTTTAAAAGTTTCACATCACCATTTTCAGCTGTAAATTCAATTTTAACGCTGGTTGCGCCATCAATAGTGGCTGATTTTTCACTGCCGTAGAAATCACCCTCAGACATGTGAGCAACATGTGATTTAGAATCTTTAGACCATGCACCCATTGAATGTGGATTATTTCGGACATATTCCTTAACAGAAGCAGGTGCACGACGATCTGAATTACCTTCACGTAATACCGGGTTTACAGCCGAACCTAATACTTTTGCATAAGTAAGCTTAATAGATTGTTCAGCTTCACTTTGAGGATCTGCCGGATAATCAGGTAAGGCATAACCTTTTGCTTGTAATTCTTTAATAACAGCTTGCAACTGAGGAATTGAAGCACTGATATTGGGTAATTTAATAATGTTAGCTTCTGGTGTTTTAGCTAAGTTGCCTAATTCAGTCAACGCATCATCTAACCGTTGCTCTTTGGTTAAATATTTAGGAAAATTAGATAATACTCGACCGGCTAACGAAATATCGCGGGTTTCAATGTTAATACCAGAAGATGCTGTATAAGCCTGAATAATTGGTAACAATGAATGCGTAGCTAAAGCTGGTGCTTCGTCAGTAATAGTATAAATAATTTTAGATGGTTCAGTGGTCATTGAGTATCCTACGTTTGTTAGCCGTGTAAAATGAATCATTATTTAAGCGAGAGAATTAATATTCATTTACTTTGAAAGTTTATTTTTGCGCGCGCATTTTATAGGAAATAGAGGCGTATTAACATAGTTGATGGCAATAGTTCATCTTTTTTATAAGGCAAGTTCACGTGACACTTAACCGAAACAACGGATATACAAGGCGTAAAGCAAATTTCAGCCCTAAGGTACGACCAGTAGTAAAAGATCAGAAGATTGTACTGTTTAACAAACCTTTTGATGTTTTATGTCAATTTACTGATGATCAAAATCGTCGGACATTAAAAGATTTTATTCCTATAACGGAAGTTTATGCAGCAGGACGACTAGACCGGGACAGCGAAGGTTTATTAATTTTAACCAACGATGGCAAATTACAAAACCGATTAGCCAGCCCAAAACACAAAACAGATAAAACCTACTGGGTACAGGTGGAAGGTTGCCCTACTGAAGCTGATTTAGAAAAATTACGTCAGGGAGTGGTGCTCAAAGATGGTTTAACTTTACCAGCTAAAATTAAACAAATGTCTAGCCCTGATGTATGGCCAAGAGTTCCCCCGATCAGAGAGCGGGCAAATATCCCTACAACGTGGATAAGCATAACAATTAATGAAGGACGTAACCGCCAGGTACGTAGAATGACTGCCAACATTGGTTTTCCAACGCTTCGTTTAATTAGGTATAGCATTGGGCAATGGACAGTAGACAACATAAAATCTGGGGAATATCGTAATTTATAAATATTTAACTTAAATTATGTTCATCCCGAAAAGATATATTAAAGAAGTAAAAAGTAGGGTTAAGGGCATTAAATAAGTTATAACCTGCAAATTGTCGTGCTATAATTTCGCGCCTTTTTTCCAGTTTTCTCCTTTTTATGCATTTTAAAAATGCGTAGAAAACACTATAAAACAAAATTGATTAGCTAATGACCACTAGTATAGAAAATAGTATAAAAAATTCAGTGCAAGATATTGATGTTGATGTTGATGTTAATAATGCAACAGGAATTACAACACGCAATACAAGTTCAGTGAAATCCAAATCAGCGCAGCCAGAGCAGCAATCACAAGAGAAGGTGATTGTTGGTATGTCGGGTGGTGTTGACTCTTCTGTATCAGCTTATCTTCTTCAACAGCAAGGTTATCATGTTGAAGGATTGTTTATGAAAAACTGGGAAGAAGACGATACTGATGAATATTGTGCGGCAGCTGATGATTTAAAAGATGCTCAAGCAATATGTAATAAACTGGGTATTAAATTACACACCATTAATTTCGCTACCGAATATTGGGATAATGTCTTTGAGTATTTCCTTGCTGAATATAAAGCAGGACGTACGCCAAACCCCGATATTATGTGTAATAAAGAAATTAAGTTTAAGGCTTTTCTAGAATTTGCCTGTGAAGACTTAGGTGCTGATTACATTGCCACAGGGCATTATGTACAACGTGAATTGCGTACATCGTCAGCAGAAAGCTCAGCTTCTTCAGACAATTCTTCAAACAATGAATCACCTAAATGGCATATGATACGTGGCTTAGACAACAACAAAGATCAAAGTTATTTTTTATATACTTTAAATGAACAACAATTGGCTAAAACCCTATTTCCTGTTGGTCATATTGAAAAGCCTGAAGTACGCGCCATAGCCGAAAAAGCAGGTTTGATCACCTACAATAAAAAAGACAGTACAGGTATTTGCTTTATTGGTGAGCGTAAATTTAAAGATTTTCTAAGTAAATATTTACCAGCTAAACCCGGTATTATTGAATCAGCTGAAGGTGAAGCTATCGGACACCACGACGGCTTAATGTACCATACATTGGGTCAACGCAAAGGCTTGCGCATTGGCGGTTTAAGTAATGCAGGTGAAGAACCCTGGTATGTTGTTGAAAAAGATCTGTTACGTAACGTTTTAATTGTTGGTCAAGGTCATAATCACCCTCGCCTGTTTTCTAAAGGGTTAATTGCAAATCAATTACATTGGGTAGATCGCACAGAACTTTGTGCGGCAATTACTTGCACGGTAAAAACCCGTTATCGTCAGGAAGATGTCGCTTGCACAGTAACACCACTAACTGACGGTGAATATAAAATAATGTTTGATGAGCAACAAAGCTCAGTGACTCCGGGACAATCGGTCGTGTTTTATCAAGATGATGTATGCCTTGGTGGCGGAATTATTAATACACTAATTCGATAATTCGGTAATTCAAACATTCGATAAACCAAATACGATAAAGTATTAAATGTAAGAGCATTTGAAAAAAATGAATGAACAAATAAAAGATCAAACAATTACCTTGGCCGCTATTTGCCAGGTTGCCCATTGGGTACAAAAAATCTCCCGCAGCGGGCAAATTCCGGAACAAGAGTTATCAATACTGCTTAGTAGCCTTACTGTTACCTCTCCAGAAAATACTATGGCAGTTTATGGCGGTGAACTTTCCAATCTTGCCATTGGTTTAGATACGCTTATTAATCACTTAGGCAGCAATTCAAATAAAAAAGATCCTGAATTAACCCGTTATGTCGTTAGTTTGTTAGGTCTGGAAAGACGGTTAGTCAAGCAGACTAGAAAAATGAACCTGCTAGGTGAACGTATCGAGCAAACTAAACGACAACTCGATCATTACGATATTACCAGTGAAACACTTATTGCCAGTTTTGCCAGCATTTACAGTGATGTGATCAGTCCTTTAGGTACACCCATTCAAGTCGCCGGAACACCGGAAATTTTAAAACAGGCATCAAATCAGCATAAAATCAGATCACTATTATTAGCAGGGATCAGAGCAACCGTTTTATGGCGTCAAGTTGGCGGTAAACGGAGAAATATTTTATTTGCTAGAACAAAGACGGTTACATGCGCGCAGCAATTACTAAAACGCATTTAATCTTTTGAACTTATATTTTAGACTTTCATTTTTAAACTTTTATTTTTAACTTATAAACGTTAGGGAATTACAATGGAACTTTCAGCACTAAGTGCGATATCACCAGTTGATGGTCGTTATGGCAGCAAAGTAAAATCATTACGTCCAATCTTCAGCGAATTTGGCTTGATAAAGTATCGCGTAACCGTAGAAGTCCTTTGGTTACAAAAACTTAGCGAAAACAGTATGATTAACGAAGTCCCCGTTTTCAGCGCACAAGCCAATCAGGTTTTAGACAAAATAGTCAGTGATTTTTCCGAAGAAGATGCCCTTCGCATTAAAGCTATTGAAGCAACAACCAACCATGATGTTAAAGCGGTTGAGTATTTCTTAAAAGAAAAAATTGCCGACAATGCAGAGTTAAATGCCGTAACAGAATTTATTCATTTTGCCTGCACATCAGAAGATATTAATAACTTATCGCACGGTTTAATGTTATCAGATTGTCGGGAAACGGTATTATTACCTGCTATTGATGAAATTTTAGCAGAGATAAAAGCGCTGGCAATTAAATATAAAAGCATTCCTATGATGTGCCGTACTCACGGGCAACCCGCTTCACCTAGTACTTTAGGTAAAGAAATGGCTAACGTTTATATTCGTTTAAAACGTCAACGTCAACAAATAGCCAATGTTGAAATGTTAGGTAAAATTAATGGTGCTGTAGGTAACTATAACGCACATATATCTGCCTACCCTGAAGTTGATTGGCATCAATTTGCCAATGAATTTGTGACGTCTTTAGGTTTGTCATGGAACGCCTACACTACTCAAATAGAACCGCATGATTATATCGCTGAATTATTTGATGCTATCGCGCGTTTCAATACCATTTTAATTGATTTCGACCGTGATATATGGGGCTACATAGCATTAGGCCACTTTAAACAGAAAACTATCGCTGGCGAAATCGGCTCTTCAACTATGCCACATAAAGTTAACCCGATTGATTTTGAAAATTCTGAAGGTAATTTAGGTATTGCCAATGCGTTATTTAGCCATTTAGCACAAAAACTGCCTATTTCCCGCTGGCAGCGTGATTTAACCGACTCTACCGTTTTACGTAATTTAGGTGTTGGTTTTGCTCATGCATTAATTGCATACCAGTCAACATTAAAAGGCATCAGTAAATTACAAGTTAACGAAGAAAATTTACGTAATGAATTAGATAAAAACTGGGAAGTACTTGCAGAGCCTGTGCAAACAGTTATGCGTCGTTATGGTATCGAGAAACCATACGAAAAATTAAAAGAACTTACCCGTGGTAAACGTGTTGATGGTGAGTCTATGCGTGCATTTATCGCCAATTTAGACATACCTGAATCGGCAAAAGCAGAATTAAGCCAATTAACACCAGAAACCTATATTGGTCGTGCGGTATCATTTATTGCTGAATTAGATTAATAACCATTTAGTTTGTTTGTAGATCGTTTACAGTTCACCGACCATTTACAGGTGAAACTTCCTCGACAAATATTCCTCACTTGAATATTTGTCGAGCTTTACTGAAATCGTATCACCACTCAATAATTTGCCCCCCTAACAATCCTTTTGACTTCAACTTTTGGACATTAGTATGAACCGTTTAAATTGGGGCGATTTAACCCCTGAAAAATTTCTTAATGAATACTGGCAAAAAAAACCTTTATTAATTAAAAATGCCTTTAGAGACTTTACAGATCCCATTACACCGGATGAACTGGCCGGTTTAGCTATGGAAGAAGGTTTAGAATCAAGAATTATTTCACATAAGAATAAGAGTAACTGGCAGGTTCAACATGGTCCGTTTGAGTCTTTCGACCAATTTGGCGAACAAAACTGGACGTTATTAATGCAGGCGGTCAATAATTTTTCCAAAAAAACCCATGCATTGCTGTCACACTTTAATTTTGTTCCCAGTTGGCGCATAGATGACGTAATGGTGAGTTATTCAACCCCCAATGGTGGTGTAGGTGCTCATCTTGATCAATACGATGTATTTATAATTCAGGGCGCAGGAAAAAGACGCTGGCAAGTTGGTTTACCTGATCCTACGTTAACCGAGCTTATACCTCATCAGGATTTAAAACAAATATCCCCCTTTGAACCTTATATTGACGAAATTACTGAAGCGGGTGATTTACTTTATATTCCCCCTAATCATCCTCACAATGGAATTTCAATTGAAAACTCCATGAACTTTTCTATCGGTTTTCAAGCGCCTAATAGTCAGGAATTATGGTCTACTTTTACAGATAAATTGATAGATCAAAATCGTGGTGAACAACGTTTTAATGATAAAGACCGTAAATTGGCTGCCGATCCAGCCCTATTAAGCCAGGAAGATATAGGTTCACTGAAAAATTTTATGTTATCTCAACTTGAGGATGAAAATTTTTTCTCTGAATTTATCGGCAATTATTTAACCCAATGTCATCATCCGTTGGAAATACTGGTTCCCGTTACTCCTTTCACTACTGATGATATTAAACAACTCATTGACGAAGGCGATGTTGTTTTTTATAAAGTTTCTGGAATAAAGTCTTTATTTGTAAATCAGCCAAACAATGCTTTGCACTTCAATGGTGAGTCATTTGACCTTGATACTGATACTGATTCTGAGACCGTAGCTTCATTATTAGCAAATGAACAATGTTTGACAGTAAAAGAGTTTAAAAGTTTCAGCGTTTGTTTGAAAAAGTTAACTTTGTTAACTAACCTCTTAAACAAAGGTTATTGGTATATCGAATAAAGTAATGACATTTAGTGTTAGTCAAGTTCAGTGGGAGCAAGCTGCTCCCTTATTACGTGATGTTAGAGAAAAAGTTTTCATATGTGAGTGGCGTATTCCTAAGCGAATTGAGTTTGATAGAAAAGACCCTCTCGCTTACCATATACTTGTCTGTGATGATCAGAGCCATGAACCTGTAGCAACAGGTCGAATTTTACCCTCAGGTGAAATTAGTCGAATTGCCGTTTTAATGTCTTTTCGACATCAACATATTGATAGAGTGATCCTCAAAGAATTATTTCGCATTGCCAGAGAGCTTAATCTGCACGAGGTTTTTATTCACTGTCCGTTAGAATTTGTCAACTTTTTTGTAAAAACTCACTTCCATACCGTTGGCAATGTTTTTATGGAAGCTGGCATACCCAGGCAGCGTATGGCTTGTCCAATAGAATGTGTTCTGAATTGTAATATGAGCAAGTTTTATTTATCGCACTGAATTTATTTATGTTTTTATGATTAACCCTTGTAACCACACCATTTAATACAGAATATTAATACTAAGCGTTTATTCTAAAGCGTTGATAAAAAGCTAATAACTGCTGTTGTGCCTTTTCTAAAGATAGTGGTTCAAACCTAATTTGTTCACCCGGTCTTTTTTGACTCAGACGAAATAAATCAGTTTGTATTACACTTCCCAACACGGGATAACCCCCAATGGTTTGCCGCTCTTTCATCAATATTATCGGTTGTCCGTTTTCAGGTATTTGTATTGCACCATAATTTACGGGTTTAGATAACTTTGCAGTTTTTTCACTGTTCGTAGAATTCCCCGTGTTTTCTGCTTCATTTTTTGATTCTTTTTCTGATTGTAGTAATGACATAATTAAATGATCACTTATTTCAAAATCGTTTGCCTCGTTAACTAATCGATAACCCATACGATTGCTGTCTACAGAAACACGGTAAACAGTAGAGCAAAATTGCTGTTGATTTGTTTTTGAAATTCCATTCCACAATTTATGAGGAATAAATCTAATGACTAATATTTTGTTGTGTGAAATGTTGTGTGGAAAGTTAGTTTCAAAGTTTTGATAAAAGTTTTCAAATTTCTTAATTGAAACTTGATTGCCATATTGATTGTGACTGAAATTTCTATCCATCGTTTTTAGTGCTTTGTCTCCCTGCCCGTCTGGATGACACTGTGCACTTAACTTAATAAGACTGCCTTGCGTTATTTTATCACCATAATATCCAAGCGACATCTCACTCAATGTTTGACTACGACTACCGAGCCACATCTTAGCTTCAAAACCATTAACCACCCCAAGATAGCTATGTAAACCATTACGAGGTTGATGCAGAAGTAAAACATCACCACTGGTTAATTGATGCACCTGCCAGTTTTTAATCGGTTTATCATTTATCGTTGCATTACAATCGGCCCCGGTAATGGCAATGGTGCAAAAACACTCGGCACGAAAAGATATTTGACCCAGTGTTATTTCTAAAGCTGCGTCATTTTGTTTATTTTTTAGTAAAAAATTTGCTGCCAGAAATGCATGTTCATCTGCGGCTCCTCCTGCACTAAAACCTAAATGTTGTGCATTTATCCTTCCCAGATCTTGAATAGAACACAGTCCGTTAGCTTTTAACACAGTTAAGAAGTATTTCATGAGGCTTGTAATTTATTTGTTAAGGATTGATTTTCTGGAGGCTCATTTTCTAAAGACTTACTTTCTATAACTAAAACCCCACCCAAACGGCAGAATTCCTGATAACTGATAGCTTTGAAACGAATTTCCTGTCCTACTGCAATAGTGGGTATAAATGATGGTTCATGGTTTTGAACTACAAAAGAGTCATCTACAAAAGTGCGATTTAGCTCTGAAGGATGCAACAAAGAAGGATCACCACCAGTTTTATACATTGCCATAGGGGTTTGACCAATAATATGCCAGCCTCCGGGACTTTTGTTCGGATAAATTGCAGTTTGTTTTTCTGCAATAGCAACAGCACCTTTAGGCACGACAACTCTGGGTGATTGTCGTCGGGCATGACGCAATTTTTCATTGATGCTAGCTAAATAACAAAAACCGGGCGTAAAACCTAATGCATATGCCCGATAAGTTGTTTGACTATGCAGCTCAATAACTTCTTCAATAGTCAGAGCGCTTTGCTCTGCGACCCTTTGAAGATCCCAACCGGCATCTTCGCCATAATAAACGGGGATTTCGATTATTTTTAAAGGTTCGATGTCTAACTGATCAGGTTCTAATGGACCAGGCTCTGCTGACTTGTCTCCCGAGATAATGGAATTTGTCGATAGCTTGCAGACATCAACAATGATCTCACCCATCAGAGAAACAAACTTTTTGAGTGTAACTTTCTCAACTACTTTTTCTAATGAATAATAAATCATTAAGCTATTATAACTAGCGATAGAATCTATTATAAATTCAGCTAATAAACGATTAACTTGTTGCTGGCAGGCTATAATTTGTCGGTGTTGTTTAACACATATTTTTTCTGGCCATTCAAGTAATATTGAATTTTCGCTGGGGTAACTTATATCAATGAAGTAAAGCGAATCAAGCTGAGTCATTTAAACAACCTTTTCTACGAAAAATTTTTATAATACGCCTTTTATAAACACTAACTTGCGTTCAGTAATGCTCTTAATTTTTCAACCAAATTAATAGCTGCGGGATTATCACCGTGAACACATAAAGTATCTACTTCAAGCGTTAAAGGCTTGCCATTAATACTTAAAAGCTTTTGTTCTGCAATCAACTTCTGGCAGCGTGTAACTACCTGTTCAACATCAACAATAACAGCATTGTCGTTATTACGAGGCACTAACGCACCATTATCTTGATAGGCTCGGTCGGCAAAAGCTTCGAACCAGAGTTCAATTTTATATTCAGCGGCAATTAATTTAAATGGCTCAGGATCAGGAACAGCTTGCACAATCAATGGTAATTTTTTGTCTGAGTGATCCTTTTTTATTCGAGCTTTTTTTAATCTAGCATTTCTAGCATTGTTAAGTGCTGAAATTGCCTGACAAACAGTACGGAAAATAAGTAAATTCGACATCATGTCGTTGTAAAGAGCGCCATGAGGTTTAACATAATCAACCTCACAATTTTCACTGGCACAAATAGCCTGTAACGCGCCTATTTGATAATGCAAAATTGCCGTTAATTCTTGTGATGAATATTTAATTGAACGTCGACCAAAACCAAGTAAATCATGATAAGCAGGATGTGCGCCTATTGAGATATTATGCTTACATGCAAGTTGTACTGTTTTTTGCATTGTTAACGGATCAGCAGCATGAAAACCGCAAGCTACATTCGCTAAATCAATTAAGGGCATTATTTTTTCATCTTGCCCTTTAGTCCAATGACCAAAGCTTTCCCCTAAATCACAATTTAGTTTCATGTCACCCGTTCCTGATAATAGCGTTTTTCAATCAACATTGAATGCCAGTTATAATACCTGCTTATAACGATACTATTAAGTTTTTTCTACTCAATACTATTTAAAGTTAAATAAATTAGGTTCAACCAAAAGTTTGATGGGTTACGCCTCTGATCAACCTGTCAATTGATGTTATATGCAATAAAAACAGCACATTAACTAGGTGCACGAATGTAAGAAAACAATAACAATATTATTAAGGTGATCGGAATATAAATAAGGCGGACAATATTTGAACTAAAAAATTTCAATATAGACAACAATCTAGCAAAACTTAATAAAATTGTATTTAAAACTTCACACTTCAACGATATTTCAAGCATGGTTAATTCCGGCTGTTTGTTGGCAGCTCAATAGGTGAAATGCTAAGGTGCATACAGAAGTATTATAACAATGTTTAACAATACAATAACAATTGAACTAGCCTTAATATTAAAGGTAAAAGACATTTTTATTTTTAACTCTTTTACCCTCTTTATATTATTATTCGCGGAGAAATAAAGTGGCACTTTTTGACTTAGTAGATTTTGATGATCACGAACAAGTGGTTTTTTGTAGTGACAAAAAATCAGGTTTAAAAGCGATTATAGCAGTGCACAGCACCAAATTAGGACCTTCCGTTGGAGGTTGTCGTTTATGGGATTATGCAAGTGATGAAGAAGCATTAATTGATGTACTAAGATTATCTAAAGGTATGACCTACAAAAATGCCATGGCTGGTTTAACTATGGGTGGCGGTAAATCAGTAATAATGGGTGATGCAAAAACAATAAAATCTGAAGCTTTATTTAAAGCTTTTGGTAATGCCCTAAATAATTTAGGTGGCAGATACTTAAGTGCAGAAGACGTTAACATTACGACTGCTGATATTGAAATCGCACATACAGTTACTCCTTATGTTACGGGCCTTGAAGGAAAAAGCGGCAACCCTGCCCCTTTTACTGCTTTAGGCACATTTTTAGGCATAAAAGCCTGTGTTAAATATAAATTAAATACCAACGATTTATCTGGATTAACAGTTGCTGTTCAAGGCATAGGTAGCGTAGGTTATTATCTTTGTGAAAGACTGCATGGGGCCGGAGTAAAGCTTATTGTTGCGGATATTAATCAAGCAGCATTAGACAAAGTAGCCAAGGAATTTGGTGCAACTGTTGTTGGTTTAAATGAAATTTATGATCAGGACGTCGATATTTACGCTCCTTGTGCACTAGGCGCAACAATTAATGACAATACGATTGATCGTATAAAAGCTAAAATAGTGGCAGGTTGTGCCAATAATCAATTAGCCGAACCAAAACACGGGCAGGCACTTCTTGATCGCGGCATTTTATACGCGCCAGATTACGTAATAAACGCGGGTGGTATTATCAACATCTCATTTGAAGATGATTATTGTGCAGAAAAAGCAACCAAAAAAGTAAAAGAAATTTACGATACTTTAATACATGTGTTTGAGAGTGCTGATAAAGAAAATTTACCTACGGGTATTGTGGCTGATGAAATGGCCCGTAAAATTATTGCTAATGGTGGTAAGTAGGCTAGTTTGTGCATTGTGATATAAACCATTTCTTATGACATAATTAACTATATAATTAATTAAGAAAAGCCCATTTTATGGGCTTTAACTTTGTTCGTATCATTGAGTTACAATTTATTTGCAAGCCCATTTTCTTCTGCAATTGAGATTAATAGCTAAAGATGATTGGTTGAAAAACGTCGACGCTGCCGCTATTTTGGTTACGTGTTACTAACTTATTGTTATCTGTTAAATCAATATATGCCGCTAACACCTTGTTATAAAAAGAAACCAGCAAATTTGATGGCTTCAATCATTTCTTAAACACAGAAATACGCTATAAAAAACTATTCAAACGATTCCAACAGAGCTTCAACAGGATGACGTGCCTTTTTACTACCCAAATGGCCTGTTAAACGTTTCACCTGGCTGCGGCAAGAAAAGCCCGTAGCTAAAATTTGTTTACTGTTTAAATCAGTCAATTTAGGTTGCCAACTCATTTCAAACAATCCTTTTGAGTTTTCAAAGTTTGATTTTTCATGACCATAAGTTCCCGCCATGCCACAGCAACCAACTGAGACTTTACCAAGTGACAAACCGAAGTGATTAAATATTTTGACCCATTCATTTTCACTATTTACCAAGGCTGTTTTTTCTGTGCAATGGGCAAATAATTTATAATCAATATCGCTTCCCTTTTCCTTAGCTTTTCTTTTTGCTGAAAAACCATCCGTTTTGGTAATTTCAGCTAATAACCATTCGTGAGCCAGCAGCACTTTGAAATCACCACGTTTTTGCGCTAAAACCTGGTTGTATTCGTCGCGATAACATAAAACTAACGATGCATCCATTCCCAACATTGGAATAGATAATTGTTGCAGTTGATTTAAAAATTGGGCGGACGATTTCGCTGTTTTAGCAAATTTAGCTAAAAAACCTTTCACATGCTGAGCTTTACCATTGGGTTTAAACGGTAAAAGAATTGGCATTAAACCCATTTTAGTGATCAGCTGCATCATAGTTTCTACGGTGCGTGCATCATAAAATGAGGTGAAAGGATCTTGTACAATTAAAACATACTGTTGACGTTGCTGCTCTGTCATCGCTTGTAATTTGGCTAAATCAAACCCACAAAAACCAGCGTCTTTAACTCGTTGTTTTAATGTTGGCACCGACAATAACGGCGTATCAATATAACCGATTGTGCTTGCTGATAATTTATCGTAAACCTTAGAGCTTAATACTTTGTTTACTATCTTTGGCGTAGTAGCAAGCAATGGTGCAAGAGTTTCAACATTAGCCACCAAATGATCTTTAAGTGGTCTCATGTAACGGGAATAATATAAATTTATAAATCGTGCTCTAAAATCGGGTACGTCAACTTTAATAGGACATTGACTGGCACATGCTTTACAGGCCAGACATCCTGACATTGCCTCCATTACTTCATGAGAAAAATCATCTTTATTGTCTTTGGAAAAGTGGATTTTAATCTTGCCGATTGTGTTATCAATAAGTCGTTTAACAGACCAACCTTGAATATTGGTTTCAAGTGCCAGAACATCAACGCCCTGCTTTTCTAGCAAACGTAACCATTCACGCATTAAACCCGCTCGTCCTTTGGGTGAATGACGGCGATCACGGGTAATTTTACTCGATGGACACATTGGGCTGTCTGCGTCATAGTTAAAGCACAAACCGTTACCGTTACAATCTAATGCAGAGCTAAACGAATCTTTTACTTCAATAGGAATTTGACGATCGAAATAACCACGCTTTTGTCCGTCAACTGACACTAATTGTTCTTTAGAATCTAATGGTGTACATATTTTACCCGGATTCATTTTATTCAGCGGATCAAACGCTGATTTTATTTTTCTTAGTTCAGTAAATAACTGATCACCAAAAAATTCAGGACCGTATTCAGAACGATAACCTCTACCATGTTCGCCCCACATTAACCCGCCATATTTAGCGGTTAAAGCTACTACTTTGTCTGACAGTGTACGTAATAATTTTTCTTGTTCTGGATCACACATATCCAATGCCGGGCGCACATGCAATACACCCGCGTCAACATGACCAAACATGCCATAATGCAAACCATAACCATCAAGTAGTTCTCTGAACTCACTGATAAAATCAGCTAATTTCTCAGGTGGTACTGCGGTATCTTCTGCGAATGCCAGTGGTTTTTGAGTACCTTGGGTATTGCCAAGTAAACCTACTGCTTTCTTACGCATTGCATAGAGTTTACCGATACTGGAAAGGTCAGAGGTAATTTGATACCCGATCACACCTTTATTATTGTTTTTGTTATTTGAGCTGCTTGAGTTGTTTTCACTACCCAAATCGCTATCTAACTGATCAGTCAACATCTTAACTTGTTGGGCAACCGCCTCAAAACTGTCACCGTTATATTCAACAATATTAATACCGTCCATTGTCTTGTTTGGCACATCGGTAATTAAATCTTTGACTGAATGCCATACAATGTCCTGCTTAGCTAAATTCAGTACTTTACTGTCAATAGTTTCTACTGAAGTTGCTTTGGCTTTAACTAGGTCAGGTGAATGTCTTAAGGCTGAATCAAAACTGTCATATTTAATATTTATTATGGTCTTAGCTTTAGCTATTGGTGTTAAATTAAGCTTGGCTTCACAAACAAAAGCAAGTGTTCCTTCAGATCCGGTGATCAATCGGCTTAAATCAAATTGGGTTAAGTCATCATTGAAAACATGCTCTAGATCATAACCGGTTAAAAAGCGATTCAAGCGTGGGAATTTTGTCAGGATCAATTCCCTGTTGTCACCACCGCAGCTTTCAAGTACTTGTTTTACAATTTGACCATGACAAGTATTGGTTTTAGCTAACTGCTGAGCTTCTTCAATGGGTAAAGGTGTTGTTGAAAGTAACTCTGAGTTGGCTAATACCGATTCAAGCGCCAATACATGATCAGAAGTTTTTCCATAAACTAATGAACCTTGTCCTGAAGCATCAGTATTGATCATGCCGCCAATAGTCGCTCTGTTACTGGTTGATAAATCTGGTGCAAAGAAAAAACCATGCGGACGCAGATAATCGTTCAGTTGATCCTTAACAACCCCCGCTTCAACCCTTACCCAGTTTTCTTCAACATTAATTTCTAAAATACGATTCATGTATTTAGAAAGATCAACAACTATACCGGGGGTTAAACTTTGTCCGTTAGTACCTGTACCACCACCACGCGCACTGAATTTAATTTCCGTAAATTGGGCTTCACCGCTAAGTTTAGTGATCAATACAATATCTTGTTTAGATCTGGGGTGTAATACTAATTCAGGTAATTGCTGATAAACGCTATTGTCTGTTGCCACCGCTAAACGCGCCCCGTATGAGCAATTAATATCACCAGTAAAATTTTTAGATTTTAATAACGTTGAAAATTCTTGATATAATTCAGAGATAAGCGATTGATGTTCTAACCGAGGCAACATAAGCTTTAAGTTTCTTTAACAGCGTTTTAGATGGCTAGCAGTATATCATGATAGATTTAAAATTTTGATAGCTTTAACAAAATCATTTTTACTGCACAGTAGTTTCATTTGAATTAAAGTTTTATTAAAAATCTCTGAATTTATTTTACAATAATTTTTAGATATCGGATTCATAAAACCGTGCAATGCTTCTACTTTCAATGATGTCACAGTTTTTTTGTTAATTAGTTTTTCAATTAAAATATCAACATCAAAATGATCTTCTTGTTTTGGAAAGATCAAGGTTGTCGGACAATACGGCACAAGTTCAAGATTATTCCTTATCTGTGAGGGATAAAAACCAATAAAATGTTTTACTTTATTCTGTTCTTCAATATTAGATCCCGTCTTATTAGTATTAGTTTCAATATGAATATAAGTATCAATCGCTTTCCAAATAGCAAAAGCCCCTGCACTAAAACCCAACAAAATAATTTCGTCATTACAATTTGATTTATTTGCTTCTTCAATAGCTTGTTTTAGCTTTTGTGCATACTTATCATGGCCACATTTTATAATAAATTGCTCGTATGCTTGTTGTTCAATTATTTCCTTTTTTGCGATTGTAGTTTTTGTTGCTAGCTCTTTAGTTATTGAAACTTCTTTTTTATTGTTATACGGATAAATAACATCAACGCTGTTACCTTGCATTAAAAAACTGTTTACAAGCATTGATAAATATTCTGTTTTAGCAAAAATATCAGGAGCTATAATTATATGACGCTTCAATACAAATTCTCTAAATAGTTAATGAATTGGGTATTGTAACTTAAGTCCCAATAAATAACTATTCTCATAATTGAAAAGTTAAATATTAATCCGTTGAAAGTTAAAATATACTTTGCCTTTCTTTTACCAGATAAAACTTATTCTCACAGGACGTTTAATGTTTTCTAATATTGTCTTCGCCCTAATACTTTTGGTCTTAACCACTTTTGTATTAGCTAAATACATTAAATTGCCCCGGAATATTTGGCTATTGTTTATGGCGCAGCCATTGGCTATGTCAGCATCACCAATTATTGTTTTTATCGGTGCAATATTATCGACCAGCATGGCGAGCGATCCCTCTCTGGCTACTTTACCAATAACCATGATGATTTTAGGAATTGCCAGTACTTCTATTCCAGCAGCATTAATTGCCAAAAAGAAAGGCCGGAAATTTGCCACTTTCACTGGATTCTTTTGTTTATTCATTGCTTCAATGCTTGCACTTGTGGCAACTAAAATTGCAAATTTTGAGTTGTTCGTTTTAGCCAGTACTATATTTGGCGCAGGTTCAGCTTTTTCTCAACAAATACGTTTTGCTGCGATAGAAAGCACTGATAATAAGGATGACATACCTAAAGTATTATCCATTCTAATGTTTAGTGGTCTTTTTGCCGCTTTTTTAGGGCCTGAAATCGCATTTGTCGCAAAAGATTTATTAATCTCGCCTTATGGTTATTCCGGTTCATTTCTGGTGTTGGGATTTTTGATCATATTTGCCATGATATTGATGATAGGTTTTAAAAACCCCAAAATGAATGATTCAGAGGATAAAGGTGAAGCAAGACCACTGCTGGTTATTATTAAGCAACCCATTTTTATTGTTTCAATTTTATCTGCCACTATTGGTTCTACTTTAATGAGCTATTTGATGACAGCAACACCGCTGAGTATGCATCAAATACATGGTCATGATTTAATTGATACTAAATGGGTAATTCAAAGTCATATAGCTGCGATGTTTCTTCCTTCATTATTTACGGCATGGTTAGTTAAAAAATTTGGACTTAAAAGTTTAATGTTTGCGGGTACAACAATTTATGCCGGTGTTGCTTTTATAGCTTTGTCCGGACAACAAGTAATGCATTTCTGGTGGGCATTAATACTATTGGGCATAGGTTGGAATTTTCTCTTTTTAACGGGAACAACATTATTACCCCTTAGCTATAAACCCAGCGAGCGACATAAAATTCAGGCGGTCAATGATTTCATTTTATTCGGCTTTCAGGCATTTGCTTCATTAATGGCCGGTTGGGTATTATTAAAAGCGGGCTGGAACGTAGTTGTATATACCAGCATGCCTTTTATATTGATCTTATTTACCGTGACAATTTATTTCTATCGTCGGGAAAAGAAATTACTGGATCCAGGATCATAAAAATAATACAGCAAACTTTAAAATGAACGACGTTTTAAAAAGTTTGTTTAACTATCTGAGATGCCCACTAAACATCTGGTGGTTTGATGGGTTACACCTGCTGCTAACCCATCCATATCACTAAATTTTCAGCATCCGTTACATCCCTAACTTATTCAGAATCCATTAATAAAGTGATCATCTTCAAATGGTCTAAATCACCACTAGCTGCCTTGTTGTCACTTTACCGATACTTCTAGGGCTGCTTTAGATTCAGAGGCGTTTCCCGACTTTTTAATCTTCTGCATTTCCATATAGGTCAGTGAGCGCCAGACCCACTCCAGCGGGCCAAATTTAAAGTATTTAAGCCAGAAATGACTGAAAGGAATTTGCGCAATGTAAAACATGATTGTATAAGCGGCGGCCTCGCTCATGCCGATGTGCCCGGCAAGCCCGAAAGGACCAAAAAATAGGCCAAAGGCGAAAGCACCACCTATGATGTAATTGGTCAGCGCCATTTTGCCTACGGGTGCAAACAAAGCCCAAAATCTGCTGAACAGACGACTGTTAATACCCACAACAACCATGCACAAATAACCTGCCGCCAGGATTGGTACACCGATCATATGCAATGTTGTGCCAAGCACTGTTTCCTTGATGTTATCTGGAAGTGAAATAAAAACATATTCAAGCAACAAGCCAAGCGGCAGACAGATCCACAAAAAGCGACTAAATCCGCCAAGATAACGCCGGGCATTCATCAGCCAGCCACGACGTCCGACCCACATGCCAATCAAAAACCGGCCCAATGCGTAAAAAATGAAGCCAATGAAACTGCTGTTGAGCAGCCAAAGTGTCAGGGTTTTCGGAGCAAAGTAGGCGATCGTTTCACCATAATGCCAGTCATCCAACAATGCCTGACGGGCTAGAATGGCACTTTCTGTATTGAAGGGCTTTAAATCATAAAGTTCCTGAAAACCTGTCAGCTCTGTGAGGACCTGTATAAACGGAATAATTAACAAGGCGAGTACGCTGCCCACAATCAAAAGCGATTTGTCAGCCAACCGATGGAGTGCAAGCAAGAATAAGCCGCTGATCCCATAAACGAACAGAATATCCATGGGTGATATAAAAAATAAATTAAGTGCACCAAAAACCACCAAAATGGATAACCGTCGAAGGTAAATAAACAGATAACGCTCACCGCGGGCTTTCAATCGATCCAATTGAAGATAAAAGCCAACACCAAACAGAAAAGCGAACAGGGTATTAAACTTGTTAGTCACTAATAATTTGATCATAAACCCCATTTGCCCATCAGCCTCTGCCGTGGGCAGCGCAGCCAATTGTGCTTCTGTCGCCGTAAAAGCAAAAAAGATGAGTTCACTGATGATGCCCAGCAATACACCGAGAAGCGCAAAACCGCGCAGCGCATCAAGCTCAGTGATACGTGCCTTATCCTCAATCGGCGCTAGTTTATTAGAGTCTGTAGGTATCATTTATTTTTCCCATATCCGAGTGAAGTTCGTAAAACATTATTGTTGTTATTCAGTCGCTGTCATCACGGGCAAGTTATTGTAGTGAAACAATTAACTTCGAAATTATTTATAAGAGTATCAGTAATATAAACACTTTATACAGTTTAATCAATCCGTTACTTTTCAACAAAATACAAGATCAAATACTAAGGAAAAATAGACTGGAAATAAGGTATTATCAAATTCTAACTTCTAATTTTGATTCCCAATTTATAGGCGCCTTTCTATTGTTAATTTATCTTCATTGAATCTTGACCAATTAATTAATGGTAATAATCATTTATGCATATAAAATACTGTAATATAAGATTTATTATGCTAAATATAGCCGCGGAATATTAATTCCAGGAATAAAAATAAAATAATCACAACAAATAGGGGAATAACATGAAGAAATTTTTTAAAAGACTAGCCTATTTAGTCTTAATTATTGCTGCTGGCACTTTGGGTTATAACCAATATAGTAATTGGGTGATAAAAAATGATTTAGTAGAACAGTCAATTTCTCCACAAGGAAAATTGCCGGATAATTTAACACCCACTCACTATGATTTATCTTTACGTATTGATCCTGATGATGCTGTATTTTCCGGACAAGTAAAAATAAATGTAACATTAAATAGTGATACCAGAGAATTATGGTTACACGGCAAAGATTTAGCCATAAATAGTGCTGAGTTTATAACTGCTCAAGGACAAAGCATTACTTTAAATTATAAAGAAATGGGACATTCAGGTGTAGCACGCCTAATAGCTGACGATATTATCAAGGCACAAAAAGGTGTCATCTCGCTCTCTTTTTCAGGAGAATTAGCTAAAGATCTAGCGGGTTTATATAAAGTAGAAGATGGTGGACTTTCTTATGCCTTTACCCAGTTTGAAGCGACTGATGCCAGACGTGCATTTCCTAGTTTTGATGAACCAAGATTTAAGACTCCTTTTGACATTCAATTAGAAATTAAAAATAATCATCAGGGCATAACAAATACCCCACAAATTAATCAAGAAGACTTGTCTGACGGTTATAAAAGATTAACGTTTAAAACTACCAAGCCCCTACCTACCTATTTATTGGCATTTGTTGTCGGTGAAGTTGATATTGTTAACTATGCCAATATTCCAAGTAGTGATGTTCGAAACAAAGAAATACCTTTACGTGGTATAGCTACCAAAGGTAAAGGCAAAGACATGGAATATGCCTTGGCAAATACCGCTGATATTCTCAGCGAGCTGGAAGCATATTTTGATATGCCTTACCCTTATGAGAAACTTGATATTGTTGCCGTTCCTGATTTCAGTGCCGGTGCTATGGAAAATGCAGGCTTAATAACATATCGGGAGCAATTGTTATTGTTGGGTGATTCCCCTTCCCTGAAGCAACAACGCCAATATGCAGGTACTCATGCTCATGAACTTGCTCATCAATGGTTTGGTAATTTAGTAACTATGCGTTGGTGGGACGACCTGTGGTTAAATGAATCATTTGCTACCTGGATGGCCAATATCACCATGCAAAAATGGAATCCGGATTTTGGTTTTGACCGTGCTATGGTACGTGCTGGTCACGGAGTGATGAATCAAGACCTTTATGCTGATACCAGACAAATTCGGGAGCCTATCAAACATAACGGAGATATAGACAACGCATTCGACGGGATCACTTATCAAAAAGGTGGTGCAATGTTACAAATGTTTGAAGCTTATGTTGGTAGTGAATCTTTCCAGAAAGGCGTGCGTTTTCATATGAAAAAGTATGCTTTCGGACATGCAGATGCCAATGAATTCATTGACTCTATTCAACAATTTTCAACCGCAAAGAACATTAAGCAAGCTTTTAACAGCTTTCTTAATCAAACAGGTGTTCCTCTGGTTAAAGTTGAATACCAATGCCAAAACAACAGTGTTGAATTCACGCTAAGCCAACAACGTTACTTACCTGTTGGCGCACGCTCATCAACAGAACAAACTTGGTCATTACCCGTTTGCTTAAATATAATAGGAAAAGAGAAAAATAGTAAACACTGTTTATTGATGACAGAGAAAGCATCGCAATTCTCATTAGACAATACTGGTTGTCCTCTCGCGGTTATGCCAAATGCAGACGGAAAAGGCTATTTTCGCTGGTCATTGAACTCAGACCATTTATCAGCGTTATTGACAAATAGAGAACGTTTATCTGCTTCAGAAAAATATTCATTAGCCAGCACATTAGCAGCAGAATTTAATGCTAACAGATTAGACGTTAAATCTTATCTTGAGGCTATTGAGCCTTTTGCTTCAGCTAACGATTGGGACTTAGTCACTCAACCTGTTGGAATGATAAAGTTTATCTCAGAAAATATTGCCACTGGAGAAGAACAGAAAAAGTTACAGAAATATTTAGGTAAATTATACCAACCCGTGCTGGAACGTGTTGGTTTAAAAGCTGATACTGCATTCGATAAAAGTCATCCCAATGATGCAAAAATGCTTCGTGAAAAAGTCTTAAAATTAATGGCGATGGAATTAAAACAACCTGAACTGCTAAAAGAATTGTCATCAATGGCATCAGCTTACATTGGCTATAAAGGTGATAATAAACTCCACCCTGAAGCTATAGATTCTGAAACAATTGGTATTGCACTGGCCAGTGGTGTTGAAGTGCTGGGTATGCCTTTCGTCGATTCATTACTCACATTATTAGATGAAACTGATGATGGCACATTGAGACAACGTATTATTATCGCTATTGCAATGTCTGAAGATGCAGAAATCAGCGACAAAGTATTAGATTTAATAACTTCATTTTCATTACGGGTAAATGAACGTATTACCTTATTAGTTACCCATTTGAGCCGAAAAAACAATAGGAATAAGGTGTATCAATGGTTCAAAGGAAACTTTGATCTGGTTGCTATGTTAATTCCAAAAAAATATTTATCTTTGTCTCCCAGGATCGGCCAAGCCTTTTGTAGCCTTGAAATGCATGAAGATGTAGATAAATTCTTTTCGGCAAAAATAGAAGATATACCTGGCCTAGAAAGAAATTTATCTCAAACGTTAGAACACATAGAGATTTGTTCGGCTATCGTGAAAAGTCAAATTGCCAAAGAGTTAACTTTTTAGTTGAATACTCTTTTGAATTGATCGTTATTGAAGCTTAAGACTATAAGAGTTATCAAATTAAAAATGCCACTACTGACAAACAGTAGTGGCATTTTATTTTGGATCTGTAGCTAACATATAACTTTTTTAAAATCGAAATTATACCCTGTAGCATGGGTTAGCCACAGGCGCAACCCATCAAAAATCGACTTATCAGCCATTTAAAGGCTGAATGGCCACTAAATGTGATGGGTTACGCCGTTGGCAAACCATTCTACAACTTTCAGTAGCGGCAACAACAATGTAATTTACCAGTAGTTAGCTTAGTAATATTGAACTAAGCTTTATGCTGCTCAGCCAAATACAACCATGTTGGCAATACGGTATCAGGATTAAGAGAAAGACTGTCAATGCCCTTCTCAACTAACCATGCGGCAAAATCAGGATGATCTGATGGTCCCTGACCACAAATACCGACATATTTACCACGAGCTTTACAGGCTTTTATTGCCATTTCCAGCAATATTTTGATCGCAGGATCCCGTTCATCAAATAAATGGGCGATCAAACCTGAATCTCTGTCTAAACCAAGTGTCAGTTGGGTTAAATCATTTGAACCAATAGAGAAACCATCAAAGTAATCTAAAAACTGATCCGCTAATAATGCATTCGAAGGCAATTCACACATCATTATTATGCGTAAACCATTTTCACCTCTTTTAAGACCGTGCTCTGCTAAAATATCAATAACAGCAGACGCTTCACCTAACGTACGAATAAATGGGATCATTACTTCAACGTTAGTTAGCCCCATATCATTACGAACCCGCTTAATGGCTTCACACTCAAGTGCAAAACAATCTCTGAAATCTTCAGAAATATAACGTGCAGCACCTCGGTAACCGATCATCGGGTTTTCTTCTTCCGGTTCAAACTCTTCACCACCAACAAGGTTGGCGTATTCGTTCGATTTAAAATCTGACATCCGTACAATAACTTTTTCTGGTGAAAAAGCCGCAGCCAATGTAGAAATTCCTTCGGTTAATTTTGCGATGTAAAACTCAACAGGACTTTCGTAACCTGCAATAATATCAGTAATTTCTTCTTTTAAATCATCAGATTGTTCGTCAAAATTTAACAGTGCTTTAGGATGTACTCCGATCATTTTATTAATGATAAATTCAAGTCTTGCTAAACCAATACCTGCATGTGGCAAACCAGCAAATGAAAATGCACGATCGGGATTACCCACATTCATCATAATTTTAAGTGGTAAATCAGGCATTGAATCAACTTCAGATTTGGTCACGGTAAAATCAAGCTTACCCTCATAAATAAAGCCAGTATCACCTTCAGCACAAGAAACGGTTATTGGATCACCATTCTTAATTTTACTTGTAGCATTACCACAACCAACCACGGCAGGAATTCCCATTTCACGTGCAATTATTGCCGCATGACACGTGCGACCACCACGGTTAGTAACAATAGCTGAAGCGCGCTTCATGATAGGTTCCCAATCTGGATCTGTCATATCTGTCACTAATACATCACCCGGTTGAATTTTATCCATTTCAGCCAGTGACGCTAAAATTTTTGCTTCACCACTACCAATTTTCTGACCAATTGAACGACCTTCACAAACAATGTTAGCCGTTGTTTGTAATTGGAACTGTTCCATTACATTACCACTTTCACGGCTTTTAACGGTTTCAGGGCGAGCTTGTACAATATATATTTTTCCGTCCAGGCCGTCTTTGGCCCATTCTATATCCATTGGACGCTGGTAATGCTTTTCAATAATAACCGCCTGTCTGGCCAGTTCCTGCACTTCTGCATCGGTTATTGAAAATTGATTTGATTGACTTTCATCTACATCGACAACTTCAACTTGTTTACCGTGTTCAGGGTTATCAGCATAAATCATTTTAATTGCTTTACTGCCAATATTACGACGAACAACCGATGGTTTATCTTTGGCAAGTGTAGGTTTGTGAACATAAAATTCATCAGGGTTTACCGCACCCTGCACTACCATTTCACCTAAACCATAACTGGAAGTGATAAATACAACATCTTCAAAGCCTGATTCGGTATCGATAGAAAACATAACCCCACTGGAAGCAATGTCACTGCGAACCATACGCTGTATACCGGCAGAAAGAGCAACACCACGGTGATCATAGCCTTGGTGAACACGATAAGAGATTGCTCTATCGTTAAATAATGAAGCAAATACGTGTTTGATCGCCAGAAATACGGCATCTAAACCACGTACGTTAAGAAAAGTTTCTTGTTGTCCTGCAAAAGAAGCATCAGGCATATCTTCAGCAGTAGCAGATGATCGAACAGCAAATGAAGCATCGTCAGCAAAACCATCGGCTAACTTAATATAAGCTTGTTCAATATCAAGTTGCATTTCAGGTAAGAATGGAGTGTCAATTACCCATTGACGAATTAACTTACCACAACTAGCCAAGGCAGCTAAATCACTCACATCTAATTTATCAAGCAATTGATAAATTTTATCGTTTAATCCACTTTGTTCCAGAAATTCATTAAAAGCAAAGGATGTGGTAGCAAAGCCACCAGGAACTTGTACGCCCATATTTGCTAGGTTTGAAATCATTTCACCAAGTGACGCATTTTTACCACCAACACGGTCTACATCACCCATTCCCAAGTTTTCATACCAAAGTACGTAATCTTGCACAATAAAATCTCCATTAGGATATTAAGAAAGTCTTTTTATATTAACCGTGTAACATTTTACACTGGACAACATAAAAATACATACAAATACATACAAAAATTTTCATTAGATAGATCAATTTATATTTAACTTGTTTTACCTGGTTAATTTATTTAACTTATTTAACCAATTTAACCAATTTAACCAATTTAACCAATTTAACCAATTTAACAAAAGGAAGCACCTATGCGCGCTGCATTTTACATATCTGACGGTACAGCCATAACATCGGAAGTATTTGGTCATGCTTTACTTTCCTTATTTCCTACACAATTTGAACATTTTACTATTCCTTTTGTTGAGACTTTAGAAAAGGCAAGTGAAGTTAGAGAAAAAATAAACCGGGAATTTAAACGTTCTGGTGAGACACCTCTTGTTTTTCATACCTTTGTTAATCCTGATATACGAGAAATTATTGACGGCTGTGACGGTGTTATATATAACTTTTTAGAGCATTTTGTTACTCCGCTGGAAAATCAATTAGGCATTAAAGCAAAACCGAAAGCACATCGAACTCATAGTATCCATGAAAACAGCTACGATAATCGTATTGAAGCTGTAAACTACGCATTAGCCAATGATGACGGGAGTAATATCAGTGACTATGAACATGCAGATGTAATTCTAGTGGGCGTATCACGGTCTGGTAAAACACCAAGTTCATTGTATCTGGCACTGCAATATGGAATAAAGGCAGCTAACTACCCTTTCACCGATGATGATATGGATGAATTGAAACTACCCGTATTCTTAAAAAATCATAAAAAGAAATTATTTGGTTTGACGATTGATCCCCTACGCTTGACGAATATAAGAGATGGACGAATGTCAAATAGCAAATATGCTTCTTCCAGACAATGTCGAATGGAAGTTAGAGAGGTTGAAAAACTTTATAAACAAGAAAAAATACCTTTTCTCAATACCACTAACTTTTCAGTGGAAGAAATTAGCGCAAAAATAATGTTGGAAACAGGACTGCATCGCCATAAATATTAAGGTTACAAACCTCAATATTACAAATAGTGTGAACCTATACTCAAAAAACACCAAAAAACTGGTATTTTTTTAAGCTTTTGCAATAAACCAGTTCACATAACCAATTAATTTAGCTATGTTAGCTCGATGTAGAATTGCGCTTGATTTTTTTTTGAAGTTTTTTACTATTTCTTTAGAAAATTTCAATTATAAAATATGAAAAGTGCCGTAAATAATAGAATAAACCATGACCATCAAAACTGACGAATTTCGCACTACACTTATTGAGCATTTAGTCTCTCCTGCTCAATTGACTCTAGATATCCCGTTAAAACAAGAGACAGCAGAATTTATTATTTCTAGCCGAAATGAAATTGAAGCTATCATTGCGGGTGATGACGACAGGTTATTAGTGATCATTGGCCCTTGTTCGATTCACGATACAAAAGCAGCAATCGACTATGCTCAACAGCTAAAACTACTGCATGATAAATATAAAGATGAACTGCTTGTTGTAATGAGAGTATATTTCGAAAAACCGCGTACAACTGTCGGTTGGAAAGGCTTAATCAGTGATCCAGATTTAGATAAGTCGTTTCATGTTGCTAAAGGTCTCAATTTAGCACGCCAACTTTTAATTGATATTAATGAACTTGGTTTAGCTGCCGGAACAGAATTTTTAGATATGGTGACGGGGCAGTATATTTCTGATCTGATCAGTTGGGGCGCAATTGGTGCCCGAACCACAGAAAGCCAAGTTCATAGAGAACTGGCCTCTGCTTTATCTTGTCCTGTTGGTTTTAAAAATGGTACCGATGGTAACGTAAAAATTGCAATTGATGCAATAAAAGCTTCTGCGGTTCCCCATGTACTGTATTCGCCAGATAAAAGTGGCCAAATGTGTATTTACCAAACTCACGGTAATCCTCACGCCCACGTTATTTTAAGAGGTGGTAAAAAACCTAATTATCATGCTGAAGATATATCAAGTACCTGCCAGAGCCTGAATAATGCCAATTTATCAGCACGGATCATGGTTGATTGCAGTCATGGGAATAGTTATAAGGATCATAACAAGCAAATTGATGTAGCAAAATCACTTGCTAAACAAATTAGTGAGGGTGAGAAATCAATTTTTGGCGTGATGATTGAAAGTTTTATTGTAGAAGGACAACAATTGGTAAAAGCGGATCAAGAGCTGGTTTATGGACAAAGCATAACCGATGCTTGTGTAAATATGAAAACTAGTGAAGAAATGCTGACAGTATTATCAGCAGCAGTTAGGGCTAACCGAAAGTTTTAAGTTATAAGTTATCATTTTATCAATGGGTTAGGCTGAAACTAACCCATTCACTCTTCTGTCTTCTATGTTCAGCGAGCCAGTAACCCTAAAATCCAACAAAAGATATTACTTCGCTAATTCTCTCAGCAAACCATCACTGGCATCTTTAACTAAATCTAATACATATTTAAAACCTTTAGCACCACCATAATATGGATCAGGTACTTCTTGATCTTCAAAATTATTTGCAAAGTTTAAAAACAGGTGTATTTTATTTTGTAAGTGTTGAGGCGCTACCTGTAACAAATAATCAATATTCTGTTTATCCATAGCTAAAATCAAATCAAATTCTTCAAAATCTTTAACGGTAACTTTACGGGCTCTCATTTTGTCGAATGAATAACCTTGGGCAATAGCAACCTTTTGAGCACGGTGATCAGGTTTTTTTCTGGCATGAGAACCTGATGTACCAGCAGAGTCGATTTTCAAACTTAAGCCAAATGCTTTAGCTTTATGTCTAAATACAGCTTCAGCAGTAGGAGAACGGCAAATATTACCCATACAGATAAAAATCACACTACTTACTCCCTTTAAATTCATATAGTTAACCTTAAAATCACCATTAATTGCCTGCTATTTTTACCGTTTCGGCCCCTAATAAAATCAATGACTTATGAATATGTTTTGGGGAATTATTTCGACCATTTTGATTCTTTTTATCACACACGTAAAGTAATAATATAAAAAACTTTTACTTCAAAACAGATACACGCAACAAAACCACCCAGCAAACAAATTTAAACTGACATCCATTCAACATTCACCCGTTTTTATTGGGTAAAAAACATACAAACACTGTTAATTTAAATATGTAGAGTATTTGAGTTAAATTTGATGGATTTGGCAGCCACGGTAAGCAAACGTTTTGCTGCAAAGTTATCAGCCTATAAAGCATGGTTAAAAGCAAATAGAACGCTTCCCACCGCTCAAATACTGAAAACTACCTGTGCAAAATTGCGAGGACACATTTCCTATTATGGCGTTACAGATAATAGTAAAAGTATCAACAGTTTTGCTTTTCGGATAAGAGAATTGTTGTTTAAATGGCTGAATAGGCGAGGTAAACGAGGGTGCTATACTTGGGAGAAATTTAATAAATTACTCAAGTTATTTCCGCTACCGATACCGAGTATAAAGGTCAATTTGTTCAGGTAATAAAAGTCACTTTCAAAGTGAAGTGTGTTGTCGAGGAGCCGTGTGCGTAAATAGCGCAAGCACGGTTCTGTGAGGGGCTTGGCTAACAACATCACGCTGAAAAGTTTTTATTTTTCAACGTGGTGGAGTGCCGGTCTACTCGACCAAGTCGCTTGTCTCATAATACTTTTGATTAAATCCAAAACTTCCTCCCGAACGGATGATTTTACTTTGATTTATAAGTTTGATTATTCGTGTTGAATTGATGCTTAATTTTGAATTATCAGGTAGATTTCACATTGATTACTTGGTGAAACCGAAAAATAATATTAGCCTAAACAATAGTATTACATTGTAAAAAATGGCGTGCCCTTATACAGTGCTTTTTCAAAATCGAAAGTATGAAACGTATTGAATTTTAGGCGGTTTATTTTCTCGAATTTCCATTTTTTCCCGTTTTTCTAGTGGTGTATTATGGCTATTTATCACTTAACTTACTGTTGTTTAACGTTAAATGTTGATTTCGGCGTGTATTTCAGACCCATAGCCCAAGTTTGGGGGGGCAGTCTTGTCTTTTGCCCTTGTCTAATTATACTTTTGATTAAATCGTAAACTTTCCATCGAACAGGTCAGTTCACTTTAATTTATAAGTTTGATTGTTCGTATTGAATCGATACATAATTTTGAATTGTCAGGTGGATTTAACTGATATTATTGTGTGAGATCGAACAAATAATTCAGCCTAATCAATTGCCTTAGATTGTGAAAAAATGGCGACCCTTATACAGTGCTTTTTCTAAAAGAAGAGAATGAAAGGTATTGAATTTTAGGCGGTTTATTTTCCATATCGTCCGATTATTCCTGTTTTTCTGCTGAGTCGCCATAGTCTTAAATAAGATTAAGCTACTGTAATTTAAGAAGAAATACATATATTAAAGACAGTCTCTATGAAACAGTGCCATCGTTACAAGTGTTGAAGAACGGCTCATTTTTCCAAAATGGTGAAATTTCCCCACGTTTCGGTTATTTAAAATCAGAGCAATTGTTAAGCGATAAAGACCGGAGTATCTACGGTTTACAAAGGTTGAACCGAGCAAATAAACTTGAAGATAGCCGCTATTATAACCAACCGATGATTGGCACTCTGTACGGAATAAGCGGTGGAAATATTGAATTTGAGACAACGGTTTCAACATCAGCCGACCAAATTGCTATCGCTCCCGGCTATTTGACTAAGGAGTGGTTAGTTGGCGACCGACGATATTTTCACTACAAAATGGATAGGCCAATTCAAAACTATTTCGCCTATTTTTCGGGTGAATATGAAGTGCACAAGAGTCATCATAAAGGTGTTGATATTGGAATTTATTACCATAAAGAACACCATATGAATATACAACGTATTAAGGAGTCAATGACTGATTCACTTGACTATTACGGTGAAAATTTTGGTCCGTTTCAACATAAGCAAGCACGTATTGTTGAGTTTGCATCTAATCAATCATTAGCACAGGATTTTCCTAATACCATTGCTTATTCGGAAAGAATGGGTTTTATTCATAATCAATCAAACCCAGCGGATAATGATCAGGTGTACTTGATTACCGCGTATGAAATGGCGCATCAATGGTGGGGGGCGCAAATTGATGCGGCAAATGTGCAGGGCGGTACACTAATTATTGAAACTTTAGCGCAATACAGCTCATTTATGTTAACCCTGAAAAAATATGGTAAGGAACGACTTCGCGATATGTTGAAATATGAACTGAATCGATATTTAGCTGGCAGAGGAAGGGAAACGGCTACCGAGTTACCGTTAATAAGGGAAGAAAACCAACCTTATATTCACTACAACAAGGGCTCAATAGCGATGATGGCTTTAGTCGATCGACTAGGTGAAAAGCGTTTGAATAATGCGTTGAAGAAATTTTTACAAAGGTATAAATTTAGCCAGAGTGATTTTCCTACAACACTGGACCTAATGAGCTTTATTAAGCAAGGAGCCAGTGAAGAGGAACTGGCATTTATCACTAGAGTGTTTTACGAAATAAATATATATGACTTGAGACTGTTGTCAGCTAATACAAAAAAATTATCTGATGGTAAATATAAAGTGACTTTAACCATAGACGCAAATCGTTTACGAATTGATACTAGTGAGGGTGAACAAAAATATGAGCTTAATGAATTAGTTGATATAGCGCTTTGGGAAAAAAGTACCGAGGGTCATAAGCATATGCGAACAGCCAGTGAAGCACCATCATACTTGCAAAAGCACGCAATCAATACCGGACAGAATATTATTGAAATAATTACAGATAAGGAACCTGTAAAGGCTATGATTGATCCTTACATTCACTTTATTGATCGCGATATCAATAATAACAGCGCAGAATTTTAATTGGTTAAACTCAATTTAAGTGCAGATAAAACCCTTCAAGGACTCAGTACTTAGAAGGGCTTTTTACTTTAAGTAACTTGAAATGATTATTTTAAGCAGGTAGCTTTAATTAAACTGTTCCGGAATGAATTTAAGAAAGAATGTTTTGTACATGACAATGTACTTTACATGGGATATGGGTCAGATTGAACAAACAAATAGAGCTGTTTATATAAGGATTCTTTTGCGTTTTATTAAAGTAAATATTAAAGTAAATATTAAAGCAAATAGAGACAATCTCCCAAGACACTCTTTATGATAATTAGACCAAATAAATCTACAAATCAAATGGACAATCGTTTTTTCTGAATGAAATAAATTATATTTCAGCTTTAATAAAGTGTGTCTGTTTGGGTTTTGATGGCAATTGAGTTGAGTGTTTTTCTGTCTATTTTTAACGAGGTTGTATTTTGCAAAGAGCTTTCTTAAACAACTTTCCTAAATATCTTTCTTAAATAATTAGGGATAAAGTAAAGAGTAAGCCTACGAATAGGCTATTCTGCATCGACAATAATAAGTTTAACATGCACAGAGGCTAGAAAGTCTTTGTAACTTTCCGGGATGTTACTATCGGTAACTAAGGTATCAATCTGATTTAATGAAGCGATTATGTGAAAACCGCTGCGGCCGAATTTAGAAGAATCGGTTACTGCGATAATTTTTATCGCTTTTTGGCACATTAATCGGTTTAAAGTTGCTTCATGTTCAAAGTGTGTTGTTATACCTGCCGTCATGTCAATACCGTCAACGCCAAGAATAACCTTGTCAAATCTTAAATTATTAAAGCTGCTTTCAGCTTGCCTGCCATAAAAAGACAGCGACTTGTGCCTTAAGGTGCCACCTGTCATAAGTACTTCAGTTTCTTCAAAATGGGCAAGTTCTGACGCAATATTTAAACCATTGGTCATAACAACAAGGTTCTTGTGCTCACTTAACAACTTAGTAACTTCTTCTGTTGTAGTGCCGGAATCAATAATAATAGATTCGTTATTATTTATTAACTTAACAACGGCTTGTGCCAGCTTCTCTTTTATTGGCAGGTTTTCACAGTGCTTTTCTTTAACAGAGAGTTCTTTGGTTATTTTACTGATTGCCACAGCGCCACCACGGGTTCTCACTAATAATCTTTTTTTATCAAGTTCGTTGAGATCCGTTCTGATGGTAACTCTTGAGACCATAAATTTATCGGCGAGTTCTGCAACGTCAATACGACCCGACTCATTCACTTGAGTGATAATCGCATGCCGTCTTTCAATGGTATTTAACATCTTAAGTCCATATTAGTAAAAATTTAAAAATTCATCCGTATTTATTGTTACTTTAATCGAAAGGTAACGAAATTACAATATTCTTTTGATTTCTTTGTTGTGATGGCTGGTATATTAGTTTATTTAATATTTTATGTTGATAAATAACGATATTAATCAATATTGATTAGTTGTTATGGTTCTTTGTTATTTGTATATAAATACAAATGAAAATATTTGAAAGTCTATTGGTTTTGGGCCTGGGTTGTCAAAATTAGTTAAGAAAGTTGTTAAAAAGATTAATTCAGGGGGAAATACCTAAAGGGTCATAATGAACTATTTTATAAATAGGAAAGTGATGTTGGCCAAAAAACAATACCTAAAGAAATCAGTATCTAAATAAATCCAATGTACATTTTAATCTCATGAAAAATTCTGTGTAGTACTTTTGTGGTATTTAAAAAATATCTCTTTGTAATATATTAATTCAAATAGGTTTTTAAAAGGCTTTGTTTGACGTAAAGGGATGGGATCTTGTTTGTATTGTCGTTTATTTGACCATGCCAACGGGCTTTAGGGCTCTTTTGAATGCCTTTTTGACGCTTGTGATGTATTGATACTTGTTTGCTTACAATTGAGCTTGTATAGTGTCTGCCGATATACTCAAATGACTTGGAAATACTTGCATACAGAGCGCAGGTTGTTTGAGTATATTCCATCATTCGTTTGTATTTATAAATTAGATAATAAATGAGATAACAAAAAAAATTATCAATAATTTATAAATACTTATTACAAATTATTATATAGGGCTTTATTAAAAATGCGCATTATTTTGTTAGGTGCACCAGGCGCCGGAAAAGGTACCCAAGCACAATTCTTAATGGCTAAATTTGGTATTCCGCAAATTTCTACTGGTGATATGCTTCGTGCTGCTATAAAAGCAGGTACCGACCTTGGTATGAAGGCTAAAGCCGTTATGGATTCCGGTCAGTTAGTCTCAGATGAATTAATTATAGGTTTAGTTAAAGAGCGTATAGTTGAAGATGATTGTAAAGCTGGCTTTTTGCTTGACGGTTTTCCACGCACTATTCCTCAAGCTGATGCCATGAAAGAAAGTGGCGTTACAGTTGACAGTGTGATTGAGTTTGATGTGTCGGATGAAGTAATCGTACAACGTATGGCAGGACGTCGTGTTCATTCTGGCTCAGGTCGTGTATATCATCTTGTTTATAATCCTCCTGAAATTGAAGGGAAAGATGATGTTACTGGTGACAATTTAACAATTCGTCCAGATGACGAAGAAGCAACAGTCCGTAAGCGCTTAGGTATTTACCATGACCAAACCAAGCCTTTGGTAGATTATTATCAGGCAGAAGCTAAGTCTGGAAATTGCAGCTACATTACCATTGATGGTACTCAGCCAGTGGATAAAGTCAGTAGTTTATTAGTAGAGAAACTAGCTAAATAAATTTCATTGTAAAATTACTTATAAAAACTCGCTTCGGCGAGTTTTTTTATTTCTCTGATTTATTAATCAATAGGTTAATTGATAAGTTAATCGACATAAAGCCAGCTATTTTATCTTTTTTGCCACTTTTTTTCTTTTTACATAATGTTAAATTATTGTGCATGTTTAATTATAAAAAAGGCTCCCTATGTTAACGCATTTAGTAATAACCGGATTTTATGCAAGTTTATTAACAATTATATTATTAGGTTTAACAGTTAATATTATTAAATTGAGATTTAAATACCGAGTTGGTCTTGGTGACGGTGAACAAGTGCCTTTGGTTAAAGCTATTCGCACTCATGGTAATTTTATTGAATATATCCCTTTGGCAATAATATTATTAGCAGTGTATGAGTTAAATGGTGCAGAGGATTTGTGGTTGCATCTTATTGGTATTATCCTTGTTTTAGGTCGTGTATTTCATGCTGTCGGGTTAAGGAAAACTACCGGGGCATCTCTACAGCGTCAAACAGGTGTTATTTCTACACTTCTAGTATTACTGGTGTTGGCAATATTAAATATTAGTGCATTTATAGGTACGTTTATCAGTGCTTGATTGTTACTTTATTAGCTAATTGGCAATTGATCTTATGAAATATACCCATCACCATTCAAAATGCAGGTTTTGATTCGTTTAAAAAACATATTTACTGCGTTGCTGAATCTTAAATAAGAATAACTTATCCGGCGAATCAGCGTCTTGTAACTATGCTTTTTAATTCACCTCAAATTCCCGCATTTTGAAAGGTAACGGGTATAAAATATAGCCCAAGAGGATGGGTTAGCCAACGGCGTAACCTATCACATTTGGTGGCCGCTAAGCCGTTAGCTATATGATAAATATATGTTTTTATGGGTTACACCTTCGGCTAACCCATCCTGCGCGGTAAAATTTCGACGAAAAAATATGATATGATTTTAGCCGATAAGTGTTATAAAACAGTTTGTATAGTCTCAGCCATACTCAACTGAGACATCGGCAATGCAATTGGTATTATTTATTTTTTATGTCTCTTTTGTAAAACTTCCATCACCTCTGCCAAAGCAATATTTTTATCTTGCAGCAAGACTAACGTGTGGTAAAACAAATCAGCGCATTCGCCTAGTAAGTCTTCTTTTGTTTCAGCAACCGCAGCCAAGGCTACTTCTACCCCTTCTTCACCAACTTTTTGTGCTATTTTGGTGGTGCCTTTAGCAAGCAAAAATGCGGTGTAGCTGTCTTCAGGCGCATCATTTTTACGGCTGTCTATGACTTGTTCCAACTGGCTTAAAAAATTTTGCTGCGTTAATTTTTGTTCAGGAAAGCAAGACTCTGTGCCTAAGTGACAACTTGGACCAACAGGACGACAGGCAATTAACAGGCTATCCTGATCACAGTCTGCCAATACCTGACCAACATTGAGGAAATTTCCTGATGTTTCGCCTTTCACCCACAATCTTTGCTTTGAACGACTGAAGAAGGTGGCTTTCTCTGTGGTGATTGTTGCTTTCAATGCGTCTTTATTCATGTAACCTTGCATAAGAATCGCGCCAGTATCCTGATGCTGAATAATGGCCGGTAGCAAATCGTCCATTTTATCCCAGGCTAATTCATTTATATTTTCATTGGTTACTAACATAATCTGATCTCTACATTTTGCGTTGATAAATATTGTTTTAGTTCATTTATCGGGATAATGTCTTTGTGGAATACACTGGCGGCAAGTCCGCCATCAGCATCTGCCTGTTGAAATACGTCTTTGAAGTGTTCCATTGTTCCTGCTCCGCCTGAAGCAATAAGAGGCACGTTACATACAGCTCTTGCCTGTTTCAGTTGTTCAATATCGTATCCTTGTCTAACGCCGTCCTGATTCATGCAATTTAATACTATTTCACCGGCACCGTGGCGTTGTACTTCTTTGATCCATTCAAAGGTTGTCCAACGGGTTTTTTTGGTACGTTCTTCATCACCGGTAAACTGGTAAACTTGATATTGTCCGCACTCTTTATCAAAAAAACTATCGATACCAACTACTACGCACTGTTGACCAAAATAATCAGCTAAACGGGCGATTAATTTTGGATCACGCAGAGCAGGAGAGTTGATACTAATTTTATCGGCACCCATCATCAGAATTTCTTTCGCATCCTGTTCACTTTTAATGCCGCCGGCGACACAAAAAGGGATGTCAATGACTTGTGCAATGCGGCTGACCCAGCTTTTATCAACAACCCGACCATCAGAGCTTGCTGTAATATCGTAAAATACTAATTCATCAGCACCTGCTTCAGCATATTTTTGGGCTAATGGCACAATATCACCAATAATTTCGTGGTTACGAAACTGTACGCCTTTAACGACTTTGCCATCTCGAACGTCTAAACAGGGAATTATCCGTTTTGCTAACATGTAAATTTCTCTTTTAAGGTGATGACATTAATTATGTTTACTAAGGGCTCTGCTACTAATGTCCAAGTTATTAAGCTTTTGGCCAACATGCGATAGCTTCCTCTAAAGTAAATTTACCTTCAAGTAATGAACGGCCTAATATAACGCCACTGACACCTGTAGGTATAAGCGCTTTAATATCTTCCAGAGAGCCAATACCGCCAGAAGCTTGCCAATGTATTTGAGGATACTTGGCACAAAGTTCCTGATAAAGTTCAACGTTAGTGCCGGTTAAAGTACCGTCTTTGCTGATGTCAGTGCATAAAACATGCTTTATACCTGCATTTTGATATTGTTCAAGTAGTGCTTCTAATGTAACGCCACTGTCTGTTATCCAACCGTGGGTAGGTAATTGCTTGTTGCCATTTTCGTCAATTCGTATATCTAAGGCCAGCACTATTTTTTCATTACCATAAGTCGCTAACCACTTTGTAACAAGTTCAGGTTGTTTAATTGCCAGACTGCCGATAACGACTCGGTCGGCACCTAAATTTAAAAGTTGTTTAACGTCTTCTTCGTTACGAATACCACCGCCAACCTGAATGATCATTGTTGGGTGATCTACTACAGTTTTAAGCGTAGTTAACTGCCTTTTAGTACTGTCTTTTGCGCCATCAAGATCAACAAAGTGCATAACGGATGCCCCTGCATTAGCATAAACAAGCTGACGTTCTTGTGGGGTATAGTCATAATTAGTTTTTTGTTGATAGTCACCTTGATAAAGGCGAACCACTTGACCATCAATTAAATCGATTGCTGGGATCATCATTGTGTTTACATCTCCAGGAAATTTTGAATTATTTTACTGCCTAATGCGCCCGAACGTTCGGGATGAAATTGACAACCGATAAAGTTATCTTTGGCAATAGCCGCTGAAAATTGGGTGCCGTAGTCACAACTTGCTATTGTGTATTCGCTTATTGGTGCGGCAAAGCTGTGGACAAAATAGAAGTAATCGCCGATGTTGATCCCTGTAAATACAGGATGGTCACTTACAGAGGTTAACGTATTCCAGCCCATATGTGGCAAATGATTTTCTTTTGCGTCTAATGGTGATACTTCAGTTGGGATCATGGCTAGGCAGGGTACTTTAGTTGAAGGTTGTTTACCTTCAGTTGAAGATTTTTTACCCTCAGTTGAAGACTGTTTACCTTTAGCTGAGGACTCTTTTCCTTCAGTTGAAGACTCTTTACCTTCAGTTGAAGACTGTTTACCTTCAGTTGAGGACTCTTTACCTTCAGTTGAGGACTCTTTACCTTCAGTTGAGGACTCTTTACCCTCGGTTGAGGACTCTTTACCCTCAGTTGAAGACTCTGCCATTAACTGCATACCAAGACAAAAGCCTAAAACTGGTTGAGTTAAACTTTGTAAAGTTTCGACTAAACCTTTGGCTTTAATATTCGCCATTGCATGTCTGGCGGTTCCAACACCGGGTAATATTACTTTGCCAGCATTTTTGATCAGGTTTATATCGTCAGTAATAGTAACTTCAAAGCCTAATCGCTCAATGGCAAATTTAACCGAAGATAAATTGGCGCAGCCTGTATCAACAATGACATTCCCTTTTTTTCGATCAGGATTTTTTTGATTAGGAGCTCTTTGCTCAGGAGTTTTTGGCTCAGGAGATTTGTGATCAGATGCTTGCTGTACTGTTGTCACTAAAGTGTTCCTTTTGAACTGGGTAAATCATCACCTTTAACTAAAATGGCTTGGCCTAATGCACGACCAAATACTTTAAACAGACTTTCAACCTGATGATGACAGTTACCTTTGCTGGTTGACAAATGTAAGGTAATTGCCATTGCATCTGCCAGAGAACGGAAAAAATGACCGACCATTTGGGTAGACATCTTGCCAACATTATCAGCAGTAAAGGCGGCATCAAATTCAAGCCATGGTCGACCCGATAAATCAATGGCGCATTCAGCCCTGCATTCATCCATAGGTAGTACAAAACCAAATCGTCCTATGCCACGTTTATCGCCAAGCGCTTGTTTAAGTGCCTGTCCAAGTGCCAATGCGGTATCTTCAACGCTGTGGTGTTCATCAATATGATAGTCACCATCAACAGTACATTGCAGCTGGAAACCCCCATGAGTCGCTATTTGGTCCAGCATGTGGTCGAAAAATCCCAGCCCGGTATCAATAATGTTACCACCTGTTTTATCTAAATTAACGGTAACCTTTATATCTGTTTCTTTGGTGGTTCTGGTTACGGTTGCTTTGCGGGGATTTGCTAACGAGTCTAATAATTGTTCGGTTATTTTATCCCAGTTAAGTGATTTTACATCATATTTAATACCGGTAATCCCCATATTCGCTGCTAATTGAATATCTGTGTCACGGTCACCAATAACATAAGAATTGGCAAAATTAACTTTGCCTTGTTGTAAGTAGTCACTTACTAGGCCTAGATTAGGTTTACGACAACTACAATTGTCAGCAGGAAAATGCGGGCATAATAAAACGTCTTCAAACCTGATGCCTTGTGATGAAAACAGATCCATCATTTTGTTATGAGGTAAATCAAAATCTGCTTGCGGGTAGCTTTGGGTTCCTAAGCCATCTTGATTTGAAACCATTACCAGTTTAAAGCCTTTTTTCTGCAGAGTGAGTAAAGCAGGGATAACGTTAGCTTCAAAAACCAGCTTTTCTAAACTATCAACTTGTTTGTCGATGACGGGCTCTTCGATAAGAGTACCGTCACGATCGATGAATAAGATATTTTCTTGTGCCATGTTATTTCCCTTGTCTTGTATCTGCAGCATTAACTGAATCAGCCGCTTGCTCGGTAATTTGAGTTATAAGTTGTTTAAGTAAGTTTAATTCCCGCTCGCTGCCTATGCTGATCCGTAAGCAGTTTTCTAATTGCAATTGCTTTGACTGATCACGAATTAATATGCCTTGATTTTTTAACCCATCAAAAATTAGATCTTTTTGGCTTGTTTTAAACAAAACAAAGTTGGCATCGCTGTGATAAATTTTTTCACACCAGAACTGTTCGTTAAGCCATAAACTGAGTTGTTCCCGTAATAAAACACTTTCTTTAACCCTAATGTTCATTTGCATTATTTCACCCGATGATAAAGCGTTACTGGCTATATCTGCCACGGGTGCCGAAATTGGATATGGGGCAATAACTTTACTCATCATAGTAATAATGTCGGGATTTGCTAAGGTAAAGCCACATCTTAAACCAGCTAAAGCAAATGCTTTAGATAAAGTGCGCAGAACGACTAGGTTGTCGAATTCTTCCAGCCAGTTTACGACAGTTTTACTGCTGCTAAATTCAATATAGGCTTCATCAACGACTACAATAGCTTTATCTTTAAACAATTCAATGGTTTTTCTGATTTGTTCTTGTGGTAATAAATTTCCTGTAGGGTTTCCCGGTGAGCATAAAAAAACAACTTTTATTTTATTTTTCTCTGTCTGGGATGCTTGTTTGCTTAGTTCGTTTATATCTAAAGCATTGCTAATATTTTTATTTTCCGCTTTGCTGCTAACTGGTGCAGAGGAAAGCGCCTCAGAAATGAGTGGAACTTTTATGATGCCCGCGCCATGGTTTTCAGCGCTGATAGCGTACATACCATAAGTAGGGGGACAAATTAAAATGTTGTCTTGATAAGCTTGACAAAAAGTTCTTATCAAGAGCTCAATACCTTCATCAGCTCCACGGGTGGCTAATATATTGCTTTTAAGTTGTTGGCAATAATTGCTGTATGACGTTAATAAATTGTCTGGTTGAAAATCAGGATAGCGATTAATGCAATTGCCCTTTAGTTGATATAAACCCGGTCCGGAAGCTTCATTTGCGTTTAGCCAGATAGCAGATTGGTTTTCTTTATCGGTATTATTATTCGATGCAGGGTTTAAACGGCGGGCAGATTGATATGGCACCATGTTTATAAGCTCTGTTCGGGCAAGTTTGTCTGCTAAAGTTTTGTCAGCTGAACTTTTGTCTGCTAGAGTTTTGTCAGCTAAAGCTTTGTCAGCTAAAGCTTTGTCAGCTAGAGTAAGATTGGTCATAATTTTTTCTCATTGATTGTTCAGGCATCTTCTAACCGAATAGTAACTGCACGTTGATGAGCATCTAAGCCTTCAGCATCGGTTAATTCAATAATACATTCCGCTAAACTGGCTAAACCATCACGCGTTAATTCCTGAACGGTATAACGACGGGAAAAATCGGCCAATGATAAACTGCTGATCACTTTAGAATAACCATAAGTTGGTAGCACATGATTGGTGCCACTTGCATAATCTCCAGCTGATTCAGGCGTATATTTGCCAACAAAAATGGAACCGGCATTTCTCAGTGAGCTTAATAAATTATGTGGATTTTCGGTTTGTATAATTAAGTGCTCTGGTCCATATAAGTTAGACACTGCAACCGCTTGGGCTAAATCAATGGTTAAAATCAATCGACTTTGTTGCAGGGCCTTTGCAGCAATGTCTTTGCGAGATAACAGGGCTAATTGTTGTGTTAATTGTGCATCAACTTCATTGATTAACGTTTTGCTGTTTGAAAGTAATATCACCTGGCTATCACTACCGTGCTCTGCCTGAGATAATAAATCGGCGGCAATAAAAGCCGGATTGCCAGTTTTATCACCAATGATTAATAGTTCTGAAGGGCCTGCGGGCATGTCAATGGCGAAACCTGCGACTTGTTGGGATAGTTGTTTTTTTGCTTCAGTGACATAACGGTTGCCAGGACCAAATACTTTGTTAACCGCTGCAATAGATTCTGTACCATAGGCGAGGGCAGCAATTGCCTGAGCGCCACCTACACTGTATATTTCAGTGATACCACAAAGATCAGCTGCCACAAGAATTTCATTAGCCAATTGACCATTTTTATCCGGCGGGCAAACCAATACTGTTCGAGAGCATTTTGCTATTTGTGCCGGTACTCCTAACATTAATACCGTTGATGGTAATGGTGCACTTCCTGCAGGAATATATAAACCGACACTTTCAATGGCTTCAGTTTTTAAAACACAACGTACGCCCGGTCGAGTTTCCACTTCAATGTCTTGAGGTTTTTGAGCATCGTGAAAACATTTTATTTGACTATAGGCGGTTTCAATCGCCTTTAATCTTTTAGCAGTTAATGATTTTTTGGCCGCTTGAATTTGTTCATTGCTAACTTCCAGTGTTGACAAAGCAATGCCGTCGAACTTTTCGGTTAAATTATATAACGCCTGATCACCCTGACTTTTTACTTGCGCCAGAATATTGGTGACCTGTGTTGATAACAAAGCGTTATCGGCTATAGCGGGGCGTGCTAAAGCATTTTTCTGCTCTTGGGCAGACAGGTTTTGCCAAGTGATCATCTGTTCGTTTCCATTAATATTATCATTTGTTGTTTCATTGGATCAGCCCATCATTTTTTCAATTGGCATGACCAGGATAGAATTACAACCCAGAGATTTTAATTGCTCCATGGTTTCCCAAAAAAATGTTTCGGTAGCCACAACATGAATAGCAACAAGATCGTCACGACCCGCCAGGGGTAATATTGTTGGTGTTTCTTTACCCGGCATTAATGCACTTACTTCTTCAACTTTATCTTTAGGAGCATGTAGCATGATGTATTTGCTTTCTTTTGCTTTCATCACCCCTTTAATACGCGGTAATAAAGTATCAAGAATTTTTTGTTTCTCTGGCGGCAGTGCGGTTGATGTTTGAATAAGAGATGCCTTGGATTTGAAAATAACTTCTACTTCTTTTAAGCCATTTGCTTCTAATGTTGCGCCAGTTGAAACTAAGTCGCAAATACCGTCTGAAAGCCCAACCCTTGGTGCAACTTCTACTGAGCCTTTTAATAAACAAAAATCAACATTGATACCATTTTCACGGGCAAAACGATTAAGTAATTGTGGGTAAGTAGTGGCGAAACGTAAGCCATTTAAACTTTGTAAACCTTGGTAGTTAAATTCTTCAGGCATGGCAATTGATAAATGACAACCACCGAAATTCAGGCCGATAGTGCGAATGTATTCAGATTTTTGTCCCATTAAAGCGCGTTCAAGCGCTGTTTCTTGAAGGGTATTGTCGCCAACTATGCCTAAATCACAAACACCGTCCATGACTAAACCCGGAATATCGCTGCTGCGAACTCTCATAATATCAATTGGCATGTTGCTGACATGGGCGAGTAAACGGCGATCTGAAACATTAAGTTTTAAGCCACAACGTTTCAGGAGACTTTGTGTATCGTCACTTAATCTGCCAGTTTTTTGCATTGCAATGCGTAAGCGAGGTTCTGTGTTCATGATCTGATCCCTTATTTTTGTGTTTCTTTTATTAAAGTACAAATAAAAGTTAAAATTTTAATTAATTAATTAACTTAAGTTAATTTTTTTACGCTTAAAACGTAAAAAACCCCCGAGAGATAAGACTCTTTCGGGGGTTTAGAAACTAAGTATTTTGTTTCGCTTACCGCTGAAAGGTCAGTTGCCCCCCAGCGAATAAACCTGAGTGGCTAATTCGTATGATGGTGATGATGGATAGTTTTCAGGTTTATATTCATTATTTGCTCGTTGTTTAATTTGTTTGACTGTTAATTTATTTTTACTGTTTGAACAGTTATTATTTTTGTAACCAAGTAACTTATATGCGTTTTAATATGCATGCAAACAAACTTGATTACTTAATATTCTTATACACCATTTACATTAATGGTAAAATTGGTTTGTAGCAAGTATAAATTTTAAATGTTTTTATAAGATAATGGTCTAAGTTATTAGTTTTTTAATTTTTGACTCAATTAATTATTGGAATTGGAATTGATAACGCATTTTATTTTAAACTAAATTTTAATTTGGTAAACGTATGGACATATTCACTACACAACTAACGCGTGTTGTTCAAACGCCTGTTAAGAAGGCAGATCTTAAGGTTAAGGCTTTGATCAAGGAAGCGGGGATAGGTAAATTAAAAGAAGATCATGATCATTTGGAAAATCATGAGTACTATTTTAAGCACAGAGGTAAAAATAAGCATGCTGAAGATAACTTACCTAAGCACTTGTCTAAACACCTGTCTAAACAAAGTCTTGATGAAGAACAAAAGAATTTTCAAAACACGAAAACCGCATCTTATTCAGAGACTGGGGCTGGGTTTTATGCAGAGACTGATGCAAAAGCTCATAAAAAAAATAATGTAGACGATGAAGAGAAGCCACCACATTTAGATATTTTTGTTTAATTCTTTCGCACTTTATTATTCGTTCTTTGTAATTCTTTCTTTGTCATAGTTTCACAGTAAAAGATTCTTTGTAACGTATTAATTTCATTTAATTCGAGCATATTGCCTCAATTCAATATTATAATGCACACATTTCCTGAATAAATTATTCCCTGTGCGTTGAACCACAATTTTCAAACAGCACGGGTGTATATTATAAAAATACTATAAAAAAGTTAAAGCATGACCCCTGTAGAACAAGCATTCTCCTCATCTGGATTTTTAGCGAAAATCATTGAAGGTTACTCACCAAGACAACCACAAATTGATATGGCGGTTGAAGTTGCAACGGCGATTGAAAAACAATCGTGCCTTATTGTAGAAGCGGGCACAGGTACCGGAAAAACTTTTGCATATTTAATTCCGGCATTACTGGCCGATAAAAAAGTAATTGTTTCAACCGGAACTAAAAACTTGCAAGAGCAGTTATTTCATAAAGATATTCCACTTATTCGAAAAGCTTTAGCAACCAATGCCAAAATTGCTTTGCTTAAAGGCCGTGCTAATTATTTGTGCGTGTACCGGCTTGACCAATATAAGCATTCGCGCGGACAGTTAGATGCGATGTCTCTGAGTGATTTTGTGAATGTTCAAAAGTGGGCGGTTAGTACTACAACCGGAGATATTGGTGAGTTGGTTAATGTTGCTGAAGGTTCCAGTGTTTTTCCTTATATAACAAGCACGCTGGATAATTGCCTGGCAAAAGATTGCCCTAATTACAGTGACTGCTATTTAATTGATGCTCGAAAAAAGGCGATTGAAGCAGACGTCATTGTGGTAAACCATCATTTGTTTTTTGCTGACATGGCACTTAAAGATACGGGCTTTGGTGAACTGATCCCTCGCGCTGACGTGGTTATCTTTGATGAAGCCCATCAAATAGCTGATATTGCCAGCGAATATTTTGGTGAAGCGTTTTCAACAAGGCAGTTATTAGATTTATGCAGTGATGTGTTAAAAGAATATCGCACCACGTTAACCGATGTAAAACAACTGGGTAAAGCAGCTGAAAAATTGCAAAGAACCAGTCAAGAATTTCGATTGTTGTTTAAACATGATCCAGAGCGGGGTAATTGGCGGGAAAAATGTAAGCAGCAACAATTTAGTCAAGCATTTCTGGCGATTAAAACTGATCTCGATTTTTTATATCAGGTGATAAAACTATGTATTTCGCGTAACGAGGCTATCGATAATTGTTTTGACCGTGCGGTAACTTTATTATCAAAATATGACGTTATGGTTAATACAGAAGCCTTTGGTATGAGTTTTTGGTATGAAACAACTCGTCGGCATGTAGTTTTACATCAAACACCATTAAGTGTGTCTGAAAAATTCAGCGCTTATGTAGCAAGCTCAAATGCCGGCTGGATTTTTACCTCGGCAACTTTAGCGGTAAATGAACAGTTTAAACATTTTTCACAGCAGTTAGGCCTTGAAAATTCAGCACAATTACTGCTTGATAGTCCTTTTGATTATCAACTGCAATCTCAACTTGTGGTGCCCCGTTATTTACCTGCTGCGAATGACAAAGGCAGAGCTGCGGCATTGGTGAATTTGGCTAAACCTTTGATTGAAGCGAGTAAAGGTGCATGTTTTATGCTTTTTACCAGTTACAGAATGATGAATCAGGTGGCAGAGCTGTTGGCTGAAGATGTCGATAACCCTTTATTGATACAAGGACAAATGGGTAAACATAAACTATTGTCTGAATTTGTAGAACGCCCTGATGCGGTTTTGCTGGCTACAGCAAGCTTTTGGGAAGGTGTTGACGTTAGAGGGCATAAACTGACCTGTGTTATTATAGACAAACTACCTTTTGCATCACCAGATGATCCTTTACTACAGGCACGTAGTGAAGATGTAAAACGTCAGGGGGGAGATCCTTTTACTGAAATTCAGCTACCACAAGCAGTGATCGCCCTAAAACAAGGGGTTGGTCGTTTAATACGTGATGTAAGTGATAAAGGCGTGTTAGTTATTTGTGACGATCGTCTGGTAAATCGACCGTACGGAGAAGTATTTTTAAAGAGTTTACCGAATATGCAACGTAGTCGTGATTTAGATCAAGCGGTTAGGTTTTTAAAACAGATTAATGTTAGTGATACAAATAAAAGAGAGCTATAACTTGAACCAAAACGTGAACCAAAACGTGAACTATTTGGCCATAGATGCCTCAACGGAAGCCTGCTCAGTGGCTCTACAATTTAATGGTAAAGTTTACAGTCGTTACGAACTTTGTCCGCAATCCCATAGTTTACAATTATTGCCTATGGTTGATCAGGTGTTGAATGAAGCCGGATGTAAACTTAATAAGTTAGATGGTTTGATTTATGGCCGGGGCCCTGGCAGTTTCACCGGCGTTCGTATAGGAATTGGGGTTGCTCAAGGACTCGCCTTTGCAGCAGATTTACCCGTAGTAGGTGTTTCAACCCTGCAAGCTATGGCGCAACTAGCCTTTATTAAACATAAAAAAGAAAAAGTAATTGCCGCGATAGACGCGCGAATGTCAGAAGTTTATACCGGATATTATGAACTTACTGATAAAGGTATTATGGAAGAAAAACTGCCTGAAGCGGTATTACCGCCAGCGGTTGTTGCAGAACATTATGCCAAATACACCCAAAGCGCTTACGGGGTAGGGACTGGCTGGGATGCATATGCTGAAGTGTTATATAATCTGAAAAATAATGAAGGTTCACCAGATGTTTTGTTTCCAACGGCAGAAGCTATGTTAGTTATTGGGGTGGATGGGTTTGAACAAGGTTTGTCGGTTTCTGCTGAACATGCTCAGCCTGTTTATGTTCGGGATACTGTGTCGTGGAAGAAATTGCCGGGGCGTTAGTGAAATAAATTAAATTAAATCAGCTTGTTGTGTGGGTGATAAGCTGGTTTTAGGTTTAGGTTCATTAAATGCGGACCACATCGGGACCACTTCGGGACCATTATACAGTAGTGGTTATTTTGTCGATATTGCTTGTTTAGAGTGTGAACAATTATGTTTGAACGGGTACTTTTTTGAAGGGTTTCTATATTGTTTTTTAGACCGTTAAGTTCGCATTGCTGACGTTAGAGTTAAGATATCTCCCATATATTTTCTAATGCTTTTTTATTATATTATTGTAGAGTCTTATAAATTATTAAGCTGTTTATGCTAGAAGGAGATAGAGTGAAATTAGGGCGAAATAAACTTTGCTGGTGTGGTTCTAATATTAAATACAAGCATTGTCATTTAAATAGAGCACAACAAACACCGTTACAAAGCTCAGTGCTACATAAGGAGTTGAATCGTTTTAATACTGATAAAAAGTGTAGTGCTCCTTCAATTCTTCATGATAAATGCTCAAAAAAGATAGTTAAGGCCCATTCCATATCAAAAAGTTCTTCTTTGAAAGAAATTGCAGTTGATGGTCATGTACTGTCTTTCTTCATGGCCCAAAGAAGTAAATCCAATACAAATTTGGAACCGATAAAGGTTGGGATTAATAAAGCATCTATATTTAATGGTTTTTGTGGGAAACACGATAAAGAGTTATTTTCCCCTTTTGAAGATCAACCTTTTGATTCTTCAAGTTATCATTGCTTTCTTATTATGTTCCGCACACTTTCCCGTGAACTTTTTATAAAAGAAAGCGTTAAAGGTACTTTTGGTTTAATAAAAGAGATGGATAGAGGAAAAGATTTAGATCAACAAAAGTATATTCAAGAACGTTATCAATACCTTAATGGAAATAATGATTTAACAATAAGTGACTTGAAATATATGAAAGCCTCCCTAGATAAGATGTTTATTTCAAAGGAATATGACAATTTAGAGCACCTTATTATCGAATTAGATAGTCCTCCTAGAGTAATGGCAAGTGCTATTGGAGGTGTTAATTTGGGTTTTGATGGCTCACTAATCCAAGAGATATCTCAAGATCCTAAGTGCATTCCAGATTATCTCTGCATTAATTCATTTTCTAGTGATGGTAAAGGGTATATTATTTTGTCTTGGTTAACTGAACATAAGATTAGCAATCAACAACTAATTGGAACTTTGATGAATTCTCATTCTATACCTGATTCATTATTAATGTTGATTATCTCTCGAATAGAAAATGTATATATTTCTCCCTTATGGTGGGATAAATTATCTAATAAAAATAGGCTTAATCTTATAGAGCTATATAAAAGTGATGCCGTACAAGATACTTATAATGATGCATTAATAACAACTGTAGACTATGGTGCTTTCGATTATCAATGTGTAAAGTATTTATATAATTAGCAGAGTTGAATTTAACTATTTGCATAATAAAATTAATGAAGGAGATATTTTAGAGTTAGGAATGCCCTCTGGAGAATTTACTTTAAAAGAAACTGAAAAACCTATAGTTTTAATTAGTGGAGGAATTGGTGTAACACCTCTTATGAGTATGTT
>JABSOI010000218.1 GCA_013216015.1 Alteromonadaceae bacterium | reverse complement strand
TACGGGAATGGGGTATAAAGATGTCTTCGGGCCAGTTAAACCGATTACTTTCAGACAATAAAACTAGATTTCATGACGAAAAAGATGCCTTGCTTGAAGTGGCTTTAACCCAAGCGGATTACATCACGGTAGATGACAGTGGTGCTAGACATAAAGGCAAAAACGGTTATGTGACACATATGGGTAAGGAAGCGTCACAGTAATAGTTTTATTGTACGCTATTTAGTACGACGGACTTCCATTTATCATTCCAATCATTTGTATGTATTTTCGCTCGTAGCTGTAAAATAGGATCCAGACCTTCTCTTGACCAACGCATATGTTGTTGTCCTTTACATCGTTGATTTATTAAACTTTCTACTGTCGACTCGGCTAAGTTGCTGGTAAATACCAAACCCTTCACTTTCCTAGCGCGATAATCAACAATTCGAGTTAAGTTATTGTCGATATAAGTGCTAAATTTTTTAAGTTTATCCTTTGATTTTGTAAGCTTAGTAGAATCGATTAGCCAATTTATCCGGACACCAGCCAATTTATCCGGACACCCACCGTTATAAATAAATACTACTAATCCGTACTAATCCGGACACCCACCGTTAAAAATAAAGAAGAGAATGCGTTAAGAAACAATACTTAATTTAAATATATTGAGGTGGGTGTCCGGCTTAATTCCGCTTCTGTTGGGCAAGGCATGCCATTTAAATTGCTCCTTGATAACGGTTTACCATCAAATAATTTGTATCAAATAATTTGTATCAAATAAAAAAGGGTAGGGCGGGTAATACTCAACTTGCATGGCATGATGCATTCAAAGGATTCGCGGGTAAAGCAATGGACAAGCTATCTCAAGAGTCGAAAGAAATTCCCGACGAAACCCAAAGGTTAGAAACTGTCGCCAACGATTATCTAATGTTATCAACAGAAGAACGTAAAGATCACATGCTAGTTGTACCCAATAACAAAAGTAAGGACACACTAACCTTAATTTTACGTGAAGGGTTAAAACATGAAGGTGCAATCTCTGAGCAGGGTATTCAAACCTCAATTCTTTCAAAACAATCATTCTCAAAAGAACAGCGAGCATTGTCGGTATTCTATGAAAAAGGAATGTTTGTTCGATTTAACAGTAACTTTAAATCAATAGATATAAAAAAAGATCAATATTGTCAGGTGCTATCAACCACTCATGACACGGTTCTTTTAGAAAAAGAAGATGGCTCAACATTTAATTGGTGCCCCTCAAAAATTGCAGGGGCAACAGAGCGTGGAGTTTCTGTTTACATTAAACGTGACCGTGAAATTAACAAAGGTGATTCAATTCGCTTTAATGAGAAAAATGCTCAGAATAATGCTCAGAATAAAGTAAACAGCGGAACAGTTGGTAAAGTCGTTTCAACAGATAACGAAACGCTTACGATCAAATTAACAAATGGTTCTGAGCACATTATCGATATGTCAGATTTCAAGAATAAACACTTTGACTATGCTTATGTTGAAACTTATTACTCTGCGCAGGGCGTGAAGAATGTAAAGAATATTATGGGAGTGATTGAAAGCTATCAAAAAAGGCTGTTGAATCAAAAGAGTTTTTTCACGGTACTGAATAAAACTAAAAACAAGTTCACTGCTTATGTTGATAATAAAAAAGCGGTGAAAGAGCAACTTGAACGAGTTACAGGGACTAAGTTAAATGCTTTAGATGTTAGTAAAAAAGTTTCGTCTAGTAAAATGCTGATTAGTAAAAATAGCCCGACGAAAGATGCCAGAAAAGGGTTTATGAAAAACTTGGGGGAGAAGTTGTTTGGGAGTCGATCTAAAAATCTTACGGGGGTTGATTTATAAGAATGATTCAATTATTAAGATAAATTCATTTTCTGCTAAAACTCTTAGGGTGGGGTAGTTCAATATTAATCAGTCATTTACTGTTTAATAATTATCACAGTCTAAATTTTCATATCAGACGTAGTACTAATTAATTTTGATGATGTAAATATTTTGTTGGTTGTGATGGGTAATATTAATTAAAATAAGTGTTTAAGTTATAAATATGTTTTATATGTAAATTATTTTTTAATAAGTATTGTCAACTTATACGCAATCAAAAGTTTTTCCGACGCATTCAAAAGCACCCTATGTAAAAAATATCTAAAGTTATTCCTATGAATTTGATTGCTCCCTTAGAGGATAAATCAATAGATTTGGTGATAAAAACTTCTCCTTGAGTTAAGCAAAATATCAATTAATCGTTCATAAAAGAAAATGTTCTCTTTGTCGTATGTATAAGAGCATGATAATGGAAAATTCACACTTCAGCTTAAAAGGGGACTGAAGTGGCGGAGCTTATCTAAACCTAATTAATCGACCGAATCATGATAATTAGCTAAAGTTTTCGCGTGTGATTGAATTTATGTTAAAGGGTTAAATATGAACAAAAATGGTATGTCATCTATACCAAAAGAGACGCTTAAATACAGTTGCTAGACCAAATTTTAGTGTCAGTCAAGAGAATAATGCAAAGTAAGTAAAAATCATCAAAATATTTGACTGAACGCCTCAGGGCATGATGGGGTAGCTCAGTGTAGATGGGCAGCAATTCTCGGTGAAATTTATTTATATTAAATATCAATTAGTTACAGTGGTGTTTTAGATGCGCTTTCGCACTAT
>JABSOI010000217.1 GCA_013216015.1 Alteromonadaceae bacterium | reverse complement strand
TTTTTGTCTCTTAGCGGTGGGTCGTTAAGTGGAAATCTTGAGGTAACAGGTACTATTACCGCCACAGCCGATATCACGGTAAACAAAGTAATCGCTGACGGCTCAGGTTTAACCGCGTTAAATGCGGATGAAATAACCACAGGTACGCTGGATAATGCTCGTTTGCCAACAGATATATCGGTCACTAGTTTATCAGGCAACGTCACAGGAAATGGTGAAGGTTTAACAACTTTAAATGCGACTAATATCACAAAAGGAACACTTAAAAACGCTCGTTTACCGGCAAGTATCTCTGTTACTAATTTATCTGGTAATGGCGCAGGTTTAACGGCATTGAATGCTGACGAAATAACCACAGGTACGATTAATAATGACCGTTTGCCTGCAGATATTTCAGTTACTAATGTATCTGGAACTTTATCAGGTGATGGTGCAGGTTTAACCGAGTTAAATGCTGATAAAATTACAACGGGTATCCTGAAAAATGAATTTTTACCCGCTACCATTTCAGGTAAAACTTTTAGTGGAAATGGAGCAAGTTTAACCGAGTTAAATCCGGCTCAGTTAAGTACTGTAATTCCTTTTGATAAATTACCCTTAGCAAATTTACAGGATATTCGAAATGGCGATACCACAAAAATAACTACGGCTGAGCAGAGCCAATGGTTGGAGCAAAAAATTGAAGCACTAGCTTGCTCTGAGTTTGTAACTATGTCAGTTAGTTGTGCTCAAACAGATTCAGAAATTGATTTTTCCAATCTACCCAGTTCTATTGATGGGATAACGCTTAACAATAATGAATATATATTACTTACCGCTCAAACTGATAAAAATAAAAACCGGATCTGGAAAGTCAAAAAACAAGGAAACGAACTAACGTTAGAAGCGTCAGTAGTTTTTACTGAGGATAACCTGATACAAGGTCTTGTTATTAAAATTGATGGTGGTTCAAAACATGCCAATAAGGTTTTCGTGCTTAAAGGGCGTTACGAAATAACGAATATGCCTGTTGAATATGTATGGCAGCACACCGCTAATTTACTTTATACAACTGAAGGGCTTTTACAAGAAAACAATAGTCTTTCGGTGGATTTTGCCTCGACGCAAAATGTATTAGACGGTGTTATTTATAAGGTCGTCGATGCAGCATTGTTGAAAAACCAGCTAACGAACGTTGAAAGCAGAGTTAATGCTGAAATGGAGACAAAAGTTGATATCGAAAAGTTGAGAATAGACAATATTTTGCTTGCCAGTAATGCAGACAAAGATTCTTTTACTGAAATTGTCACCTTAATAAATTCGGTAGATACTGAAAATGATACTGCTTTTGCCAATTATGTATTGAGTAATAATGATCGAAGTTTGGCTATCGAAAACGCCCAATCATTTGAAGCCACGACACGAGCTAATAAAGATGCTGAAATAGAAACCAGTCTTAATGGTGAAATTTCAACCCGGCAACAGGAATCTGAAGATCGCTACACTAAGGCTGAAACAAGTACAATGTTTTTGTCTCTTAGCGGTGGGTCGTTAAGTGGAAATCTTGAGGTAACAGGTACTATTACCGCCACAGCCGATATCACCGCTTTTTCTGACCTTCGCTTAAAAAGTAATATCGAAAATATTACCAATGCTCTGAATAAAGTTGGCCAGTTGAATGGTGTAACTTTTACCAGAAGCGATTTAAACGATGGTAAAAGGTATACAGGAGTTATTGCACAAGAAGTTCAAAAGGTATTACCTGAAGCGGTGAAAACTGAAAATGATTTATTATCAGTTGCTTATGGAAATATGGTGGGTTTGCTGGTTGAAAGCATTAAAGAGTTGAGTGTAAAAGTAAATACTTTGCAAAATGAAATTGCTGCTTTAAAACAATAAAATTTTTATATAAATTTAATTTGAATAAAAGTTGCTGATATTTGGTTGACTATCCTGTGGATAGGTTACGTTTTTTTTATCAAAAGTGATAATAACAAGGGGTCGGTTATGGCTTTGCAACAAAGTGGTCCTATTTCTCTCAATGATCTTGCGACAGAATATGATGGAATAATGCCTTATAAATTAAGTGCATATAGTGAATATGCGGATAAAGCCGCCGGGCAACAAATATTGTTGAGTGATTTTTATGGCCTATCAGCGAATATACTTATTTTGTTAGACGGGACCTATATTGATTTTTCTGCTGCGTTTGATAATTATGGTGGTTTTCATAATGCATCAGCTTACCCTAATTTTTATGCCTTTGCAGCGATGAAAGCTGATGGCTCGATTACCGCTTGGGGAGGTAGTCGTTATGGTGGTAGTGGCGCACCGACAGACAGTGGTTATACGCAGATTTACTCTACTTCTCGTGCCTTTGCAGCGATGAAAGCTGATGGCTCGATTACCGCTTGGGGAGGTAGTAATAATGGAGGTAGTGGCGCACCAACTGATAGTGGTTATAGTTTTAAATGATTGATCGTTTAACAGGTATATTGGGTTCCGCAACTAGTAAGTCGAATAAAAACACTCGGTAGCTTGCTGCCGCATTTTAAAATGGGCGGCAACTTTAATTTGGCGGCAACTTTAATTAGTTTTAAGGTGCCACCCACCGTTATTTTATGACGCAAGATGAAGTAACAAGGTTGTTTTATATTGGCATGTAATATACCCGTAATCATTCAAAATGCAGGTTTTATTG
>JABSOI010000216.1 GCA_013216015.1 Alteromonadaceae bacterium | reverse complement strand
AATCTGGCCGCGTTGTATGAGTCTAGGGGAATTTATGACCGGGCCCTGCCGTTGTACCTGCGGTCACTCGATATCTTTGAAAAAGTCCTTGGTGCTGAGCATCCAGACGTAGCAACCTCACTGAATAATCTGGCCTTGTTGTATGAGTCTACGGGCGACACTGACCGAGCCCTGCCGTTGTATCAGCGGTCCATAGATATCTTTGAAAAAGTCCTTGGTCCTGAGCATCCCTTGACTATAACCGTAGACGCAAATGGTGATGTACCACCACCAAGTATAAATAAATAACTTTGCTTATGCATGAATAGTAGGTAGTGATATGAACACTAAATTTAATAATGGGGCTGAAAATCAGTCCGGTAATATTGATGAACATGAAGAAGGAAGTTCTAACATGGAAAAGGTTGAAGAAACCGCTCGAAGGGATAAAATCATTGCACATTATACTGTTGTTACTAACCAAATAAGTCAAATATGTAGAATCATTGCTTTTGGCATTATTACGGCTGTTTACGCTATATTTAATGGTAGTGGTGATTTCGCTAAAAGTTTAACTCAAAATCATCCTGTTTTAGTAGGTACGGTCGGATTTTTTGCTGTTTTAACCGTTATAGTAGATTACCTCCAATATTTGCTCTCTCACGCGTCTGTTACTAAAGCGATAGAAAGTGACGATAATAAATTTGAAGAAGGTTCATTTAGTTATAAAGGGTCCAAATTCTTATTTAAATTTAAACAGTTATTAGTCGGTTTTTGTTCTTTGTTATTTTTATTCATTGTTTCTCTTCAAGTGTTGTGTGATTGATCTGTTATTAATTGCATATACCGGTTCAATGTTAGCCGTTAGATCAAGTGCTGACATTTAATCCGGTATCTTGTAAGCTAAATTTTACGACATTAAATAAGATTAAATTTCGATGTGAAACATGAAGTAAAGAGGACCGCTTTTGGATACAATTTAACAGAATAGAGCGGTAAGTACGGGGTAAGTCGGAATACGTGCAGTATAGGTCATTGACCTATACCAAAATGGCTATAATCCTTGGTATAACAGGGATAGGACGATTGTTTATTGAATTAAATATTTTCATGAGGGTCTGCAGCTGCAAACTCAGTATCGACGGATAAAATATACGCTATATTTCTTGTTTAAGAACCTGTTTACCATAATTCCTAAGTTCACCTTTTGGGTTAACGTATCGATACAATGTCTGCCTTGATACCCCCAGTTCTTTACACAACTCGCTAACATTGGTATCTCGGTGTATCATAGACGCTTGTGCCAACCTTACCTGTGATTTGCTTAACTGAAATTTACGCCCTCCTTTTTTGCCTCTAGCTCTGGCAGCTTTTAAACCTGCCATTGTACGCTCACGAATTAACTCTCTTTCAAACTCGGCAAGTGCTGCAAAAATACCAAAAACCAATTTACCTGCTGCACTCGTTGTATCTATGTTCGCACCTTGTCCACTGATCACCTTAAAACTAATTTCACGATCTGATAACTCTTGTACTGTGTTAACCAGATGCCGTAGATCTCTCCCCATCCGGTCTAATTTCCATACGATTAAAGTGTCGCCTTTTCTGAGTGCTTTTAAACAAGATTCGAGACCAGGACGATTATCTTTTTTTCCGGATGCGTGATCTTCATAAATATTATCTTGAGTGACTCCTGTTTCTATAAGTGCATCTATTTGTAAATCGAGTACTTGACTGCCATCCGATTTCGATACCCGAGCATAACCAATTTTCATATTAATCACTCTTAATGGTGTTGTTGCACAAACGAACTTTTGTGCAATAAGTTATTTTCTAAGAGAATAAACAACTTATTCTGTCACTTTAGCAGTGTATTAATCTACATCAATTATAGGTAGGGTTAATTTCCTATGGAGCATCATTATCGAGAGATAATGAAAAGATTAAACACTGTCACAATTCAACCACTGTATCAAATTCAATTAAATATCTTTATATCCTATGTAGGATAAAGGGTGAAGCCGTTATTCTACAGTCTAATGTCCTATAATTACACGTATCCTGACTTACCCCGCGCTTCAGCTTTGTCGCTTTTTGTTGTTTTGGCCAAAATTCTGACATTTTAAAAGCATAAAACTAACAGGTTAAAAATATAAAAACAGTAACATACGCAAGGTGCGACAGAGCCGGTTGGAGAGGTCAATACTCAACTCAATTTTTACTTTTTTAGTGGTGTTTACAAGGGATGGGTTTTGGATTTTAATCATGTCAAAATGTTAATATGTAACGTTTTTTTGAGATAGGTAAGTAGGTATAAAGGTAGATTTTATTTTGTAATTTGTTATTCTTTATGTGTAACTCTTTATGTGTAATGACTAAATAAAATAATAAAAGGCTATTTGTATGGATGTTGGTAGTGTTATTTCTGCAGCTCTTGTTGGCGGTTTTTCTTATGACTTGGTTAAAAATGGATTACAACTTAGTGTTGCAAACATTATGGACCTCACCCGGGAAAAAGCAATTGACTGGATATATGATGAGGAAGCAACAGAAAAAATAGCCGGTCGTATCAATGAACTGGTTTACAACAATGAGAGTCAGGAGCAATATGAACAACGTCTTGACAGTGATGTTGTCCTGAATGAGTTACTCAAACAGTTGAGCCAGAAGGCAGCCCCAGTCGCTATAATCGTTGATAATAGTGAAAATACTCGAGTAGCAGGAAGGGATTACAAC
>JABSOI010000215.1 GCA_013216015.1 Alteromonadaceae bacterium | reverse complement strand
GTAAATTTAATTGCGCATCCAGCGGAAATTGGCTAGCCTGCTGTCGTTGACTATAGCTTTTTCGGCTCACTTTCACCGGTTCTGTCGCATCTTGCATCATTGATAAAAAAACAAGGTGAAGTTTGTGTGAATTTTAGGCAATATGGTTGTTTGTTCATTCACTGATGTTGAATTTAACTATGGCGCTCAGTTTCACAAATAAACAGTTCCCCTCCGCTACTATATTAATGTCTGTTCGCTGGTATGTAGCTTACAAGTTGAGCTATAGAGATATCGAAGAGTTATTAGCTGAACGCGGTGTACAAGTAGATCATGCCACAATTAACCGTTGGGTTTGTGAATATGCACCTCAGCTAGAAGCTGCTTTTCGTCAACGTAAACGCGCTGTTTCTAGCTCTTGGCGGATGGATGAAACGTACGTCAAGGTAAAAGGTGAATGGCAATATCTTTACAGAGCCGTTGATAAATATGGTGATACCATCGACTTTATGTTGAGTGAAAAACGAGATGAGCTGGCCGCCAGATGTTTTTTTCAAAAAGCGATCAAGCAACATGGTATTCCTGAAAAAGTGGTGATTGATAAAAGTGGCAGTAATGCCGCAGCTTTGGATACGATCAATTGGCAAATATGCTTCGCAGGAATGATCGGCTGTTTGATCGAAGTACTTCAAATTAAGTACTTGAATAATTTGGTTGAACAGAGCCATCGCCCCGTGAAATGGAAGATGCGAACAGCCTTGGGTTTTAAATCTGTTTTAGGCGCTGAAGCAACGATTGCTGGAGTTGAATTGTGGCAGATGCTCAGACATGGCCAAATGGAAAATTCAAGTAAAATGAGTCTGTGGGAGCAGTTTTACTCACTTGCAGCTTAACTTTGCCTGAAATAAGGCATTTTCAACTTTACTCTCAAGATGCGACAGAACCAAAAATCCTCTAAATCTAAATTCAATACATTCTTTTTATCACGATGGATACGAGCATTTGTAATTATAGATCTTTCCCGCTCAAAACCATGTGAAAGAGTACACTTAACTTTATTTTCAATATGAATAACCGTTTTACAATCCAATAGTAAGTCTGACAATTTACGCTGTAAATCTTTCAATTCATCTGATGGTGCACTGATAGTTCTAACACCACCTGATTTTTTAGGGATATCGAATTGATGATAGTGTGAATTTACATGTGATTTTACACCAGGCTTGTACAAGGTTTTGGTAAGGAATGCAGCTGAAACACCTAATATTAATGCTAATTCAGGTTTAGTTTTAGCTTGTTTAAGTAGTAAATAGTTTCTTCTATGAATCAAGTTATACTCTTTGACGTTTAAACAAAAAGGAAGAGCTCACATGCACTCTTACGCGCCGCTAGCGAGTAAATTCAGAAAGCATATTAAGCAATCCGAGAAGGCGAGTCTCTTAGACCATATAATCACAGGTTGCGAAACGCAACCAACAAATCTGCATGTGAGCAGATGATACTTTACAATATAAAGGTATTAAATATCAATCAATTAATATTTATGTGTTGAAGAAACAATAATTATTTGATTGTTGAACGGGTCTGGTCGTAATACGTGTAATTTGTAACATAGGGTTAAACTACAAAAGCGGTGTGCGACACGAAGTTGCTATAAGAAGTTGTCTTCCCATTAAGGAGAAGACCATCCGTTTTGCCGGATGAATCTATGAGCTTGAATAAAGAGCAGCTCGGACAATGAAGCGAAGTGTCATATGACACGGGGTATAAATCGTGAGAGGCATACCCTAGGCTGTCGAAATATGGCCATTTCTTACCAATTTATCGTCGATTTTTTTGGCTTTTTCAACCTTGTTGTAGTTTTGGATTGTTGTTACATTTCTATCTAATATAATCCCAAATTGACGGAATAATATGCTGTTTAGTCCGTGAGATGTAACAAGATATTAATAAAAATGGCATTTTGCCACTAAATGATAAACTTCAGCACAATTACGGAAATCCAATAGGTAGCAAATATCATACTTTGTAAAGTCAAAAACTGGTAAATTGGATATCGCCAAAAGCACGAGTTTTCGACAGCCTAGGCATACCCTCCTGGTAACCACAACCGGGTAAGAGCTAGATAATCGGTAAGGTTAAGATATCTGAATCTGTGTTAAAGATCGTTATGTAGAACATGCGGAAGTGGTTAATGCGCATGAGCAAAAATAGCAATGGTGGTTGGTAAGCCGTTTACCGCTTACGGTTCACGCAAACAATATACTACCCGGTCGATAGCAGGAACCTAACCCGATTTACTTCTATAGCGGAACGTGGAAACCCCGTACACCTCCCATATGGGTAGGTCATTCGTGAGAATCACCGATGGGTATGCGGGTTTGGGATGTCGGAAAAAGCGAATGTCACACTGTAATGGTGGGAATACGGGTTTAAATGTTACCCGACACGAAAGTGGGCCAACGTCCGACGGGTCCTGAATCGTGAGAGAATTTGTAGAATCGAAACCATGGGGAAAAGCAAATGACGGCCATTTAGGCTGGTGCATCCTCAACCGGCTAACATAGTAGGTAATTCGACTGCAAATGCGTATTGCGAAGGCAGTAAAAGAAGCGTATCACTTTCACTGCCGGTTCAGTTTTACCACTGAACTTTGAGGGATTTGAGCCGTGTGCGGGGAAACTTGCACGCACGGTAATGGAGAGAGCCCCATAACCGTGCTTGGACTAAACCGCTCTCGCGGTAAACCCCACAGCCAGCCTTAAG
>JABSOI010000214.1 GCA_013216015.1 Alteromonadaceae bacterium | reverse complement strand
AAGTATGATGGAGTTTGGGAAAAGTTATGATGTTATTTGGTTTATTGCATTATTTTATTTTGGTAAACCTCCAAAATTGTATGATGATAAATTGGGAATGTAGCCTAAATATTGCCAAATTGTATGATAGATAATTTGGGAAAAAGTACGACAGGAAATTGGTCGGCTACAATATGCGGTGATGTTTTTTTAAATAATTTATGTAATAATTTGCGCACGTGCATAGCAGTTCTCGTCGTCTATTTCTTTGGTCGGAAAAGACATGAGATCACAAACTGCTATGCACATCAATGTTTTTTTGACTATCACATTGATAATTATAATTTAAATGTGGGGGGGGGATTCGTCAGGGTCAAGTTACTTGCTTCACAATACTATTGATCAGACGATCAAAAATAAGGGAAATGATGACTCATAAGGCAATATCCATTTATGATACAGTCAAACCGTTGGCAGGCCTCCTCAGGTCTATCAAAAAAAGATTGATAAAAAGCAGGTTAAAATTCAATTCATGGGAGTTCAGAAAGTATTATGAAGCAAGCAACTTGACCCCTATGTCTAATTTAACAACAGATGTAAAACAACTAAGGACAATCGGCCGCTAAGGAAATAAGCCGCTAAAAACAAAAGCCCCGCAGTGATGCAGGGCTTTTGGTGTGCTGTGTTTTTTATTTAATAAAGAGAGTGACCAATAATTAAATGAGATCTATTCTCAAGTGTCACCGACCCCTTTTATTTTATACATATGGAACAATGGAAATATGATAAATCCTAAAACTAAAATAGCATTTGAGATTGTTGGAACTTTGATTCTGGTAGTGATAGCTATATTATTAGCTAGATATGACGATATTAAAGGAGGTTTTTTCTTAGAGTCTATTAATTTTAAAACCACCCAAGGTAGAATAATATCTTCTGATATTAACTATCACATTGGGGCAAACAGTGCTCCAGGCTATAGATTTAAAGTTAAATATGAATTTAAAGTAGAGCAAAAAAAATATATATCTAATAGCGTTAACTTTGGAAGTAAAGTGCTTAAAGACAAGCACAGGGCTGAAGAAGTTATAAGGAAATATCCTGTAGGAAAAGAGGTAATCGTTTATTATGAAAAAGATAATCCAGGCTTCTCAACTCTGGAGCCAAACAAAAATGACAACAATCAATTTATACTGACTTTCACATTCTTTTCTTTGCTAATACTTGTTGTTATAGCAATTCTTTACTATCGCTTGAGATCTCCTCAAAAAGAGAACAAGAAAATTAAAATTCGAAAAAAGAGGTAATAGATAGACTTTATCTACCTATTACCTCTCTATAAAGATTTATAAACTTAGCATTTATCTGCGGTTAAACAACCCGCAGCTCTTCCTCCAGCACCAGAGCCGATAGCAGCTCCTGTGGCCGCACGACTAGATTTAGTTTGCCTTATCTGTGCATTAGCTTGTCTGTTTAACTTTCTATTTCCTTTTCGGCTATTAGGTGAACCTTTAGCTTTCATCTGACTAGTAATATTCTTTGCAGAAGCAGGTAATCTAGCACCAACAGCACCACCAACCTCTGATAGCGCTTTTCCTCCGGCAATATTAGCAGCCACACCTGCTACAGAGAGTTCCCCACCTGTGATTTTTGTTCCAGCTATAGAAGAAGCTACATTACCTGCTGCATTTGTAGCCATTGTTGCCGCTTTTCCGAACTTTGCAACTGATGCGAGTTTCGAGGCAGCAGAAGCTATACCTGCACCCACAGCACCAGCGACTCCTGCAACCCCTGCTTGAACATAATCAATATCTGACAAGTTTGTACCTGTAGCTAATTGAATTGCAATATCTAATCCAGCGCCAATAATGAAACCAGGAACTCCAACCTCTCCCGTAGGATCAACCATATTAACCGGATCATTGCCCACATAAGCATACATGTTCATGCCATCTTCGTAACCAATAGGGTCAGTCTGAAGGAATCGCCCTAACTTTGGATGATAAATGCGTGCTTTGTAATAATACATACCAATTTCTGGCAATGCCAGTTGACCAGTATAAGCAAATCGACCTTGGTTATCGCTATGTGCAATGCCATAAACATCATAGGTATTAATGCCGGTTAACAGATTATTACTGTCACTTAACGCCACAATCGAGCCTTGGTAATCACTATGTAGATATTGCAGGCTGGCATCGCTTACCGTAGCACCGTCAAACATCACCAGGGGTGCATCAATGCCAGAACCATGCAGATAACGTTTGGTTAAACTGCCACTGCCATTATATTCCGCAATTAAGGCATCACCGTCATAAACAAACCGTGTGCTATTACCACCACTGACCAATTTAACCATGCGGCCATTGGGATCGTAGGTTAACGTGGCATTATCTGCGCCTGTCGCCGTCAGTAACCGGTTTTCTGTATCATAGCGATAAGTGGTATAACCATCTGAGGTAAGGTTGCCTTTAACATCGTAAGTAAAACTATCACCACCGACACCGGTATATTGGTTTAAGCCATTCACTTGATAATTACCGCTTAAATGCTCGTCGCCTTGATAATTAAATTGGCTGAAGTTAATTAGCCACCCACTTATAAGTTAATTAGCCACCCACTTTAAATTAACCTGTTTTAACTTAAACTTGATTGGCAATCCGCCTATATCAAAGTAACACTTTATTGATTCGTAAACTCAAGGAAGAGAAACATCATGCCAAAACCCAGAAGCCAGCAAATCTGCATTTCCGAAACGCCGTTTTACCACTGTATTTCCCGTTGCGTTCGTCGCGCATTTCTTTGCGGAAAAGATGACCA
>JABSOI010000213.1 GCA_013216015.1 Alteromonadaceae bacterium | reverse complement strand
ATGTTGCTTATTTCACCTTTTTGATAAATATGAGAACTTATTTAAGCTCTCATTGCAACCATTCTGACAGAGGGGGTTGTTTTCCTTTATTAAAAATATTGATGTAAATAATACCAAGGGAAGCTATGCGAACCACATTAACAAGAGGCAGGTATTTAGGGTGCAGTCCCTGAGGGATCCCCACGAAATTAGAAACCCGCCTGTGGATCAGCAATCAATGAATTCAGTTCCTCAATCGCTGCTTCCCAGTGCTTTTTTAATAACCTCAGCTGCTTATCTTTATATGCCCTCAAACCAATAAATTGGTTTGATAATACATTTCGATTTTTAATGGAATTGGCTTGATATCGTCGATGTTTCCCTGCTGATTTTACAGCCAACCCAAGTAAGAATAATAAGTATTGTGCGACTAATGCAATGAGTAATAAAACTTGTAATCTCGGTGAATTTCTAGAACCACAGTCATTCATTTTTAGTCCCGTTTTTAGATCTCGGAAACTCTCTTCGATTTGCATTCTTGTAGCATATATTTTTACTACTTTTTTTGATAAACCTCTTGTCTGAGGTAAAGATGTCGCTAATAACCACGGCTCTTTTTCTCGTGCAGCACAGGCTCTCGATTTCTTATTTCTTCTGGCACGATCACCTTTAGCCGTCTTGTCTTTGCGGCCTTTAGGTTTGCGCCATACTAGGATCAACCTTGATTCAAAAGACTTTTTCATGCCTTGAAGATACATGCCTAAATCTTTAGATCTTAAGGTGGCTAATTGATATAGATCTTTGATTGGAAACCACGAGGTATCTCGTTTCTTCTTACAAAAAGTTTTATTTCTCACTCTACCTACGAAGTCCCAGCCAAGCGATTCAACAAGCACAAACCAAGGGATCCTAAAACCAGCGTCAGTGACGATAATTGGTTTACAATCCTCGGGTAACATCGCCTTTAATTGATTCATAAATAATCGATGCGTTTTAGGTTTTTCTTTAGTTTTTAATGGGTGGATTTCTTCATAAAGCGTCAATGAACGACCTTGAGCTGCAAGTGATGCTCGAATGAGAAAGTTGTCCTTTCGTTTATCCATATCTGACCAATCAACATGAATAATAGGCTGCTTGTTTTGACCTATAAGTGAAGCACACATTTGAGCATAAACAAGCGGTATTTCTTGCTGTAAGTGAGCATTACTACACAATCGGTCAGCCCGTTTAATGCGATGTTTTTCTTGAGCACGATTGTCAATATTACGACCAAGCCCAGTAACAGAAAGTGACCCGCCATTAATAACACTTTCAATAGCAGAAAATAGGCTTAACCGACGAATTTTATGCATTTTTGGCGTGATATTAGTCAAACATTTTGATAGGATTTGTTTTACATTCATGGTGTTGTTCCGTGTTTATTTTTTTTTGGCGATTAATTTGATCACTAAACACCATGAATGTAAATTCTTTTTTTTTACCTATCTTATTGTTTTTAAGTTGTATTTCGTGGGGATTCGTCAGGAGCAGAGTCGTAAGGAAGACGGAAATCGTTCAATTGCAGATAAGATAAAGTGCCGATTACATGACTTACAAAAGGCCATTGAGAATAATTTAGGACGCTGGGCTTGGGAATTATTACAAAATGCTAAAGACAGTATTTCTGATGAGGCTGATCGGGATGTTTGCGTTCAAATAGAGTTAAATAATGACAGCGTCATCTTTAAACATAATGGGTCGTTTTTTACAGAGCTTGATATTAGAGGATTAATAAACCAAATATCTTCTAAAGAAGTTGAGGAAGGGGAGCAAACTCGAAATACTGGACGATTTGGAACTGGTTTTTTAACTACACATATGCTTTCCAGAAAGGTGAGAGTTTCTAGTATAGTTAAAACACTTGATGATAAGCTTTATAGCTTTAATTTCTTGTTAGATAGAGAAGGAAAGACTACGGCTGAACTAGCTCCAAAAGTTGAAATGGCATGGATTGGATTTCAAGAATCCACTCAAGAAGTTGATTCTGACTATGACGAAAATAAGTTCAATACCTCTTTTTGTTATTTATTCATAACTATATTTCATGTGTTTATTAATGTTTCCTACGTTGAAGGCTCAAATATCCTATGAGTGTCAAATACTTCAGTAATGTTTATCATTTTAGAATTTATGTTGTTTTGATTATTACTAATTTCAATTAGAAAAGCTTGTACAGACTCCTCTGGATAATAAATACGTCCGTTGGGCATTTTAGTAAAGAATAAGCCTTTTTCTTTCGATCTCCAATTTGCCAGAGTGCCTTCTGTACAGCCGATAATTTTGGCTACTTCACAAGGAGTTAATAGTTTTTAAAATCCTGCTTCACTTAATTCCTCCGTGTCATGCTAAGATACCGTTAAATCAAGGGCTGTAGAGAGTAGGTAATGAATATCTCTTGCCCCTTAAATGGGCGTTATGTTCATCATGGAGATTCCTCAAATGGAGTTGTTTTTAAAATTTCTTGTAGGTATCGCTATTGCAAGTTTAAGCTCTTGGATTACGGTAAACTTATCACTCAAAAGGTTCCGAACGGAAAAATGGTGGGAAAAAAAGTCTGAAGTTTACGCATCGTTATTAGGCACCTTACATGACTCAAAAGCTTTCTCTGAAGAAAATATTCAAGCCCTAAGCAAAAACAAAGAACTAACAGATGAAGCAGATGTGAGTTAATGTTAAAGTCTAAGAAAGCTACGGCTGAGATACATAGGATTATGGATGTGGATTCATTTTACATATCTAAAGAAGCTATTGAGCGACTTCAAAAATACAACGCAGCTATATCTGAAGCTGGAAACACAGGCTCATGGGTTACATATTTATGCGCTGATGTAGAAGCTACATATGCGTGGTTAAAAGATATGATGGAAATAGCTCGAAAAGATTTAAAGGTAAAATGA
>JABSOI010000212.1 GCA_013216015.1 Alteromonadaceae bacterium | reverse complement strand
GGCGAATCAGCGTCTTGTAACTATGCTTTTTAATTCACCTCAAATTCCCGCATTTTGAAAGGTAACGGGTATAGATGAAGTTCACTTTCAAAATGATAACGAAAGCTTACGCTATGAAAAAAATGGTATCTCTTTAGGTAAACGCGTCAGTAAACAAAGTATGAATAGCTTTGAGCGCTACAAAAATCTAACCATGATGAATATTGATTTTTTCGCGGTTAGGCCTCTGCTTGAAGAAACCAATGTTGATACTAATATCAAACTCCATCAGAATGAATTATCGAAGCAAACCTCTCTGACACATAAAGTTGCGGATGATAAAGTCATGGAATATGTTTTCAGTAGCAGTCCGTTACGTTTGTTGTCGATTAACAATAAGGCGCGACGCCGCATTTATATTTATGATGACTATCAAACTTCTCATGGCATAACTTACGCTCGCTCTCTGGTTAAATATTATAATGGTGACACGATACCAAGTTATATAACTCACATGGATAATTTTGAAATTATTGAGGAAATTGAACCAACTAAACTTCAACTTCCCGAAGGATATGGCTCCGTTATTCTTAAAAGCGACAAAAGCCTAATATCAACAGAAATTGCGCCAGACTTATATCTGGTTTCCAACGCTTCAGCTAACCGCAACACTCTATTTAAAATAAATGGTAATGACATTATGGTATTTGGTGCGCCTGTTAATAGAAAACGGTCTGAACAAACCATTGAACTAATCTCGGATCAATTTCCGCAGAAGAAAATCACTTCGGTATATATCACTCATCCTTATAGCGATCATATTGCTGGCCTTGCGGCTTTCGCAAAATTGGGTGCGGTGATACGTGCGGATGCCTACAGTATTGAAGCTATCAAAACCTATCCACGATTTAAAGAGGAGATAGCTACCTTTAAATTTCAAACTATTACAGATGATGAATTGATTGATGGCGTGCGTTTTTATGTATTAGAAAATTCTCGTGCTAAGAGACAAAGTTTTGCTTATTTCGAAGACAAGGGCATTATTTATCAATCAGACTTTCTTGAAGTTGCTTTCGATAACACGATACCTCAAATACTGCCTAGCTATAGTAAAACGTTTATTGATTTTGTTCGAAGTAAACAACTTAAGTTTGACCGCATTGTCGGTCATCACCGTAATAACAACATTTCTCTAGAAGTGATGAATAAATCTTATGATACAAATACGATGTAAAAGTGTACTAAGGTGCTGATTGCGTAATAACATGATGCCGATCGGTCAATAACATTGATGGCGATCACTTTTTTGTCCGCCAGTAGACCTTTGTAAAATCTAACTTAAGTGATCGGTATCAGTCAAGGAATTTAGTTTTTTACGCATTGATTCCCCTTTTGATTCAAGTTTAATTGAACCATGAACCAGCCGATCTAAAATAGCATCGGCATGAGTTGATTCACCGATCATATCGTACCAATTTTCTATCGGTAATTGGCTCGCGATCATGGTTGATTTGGTGTCATATCTGGCATCAATTAATTCCAGTAAATCACTACGTTATTGCGCAGTTAATGGCTCTAAACCCCAGTCATCTAGGATAAGTAAATTAGCTGAACTCACTTTGTTAGTGAATTTCCGATAACTACCATCAGCTTGAGCCATAAACAATTTTTTAAGTAACTCTTTTAGCCTGAAGTAGTAAACGCTTTTGCCTTGTTGGCAGTGATTGTACCCAAGGGCACAGGCAAGGTAAGTTTTACCACAGCCTGTTGCACCAGTGATCAATATATTTTGATGAAGACGTAACCATTCGCCCTGTGCTAAAGAGCGGATTTGTGTTTTATTTAACTGACGGGTAGCACCATAGTTTAATTGAGCTAGCGTGCCGTTAACTCTAAATTTAGCTTGGCGTGTTAGTCGGTCAATTTTCCGTTGATCTCGCTGCATTAATTCATGATCAAGTAGTAAACTTAATCGCTCTTCGAAGCTTTGTTCAACGTATAAATTCGGTTGTTCACTTTGTTGTACCAATGCATCACGTATGCCGCTTAACTTCAGGTTGTTAGTTGTGTATAGACTTGTTGCATGATTTTTCCTTGATGATAGTAGTTATTGCCACGGATATTTTGATGTTCTATCTCACTTAATAAATCAGGTTGTTCTTATTCCTAGGAAATCCCTCCCGGAGCCCTTATTCACGGGGAGTGTAAAATATTAACTTAAAATTAATGTTGTACGTCTAGATAATTTTATTAACTTTCTTTATTAGGGGTTTTGCGCCCATCCCCTCGACACTAACCTACCAACTGTAAGCTATCGAAAAATATTGTTTTTAATTTCATGAGAAAATAACAAGTCGTGTCAAAAAGGTTCTGTCGCATCTTGAGTATTTTGCTGTTTTTTGATTTTAACCTGTTAATTTTAAGCGTTTTAAATTTATAATTTTTGGCTAATAAGGCAAGATGCGACAGGACTTCTATCCTTAACGGTTCAGTTTTGACTTGGCGACACATTAATTTGCATGGTCAATATGATTTTACCAGAGATTCTGCAAATGATGACGAATTTGACTTAACTCGGATATTAGCTTTGTCCATTGGTTGGTAATCATACGGAAAGTCGATATTCAGGAAGAAATGTCAACATATTATTCCAATAAATCAGGATGATGGAGTGGATTAGTGGGCGTTTTTCCGCTTTTGTAGTTAGACCCTTATTTGCAAAACTGAGCGTCATAGTTAAACTCAATATCAGTGAATGAATAACCATAATGCCTAAAGTTCATACACATTTCACTTTGTTTTTTATAAAGCATGCAAGATGCGACAGAACCCCTTTTTTACGCTCCTTTTCCCCCCTTTTGTCGAGCTTAATGGCCTTAGTTGAAATCAAATAGTGTAACCTACTAGGGATTGCCAGCAAAATATCGCTGCCCACC
>JABSOI010000211.1 GCA_013216015.1 Alteromonadaceae bacterium | reverse complement strand
ATTAATTAATTAATTAAGTAAGTAAGTAAGTAAGTAAGTAAGTAAGTAAGTAAGTAAGTAAGTAAGTAAGTAAAAAATACGTCAGCTCACCTTTAGTTATCGCGTATATCAATGCATAGATCAATGTGTATTAATTGATGATCCCTTATCCTCTTTCCATGATCTTTTTATTCTATTATCAGAAGATACCGTTACATTACTAATAACATCATGCTGATACATTTCATCTAATTGCACATATGAACAGACTTGAATTGCTTTTGCTCCAACCCTACGTTTTTCTAAAGGGGCCCCGAATCCCATAAACAGATGTTTTTTACCTATCGAAATTGCGCGTGTAATGAAATTCCATAAATTTTTTCTATAAATTCCGTGTGACATAACAAATTTATAATCCATTCCGATGAATGTCGGAAAATAAGCCAATTCAGATTTAAAACTGGCAACCACAGATATAATTTGATTTGTCCCAGACTCACGTCCAATAATTAATTCCCATTGAGGATGTTGTGTAATTCTGGAAAATATATCTTCTGGCAATAAAAAGGTATTAATTTCAAAATTTTGCCCTGCAACTTGCAAATATAACTGATAAAGTTCTTCCTCATTTATATCTGAGGAATTAAGGGAAGCGTCAAAGAAACTGATATTAACAAGATGCTCTTTTTTCAAAACATGTTTTTTTACATGGTATCGTTTCTCTTTAGGTAAATTATCGAAATATTCCTGCTCATTATTGACTATATTCTCTATTTTATGGCTATCAGGCAGTAAAAGTTTCATAAAACCTTGCTCAATAAAAAAGTCTTCCAGTTCTTTGTCTGAATCAAGAAAGTCTCTTAAAACAAGATTGTTGATATGTTCAGTTTTTTGAAGATTCCATACTTTGTTTAGCATAATCATCAAACTCTGCTTCCAAAATACATGTTCCCGGTTTACATAAAGATGAGGGCCTTCCGTTAGAAGTGAACCCATCATGATAACTTTACTGGTCAAATAGTATGGATTGTCATGGCGTTTTTCTTCGATCTGAGCTGAAACTGATTCAGGTGCCAACATGTCATCTTTCCACCATGTTTCAGTAAAAAACGTTGCCAAAACGACCTTCCCTAATTTATCTTTAATCATTAAATAATGGAATTTCCAATTATGTTCTTTTTTGACTTGGTTACTAAAAATTTGTTCAAGAGCAAGTAACCCTTCCACATTGAAACTTCCCCGGTCACCGAAGATTATATTCCATTCTTTTTGGTCGACGTTTTTCATCATTGTTTGATATTCAACCGTCAGATCTTCGTCCCTTTCAGGAACCTCACCCGTTTTTAATTGTTGTAATCGATTGATAAATTCTTTTGATAAAAGTTTTACTTTAAAGAAACGTTCAATATCTTGCAATGTTCGTTCTTCTTCTTTAAAAACAATAGGCAGATAATAGGATATTCTTTCAACTAATGATTTGATATCGTCCATTGACAGATGTCGAGTAATAGCACACCTTAAACCTGCGCCTTTCATTGGTACCGCTGGAAATATACCAAAATTAACGAAATACCCATCGTTAAATAACTTCTCAACCATGTTATACATAACCCGATGCAATCCAAGTCCAATATATCGAATAGGCACTGTTGTGTTTGAAATTAGGGGTAATTGATATTTATCACATAACTCATTGAAATATTTTATTCTTTCCTGAAGTTCAGCTTGCATAGTATGAATTTCATCTGAAAGATGTATTTTTACAGATGCAATTAATGCCCCTAAGTTGGCCGGTTGTATAGGCCCGCCAAAAATCATAGGCCCACCACACGTGCGGACTTTACGCCTGAGTTCTTCATCAGGAAATACTATTGCTGCCCCACCCACACCAAAAGATTTTGCCATTGAAACGGCAACAACCATTTTGGGATGAATTTCACCGTCTCCAAGCACAGATCCCCGGCCATGTTTTCCGGTCCAACTGGCACCATGAGCATCATCAATATAAATGTGAAAACAATCATAAGTGTCTAATAATGTTTTTAGTCTGTTAATTGGCGTTGCATCACCATACATGCTGTATACACCGTCAGCAAAATACCAGATCCTATGGTACTGATGCCGATATTGCCTAATCTGATCTTCTAAAAAGTCCATATCATTGTGAGGTGCAATATGAACAGGAATACCACGAACTTTTAACAAACTACTTGATGATTGAATACTGGCATGCACCTGATTATCCATAATGACTAAATCAGTATCATTAATGATGGTCGGGAGTGCACTTTGATGACCTAAAGTTGTCGTCGCTACAACCAAGGTCGGAGCATCAAACAAAGTAGTAAGCAACTCCTCTAATACTTTATAAAGACCACAGGAAATATATGCCCTGGATGTTGAAAATTGCGTTCCGTACCGTTCAATTGCATCATGAGCCCCTTGTTTTAATCTATCATCCAACTCCAGTCCCAGATAACTACAGGAACCAAAATTAATCATTTCTTTATCATTTACTATTATTGTTCTGCCAGTGTGACTTTCATCTTCTGTAAATAAATGGAAAAGTTTCCTTTGAATAACCTGTGAAAAAGTTGCATCAATAGCTGCTACTAATTTATTTATTTTTATGATTTATTCCTATATTGATCTTTTACCTGATCAAATAATTCTTTCCAAAAAAACTGCGCTGACCAATTTAAACAATGCTATTAAATTCAATCTCGACAAAACTCAAATTTACTTTAAAAGGTATCTTAGATTCGACTAATAACTCAAGTTTCGGAGTTGAAAAATGAAGAAAATCCTGATTTAACTGGTTGATATGTAAGGATGTGAAGGCCTTTTTATGGTAAAATACTTGTTGTCGAGACAATATAATGCCAACCAAAGGCCTCACATATGAATCGTGACACAACCCTCAATTCTTTACCATCATTAACTGCCGATATTC
>JABSOI010000210.1 GCA_013216015.1 Alteromonadaceae bacterium | reverse complement strand
ACTTTGATGCTTTCAATTAATGTCGAGTTTGTATAACGCATTTGATACCTTTTGGTTTTGTTTTAAAAATAGGTTTTCTATAAAGATAGATACAAGTTGTTAACTATTTGTTTACCTTTGTGTTATCTTTAATATAATTTCCATTTAAATTCAAATCTGTATAAATTGTTTGTATTAGATTCTCTCGATACTAGCTGATGCTAAATCAATTTGATACTGTTTGTATAGTATGTGATACCGATCGTAGTTATATTTTGTGATTGTGTCAATACTGTATGTATAATTATTTTAATCGTTAGTAAAGTGATGTTTTTTTTGTTATCTTTTTATTTAATAATTAAAATATGAGGAAAAAGAAATGGTTATCAATGTAAATGCATCGAATTCATTAATTCAAAGCACCACGAAAAGTTCTTTGGGTCATGTTGATACAAAAATCGACGAAGTTGTTGGAAGTAAAGGTACTCTGCAGCAGGATGTTGTTGTAATAAGTAAAGCTGGAACAACTGCTTCAGAAAGTATAAATGTTGAAAATAAGAAGTTAAGTAATAAAGATGATAATGATGGAGGTAATGAGCGGCCTATTGGTTATGTTGATAATGACGATATTGGGCTACCGGTTGTTATTACTGCCTACGGTAACGGTGGCGGTATTGAACCACCTTAAAAATAATAATTAGAGTGAAACTATGTAAGTTGTGCTCTTTAAATTAAATGGATTGGAAAGTTATGTGGGATCAGTATTTGAGGGATATAGATAATGCTCTATGGATAGGCTATGGGGTTTGTTTCTTAATATGGATGATAAAGGATAGGACTGTAAATTCTTTTTTAATTAGTTTTGGGATAGTAGTTTGTTTTAATGGAATAATGTATCTCAGTGTGCCTTATTTATACTCGATAACTGATAGTGTTGATATTAATAGATTTATTTGGTATTTTACTTTTGCACTTATTGATGTGATTGCCGTAGTTTTACTTCTGAAAGTACATAAAATTTTAAATATCAAGTTGGATAAAAATGGACTGGCCATTGCTACTCTATTTATTTTATTGATGTTTTTTCAATTTTTTAGATATGTTGATAGACAAATTCTAGGGACTGATTTGTTGGGGGATGTTTATAAATTTGGAATACCTACAATAAATATAGCTACATTGTTATTTTTAGCATACACAGTTTCAACACATGGAAATTCAAGGAGAATTAGTAGTGTTTGAGTTAATGAGTATCACAATGTTTTTGGGGCTTGCAATTTTTGGAGTCATTAATTTGTTTAGAGCAAAAGCTTATTCAGATATTTATGTAGGTATGAATAATCCAAGCGTAAGTACACAAAAGCCCATAGAAAATTATGCAAACAAGCTATTATTATTAGCACATAGAAGAGCCGCTGTTGAAAGGATACCTAGTATAAGCAAAAGAATGATTGAGATTAGGTATATTGACGATGAACTAATAAGAATAGCCAAAAAGGTTAAGTTAACTGTAAAAAAATAATTTAAAGTGTATTCCAAAATATTCTCAAAGAACTGGAAGGCTAAATATCTTGGAATAAATAACATGTTTGGTCTTAATATTTAAACAGTCATCTAGATACAAGGGCTGAAATCTCAGTTGTAGATTATTTCATTATCAATTTTCAAAGATTTTTATTTCTTCTACATTTAACTTTGATAAGTTTAAAACTATTTGTTATTGAGCCCATACTACAAACTATAGCTAAAATAATCCCCCAATAAAGCATTGATGCTCCGTGAGACTCCCATTCTATAAAATAACCAATCAAAGCCATAACTAAACAAAAAGCGATACCAGTTGACCACTTATAAGTTTTTTTTGTTTTTGGCTAGCTTTCGCCTCATAAGGATGCTTTTGCGGTATATTAATGTTGTTCATAGTATCACCTTAAATTAACTTTTTAATTATTGTTGTTTAAGGTTAGGACTTTTTATATAAGGGAATAATCTCTCTACATAGGAAAATGTTAGATAACGGTAAGGCTAATACCCTTGAAGTATGTTGTTAACCAGATTTACTAATAAAGTCAAAAATATCAATAACCGCACTTGTATGGTTTCTATCTTCATTCTCAGCATCACTCAATATTTTTACTGCCTTAAGAATATTTTCTGATCCGAGTAATTCAAATACTTTAAAAAAAGTTTCAACGTCATCTTTAGGTACAGAAACAGCTCGGCATAGAAGCATTAAAGCGTCATTTAAGTGCTTTGCATCACCATCTAAGGTTTTTGATTCTCCAGGGACTATAAATAATTCTGTGATTGGTATTTTTAAGCAATCCGCCAACAGCTCTATGTTTTTTAAGGTTGGTGTTCTTCTTCCATTAAACCAGTGACCTATGGCCCCTACGGTTTTTAGACCTAGTTGGTTACTTAGTTCAAGTTGAGTAATTCCCAGCTGTTTCATTCTTTTTTGAGCGTTTTGTGCCCAGATAGGTTTTGCCAATGAATCTTCCTGCAAAAATACATTCATTTCAAGTCCATAAATAATACCTATTGTATAAACATATCGCAATATCACACTCAGTAGCAAATTTATATGAATAAATTTGGATATTCGTTGACATTAAGCCTACACTCAGTATATTTTATTATACTATATGTATAACGGGTATGTAATTTAAACATGAAATTAGCACAGTATTTTTCAATGATTCCAAGAACTGAACGAAAGGGGTTTATAACTTTAATGTCTGAAAAATTAGATAAATCTGCTGTGTCAATTAGATCCTACATTAATGGAAATAGAAGAATTCAGGCTCATGATGTTCAAGTAATTGAAAATTTTACTCATAAAGTTGTCACTAAACATGATCTTAGGCCAGATGTTTTTCCGTTAGAAGATAAAGCAGCTTAATATCAAAATATAATAATAGAAGTTAGCCAGTTAACTGATTAATTAAGCCAATAAAAATATCGGAGATAACGGATGTCATTAACGGTTAACCAGGAAACAGCATTACGAGTACTGTCCAAAATTGGAGAACCTTGTGG
>JABSOI010000209.1 GCA_013216015.1 Alteromonadaceae bacterium | reverse complement strand
AGTTCCAGACAAAACCTAAGTACCGACATCCATGTCGGCAACGTAGCTAGTGGTGATTTAGACCATTTGAAGATGATAACTTCTTTAGTGCGATTGGTATTAGCGTCGGTGTTAAAGGACGTTTGGGTGTTCTTCATTTATGTGAGAGTAGAACATTGCTAGATTTTTATTTAGAGAAAGCCCGTTGCTGAAGTTACGGGCTTTTTTGTATTTGCACTATGAAGCCGTGTGCGCTTCAAAGATAGTAGGTCACCCTTTCAGTTAGAAGAAAATTTGGATACACTAAAGCAAATAATTTATTGTTAATGTCATGAAGTATTCGAAACAAGTATCATTACAAACTCATAATAGTTTTTCTGTTCATTCCTTATGTCCTGTCATGTTCTTTCCTGAGAATGAGGAAGATTTATGTCAACTAACTAAGGTGTTGCCAAAGAGCTTTTACATTTTAGGAGAAGGTAGTAATACCTTGTTCGTCGGGGGGGAATCACCCGTTATAATTAAGCCTAACTTTAGAGGTATTAAAATTACCGAAACATTAGAAAACTATATTGTGCAGGTTGGTTGTAGTGAAAATTGGCATCAATTGGTTTGTTTTTGTATCGAGCGTGGCATTAATGGTCTTGAAAATTTAGCTTTGATCCCTGGAAGTGTTGGGGCCGCACCTGTTCAAAATATAGGTGCGTATGGTGTTGAATTAGCCGATTTTTGTACATCTGTTAAATGGTTTGATTTTGCTACAGATAAATTACAATTAATTAATGCTGAAGAATGCAAATTTGCTTATCGGGAAAGTATTTTTAAACACTCCTTAAAAAATACAGGAATTATCACTGAAGTCGAATTAACTTTCTCTAAAAGTTGGCAGCCTATTTTGACATATCCAGGATTAAATAAGTTACCTGCTAATGTTTCAACGCAAGAAGTCATGCAAAAGGTGATTGGTTTGCGAACGTCTAAATTACCTGATCCAGAGCATAAACCAAATGCGGGCAGTTTTTTTAAAAATCCAGTCGTTGATTTGAATTTTTTTAAATTACTGAGTGATAAATTTGGCGAGATGCCTCACTACCCACAGAAAAATGGAAATATTAAGTTAGCAGCTGGTTGGTTAATTGATCAGGCTGGATTAAAAGGAATTCGGCAAGGCGGAGTTGGTGTTCATGACAAACAAGCATTGGTTTTGGTAAACTTTGAAAGTAAAAAAGGGCAGGATATTGTCAATTTAGCTGCTTATGTTCAACAAAAAGTATTTGAAAAATTTAATATTAAATTGCGTCCTGAAGTTAGAATTGTTTTATCTGAAGGAGAAGTTAATTTTCAAACAAATGATCTGATAACTAGCGGGTGTTCATGAGTAATGTTATTAAAGAAGAATTGATTAAGCAACTTGCTACCGGAGCTTTCGTCTCAGGTCAGTTACTTGGAGATCAATTTGGTGTGAGTCGTGCTGCCGTAGCAAAGCATATAAAAACGTTAACAGAAATGGGACTTGAAATTTATCGAGTTAGCGGTAAAGGATATAAGCTTTCCCAGCACATTAATCTTCTTAATAAGCAAGAAATTGTTAAAGAACTTAATAAAAACTCAATTGATAATTTAGTAGAAGTTCATAGTTTAATCGATTCAACCAACAGTTATTTTATGCGAATGTTGTCTCAAAACTTGGAGCAAGGGCAAGTGTGTGTTGCAGAATATCAGAGTTCTGGTCGAGGAAGAAGAGGCAAAAAATGGGTTTCTCCTTTCGGCTCGAATATATATTTATCAATGCACTGGTATTTAGAACAGGGTATGTCAGCGGCAATGGGGTTAAGTGTCGTAGCAGCACTTGCTGTGAGTGATGCGATTAAATCGTTATTTAATATTCAAGTTCAACTAAAATGGCCAAACGATATCTATTTAGATGGAGTAAAACTTGCGGGTATATTAATTGATTTGGAAGGACAAGCATTAGAACCATGTCATTGTGTAATTGGAATTGGTTTGAACTTGGCCATGACAGCCAAAAGTGCGGAGCAAGTTGATCAACCATGGACTGATTTACAATCACATCTTGAAGATTCAATTGACCGCAATAAACTGACTGCAGAAATAATTACACATTTAATGAAGCGCCTTCTGGTGCACAAAGAGGAAGGGATAACAAGTATGGTTGCGGAATGGAAATCACAAGATTATTATTTATATAAACCTGTGAAATTAATTACAGGGAATAGAGAAACCTTGGGTATTTGTAAAGGAATCAATGATCAAGGAGCTTTATTACTTGAAGTTGAAGGTGAAATAAAATCGATCTATGGTGGAGAAGTAAGTTTGAGGCCCGGAAAATGAAGTTGTTAGTTGATATAGGAAATACGCGAACTAAATTTGTTTTTGAACATAAGCGAGAGTTGTCAGAAATACAAATAGTCAATAATGAAGAAGTATCAACTCTGTGGTTAGATGAAAATTGGCTTTTTGTCTCTGCAATACTTATTTCAAATGTAAGTCAGCATTCTTTAACTGAGTTGATCAGTAAATGGGCTTTATCTAATCACATACTTTGTAGTGTGATTGAAACAGCTAAAGAGAAATTTGGTGTAAAATGCGTGTATGAACAAGCTAATTTGTTTGGCGTTGATCGCTGGCTTGCTTTGATAGGCTCTGCCAAATTATATCCTCACAAAAATTTGCTGATAGTCGATGCGGGAACCGCGACGACAATTGATGTACTTACATCTTCATTAGAACATGTAGGAGGGTGGATCTTACCAGGCATTGATCTGATGTTGGACAGCGTTTTGAAAAATACGACTAAAGTGCATGCAAAAAAATCTGTTTTAGTAGAAACTACATTTGGTACAAATACTACAGATTGTGTTAATAATGCGTGTTGGGCTAGCACAGTCGGTTATATTCACTATTCGCTGAGTCAAGCAAAGGCTCAAGGGATCGACATTGATTTAATATTAATAACTGGTGGAAATGCAAAATCATTAGTTCAACTAATAAATGAACCCATTATTTTTGAAGATAAACTTATTTTTTATGGTTTACTCCGATATTTAACTGACTAAATGTTGTTTTTTTGTCATCTTTGCATGAAAAAACAACAAACAATAAAAAAAGCTGCATTTTTTTTAAATTAGCTATTGCAAGAAACAAAACATTACACTAGAATTCGGACCACTTAATGTAGTGCCGACTTAGCTCAGTTGGTAGAGCAACTGACTTGTAATCAGTAGGTCGCCAGTTCGACTCCGGCAGTCGGCACC
>JABSOI010000020.1 GCA_013216015.1 Alteromonadaceae bacterium | reverse complement strand
TTTCCTGTAGGATCTTATCTAATGTTTTCTGAAGTAAATGAATTTGGTCTTCATGACTCAATGAAAAATCTAAACAGCTTGTAGGTTTAGACAATGGGTAATCTTGAATGATGGAGTGACTCAAAACTACATTAGGATCATCCAAATCGTAAGATTCAAACAGTATGCGACAGCCTTTTCTCATTTTAAATTCACTCAATCAAGTTCATGTCACCATAGTATAGATTATAACCACTTAAAACTAAAGTTATGACGCTTCCTATGTATGATGGCTTTGTCAATGCCGCGGTTGAAGTATTTGGACAACAGAAGGTTGTGGTGGATCGTTATCATGTGGTAAAGCTATATCGGAAGCCTTTGGATAATTTAAGAATTAAGGAAATGAAAAGGCTGAAGTCTGCATTATCCGCTGATGAGTACGCTAAATTAAAAGACATGATGTGGATCTTACGCAAGCAATATGAATGTTTAACAGAAACAGATAAAGGCAAACTGGCGCTGCTGTATCAATACTCACCATCATTAAAAGAAGCCCATAGCTACGCATTAAAGTTAACTCAAATCTTCAATACACATTGTAAACGAAAATCGGCGATTGCTAAACTTGACAGATGGATTATTCAAGTCAAAAAAAGTGACTTAACGTGTTTTGATACGTTTGTTGAAACGCTCGAAAAATATAAACCTAGCATTGCCAATTATTTTAAGAGCAGGAAAAATAGTGGCTTTGTTGAAGGGCTTAATAATAAAATAAAAGTAGTGAAAAGACGGTGCTATGGATTCACAAAAACAGCGTCTCTATTTCAAAGATTGACCATAGATCTACAGGGTTACAGGATGCTGGAAATCTGACCAACAGGAAAGTGGAAAGAGCCATTTTAAATTCACTCAATCAAGTTCATGTCACCATAGTATAGATTATAACCACTTAAAACTAAAGTTATGACGCTTCCGCTACAAGTTAACCAATATTCAAATCGTTCATCACTTGAGCAATTAATTTATCAATAACTTGACTATCTTTCATTGATTTTTCAATATGTATATACATGTCATGAAAATTTGGTTCCAATGTTATTTTCTCTCCATATTGGGCTGTAATAGTTGCTCTAATTAGCGCTTTTTTTACTGTTTCATTGGAATGAGGTGACGGAAGATTTGTAAGTTGAAATTTTACTTGTTTAATAATTTCGGACTTATTACTGATTTTTAATAAGTCTGCACTTTGGGAGGTAGGTTTATTCTTATTTTGCGATAACCGTTTTGTTTTTCCCGTACTGGTGATTTTAGGTGTTATTGATTTATTTATCCCTGCGACCATTTTATTATTCCAAAAATACAGTAAAGTTTGAATCAGACAAAAAATAAAGCTAAGTTTAGCTTTCGTCAGCCAACTTAGCTTTATTCAAACATGTTAATTTAAGTTATCGTAAATAGATAATAATGCTGAATTAGCAGAGCCATCATCAGTTTTATTTTGAGCTTTATTTTTAACTTTAGTTTTATCCGATTTATTGTTATGAACATTGTTCGTCTTAGCTGCAATATTCGAGTTATAGTCTTGCAAAATATCGGATGGTTTTGTACCAAATTGCTCAAACGTAGAATCTTGTAAGCTATCTGAAACAGAACTTTCATTTTCTGAAGCCTGTTTAATATTAGATATTAGTTTTGTCAGGTCTAGGTTTAGTGCTTCATTAGTCTGGTTTAATTCTATTGCCTGATTAAGTAACAGAGAAGCCTCACTTAATTGGTTTTCAAATAAACATATCAGTGCTTTTTTAATACAGATGAATTCCTGAGGGGCATCCTCAGTTAAAAGCATTAAAGTATCATAAGCGCCAGCTTCATCAAAGTTAACTAATTGTGCTAATACCAATTGAATTATTGCGGTATGCATTGTCGGTTTTAGTTTGACGGCATGCTTCATTTGTTCTATTGCGGCATCCATTTGTCCTGTTTCGGCATATTCGGCACCTAATAAATAATGAATTTCTGCACAGTCCAGAATTTTATGTCGTGCTTTTTCAAGAACAGATATAGCCATTTCATGCTCTGAATTTTGTATCAGTAATATGACTTCTTTTAATATTGTATCAACGGATATTTGTGTGGTTTCTTCATTCATCATGATTTTGTATTATTTTGCTTAATCCTTGGCATTATTTTGAGATGTTAATATTAGATGTGTTTTAAATCCAGTAATTGTCACAATATTTATAAAAAAACGGTATAAATAAATTTATTTTCAAAAAAATAATTAAACAAAACTGAGATTTTCTGGATATTTTCTAGAAGGGGGAGGTTTAATAAAAACAGTAAATATAAAAGATTAATATTTAAAGGTTTTTACTCATTTATAGGTGAGATTTGGGTTGTTAAAGCATACGTGTAATTTGTTTGCAATATAATTGTTAATACTGGTAGGATCTGTGTTGCCTTTTGACTTTAAGTAAATATTTATCAATAAAAACAATGACTAGCAATGGCACCTGAAGTGAATAAACAGTTATTTTCGTACAGGTCAATAGTAAGGCCGGATTAATAAACATTGGTTTTTTTCGACAACTAAATTCTGTTGACATCAAGTTGCATTTCTGCAAAAGTGCCACCTCAAATTTGACTAGCAACAAAAATTATAATCAATAATAAATCTATTTGGCGTGGTTTTAAGCTTAACTTGCTTAAATGTAATTACAATAAAGTAGAGTTATTAGACATCTCAAGGATGTATTAAATGTCTATGACTGCACAATTAAATTCGTTAAAAAAATATTTACAAGAAGATAGTACTAACGAGCCACTTTTATTTGATTTAATAAAATTGGCCTGTCAATTAAAAGAATTTGATTTGGCACTAACGTCAATTAACGATTTTATCTCAAATAATGGAAGTTCAGAACAGCTTATTTTTAATCGTGCTACCGTATATTTACTCAATCATCAACCTAAATCAGCCCGTGCAGATCTCCAGCAGATAACGGCTAATCATCCTGAACAAATTCCGAGTGTTGAATATAATATTGCTTTCAGCTTTTACCTGGAAAGAAATTTCACTCAATGTTTAGTTTGTTTAAATAATATTTTGAAGTTTGCCGACAGCGTTTCTGAAATTCGAATTTTGCTTGCCAGAGTTTTATATCAGCAATCAGATTTACTAGAAGCAAATGCAGCACTTGTGCCTTTTTTAGCTTCATATCAAAGTAATGCTGAAGCACTGGGTTTAGTTGCTATGATTTTGCTTGATTGTAATGAGTTAAACCAAAGTAAAATTTGTGCTAAAAATGCACTTGCTATAGATAATACACAATACGACGCACTTTTAGCGCAGGCAACGTTTGATTTATTTGAATTAAAACCTGAAAAAGCAATGATCATTCTTGCTAAAATTTTAAAAACGCAGCCTACCAATGGTCGGGCGTTATCTCTTAATGCTCAGTCGTTAATGGTTTTACACAATATTGACGATGCTAAACAACAGTTTTATTTATCTGTTAAATATATGGATAACCATATCGGTACATGGCATTTACTTGGCTGGTGTGAGTTTGTCGGTAAAAACAGTGAACTCGCAAAATCTGCATTTGAAAAAGCGCTGTTAATCGATAAAAATTTCGCAGAAAGTCACGGAGCATTGGCGGTAATAGCTATTACCGAAAGAAATTTTGAATTGGCGAACAAACTTATTCGAATTGCTAAAAGACTCGACAGCCAATGTTTAAGTGCAGAGTACGCAGAAAGTTTGTTGTTAGAACAAAATGGCGAAAGCGAAAAAGCACAAGAACTCGTTAATAGCATACTAGCCCGTCATTCTCATCTTACTAATGTTCCTTTCATTCAGTTAATCAATAATAGTAAAACTTAGTTGTAATTTTAGATCGGTAGTAACAAATTATGGAATTAGATTGGGCCCTCTCAATAATGGCGAGTACTTTGCAGACGACTTTGCAAGTTGCTAGCCCTATGCTGGTAGTTGCACTTGTAGTTGGTTTATGTATCAGCATTTTTCAAGTTGTTACTCAAATTCAAGAAATGACGTTGACCTTTGTCCCTAAAATTGTTGCAGCTGTTGTGACTTTAGCGGTATTTGGTCACTGGATGTTGATCACTATTGTTGAATTTTCAATTACCTTAATTTCAAATATCCCTATGTATATTAAGGATTCAATCTAATGTCTGTTATGGCCAATTACGCCATAACCGCAGCACTTGTTTCCGCACGGATAGGCCCCATGTTTGTCACGGTTAATTCTACTCCTTTTGGTAAATTACCCGGGTTAATTAAAATCGTTTTCTTGATGATAGCTTGTATATCAATTGCGTTAGTTATGCCTGCACCTGTCAGTGATTTATCTGTTAATGAGTTAATTAAAGTTTTTATTCAGGAGTTATTGCTTGGTTTGGCATTAGCTTTTGGTCTTCAAATTATGTTTACAGCCGTGCTTTTTGCTGCACGTGTAGTTGATATGCAAATTGGCTTTGGTGCTGCTGGTATCATTGATCCCGCTACACATAATAATTCTCCATTAGTTGGTGTTGCTGTTGGCTGGATAATTCTAATGGCCTTTTTTTCATTGGATATGCATCTGGAGGTCGTGAAAATGATGACCTTGAGTTATCAAGTTGTGCCGCTTGGTGATCATTTATCTCATGCTTCCATCGGAATGTTTATTGGTTATTTAACTCAGCAAACTATGTTAGCCATGTTGTTGTTTATGCCTGTTATTGCTTGCTTATTCTTATTAGATATCACATTGGGCGTTGCATCTAAGTCAATGCCGCAAGTGAATATTTATTTTGTTGGTTTACCTGTAAAGATCATGATTGGAATATTTGTTCTTGCTTCATCGGTGCCGGTAATGACACCAGTAATTGAAAAAATAACAGGACTATTTAGCCAATTTTGGCTGAATTTGCTGGCAGGATAGTATGGCAGACGATTTAGATAAATCAGAAAAGGCTAGCCCGGAAAAACTGCGGGAAGCAGCAAAAAAAGGTCAGGTAAGTAAAAGTGCTGAGTTAAATGCTATTCTCGGCTTGGTCGCCTTTTCGTGTGCAGCTTACGCCATGTACGATGAAATTGGTGCGAAATTTTTACTCTTTTTAGGGAACCTTATCGTTCTGTCGAACCAACTTATTTTTGAAAGAGAGGTACTGTTATCTTTATTTCAAAGTACGGCTTTTGAATTAATTGCCATGTTTATTTTACCTGTACTGGCGATCACAATTATCGCGATATGCGCTTCGTTGTTACAAACGGGTTTTATATTATCAAGTCATCCAATTAAACCCGACTTTACACGATTGAACCCAGTGAAAGGCATGAAAAAATTATTTTCAATGAAGATAATATTTGAACTTTTCAAAGTGGCACTAAAATTATCCGTTTTAGGCACATTAATTTATTACGGGGTCACAAACGGCGTTCCGAGTTTACTCAAATTTTATTACATGTCGTTTGAACAAAGTGTCGATGCATTAATACTCATCTTTTTTACGGTATTAGTTTGGCTTATTGTTGCTTTTTTACCCATCTCTTTTATCGACCTGATGTACACCCAGTTTGATTTTGCTAAAAATATGAGAATGAGTAAAAAAGATATCAAGGATGAACATAAGCGTCGTGAAGGTGATCCTCAAGTTAAAGCTAAGCAGAAAAAAGAACAGAAAGCTTTATTGGAAAAATCGACATCTTTAGCACAAGTAAAAGATGCAGACGTTATTGTTCTCAACCCTACACATATAGCTGTCGCTTTACGATATAGACCTAAAGAAATGCGTGCACCTGTGATACTTGCCATGGGGGCAGGGTCATTTGCTGAAAAAATACGTCACTTAGGATTACATTATCAAATCCCTCAAGTTAGAAATAAATCTTTAGCCCGCAGTATTTTTAAAAATTGCAAAATTGGTGGTGGAGTCGATGAAAATTTATATAAAGAATTAGCACCGATTTATCAATGGTTATATACCACCAATTCCTCATTAACAACGGAAAATGTATAGAATGAAATTTGCCATTAGTAACAAAAGCGACTCGGTTTTAGTTTTTGGTGTCATCGGTATTTTAATGCTGATGTTTACGCCTATTCCTCCAGAATTGTTAGATTTTCTGTTGATTACTAATTTTTGCTTTGCTTTATTAATTTTGTTGTTAACGTTTTATACCGATAAACCGTTAAGTTTTTCTACTTTCCCATCGTTATTACTTATTGCAACATTATTCCGTCTTGGTTTAAATATTACTGCGACGCGTTTAATTCTCAGCCATGGCGATGCAGGTAATGTTATCGGCACTATTGGGAATCAAGTTGTTGGTGGAAACTATGTTGTTGGTATGGTGGTTTTTCTTATATTAGTTGTTGTGCAATTTGTTGTTGTTACCGCTGGCGCACAAAGGGTCGCTGAAGTTGCTGCACGGTTTACCTTAGACAGTATGCCAGGCAAACAAATGAGCATCGATGCTGATTTAAATATGGGAATAATTGATGAGCATGAAGCTAAAGAACGACGGAAAACCATAGAGAAAGAAGCAAACTTTTACGGGGCAATGGACGGTGCAACAAAATTCGTTAAAGGGGATGCCATTGCGGGCATCATTATTACTTTAATTGATATTATTGGTGGCTTGTCTATCGGTATTGCACAAATGGGGATGAGCTGGGGAGAGTCATTACAAACATTTACCTTGTTAACGATTGGCGATGGCATTGTAACTCAGATCCCTTCTTTAGTTATCGCAACTGCAACAGGTATTATTATTACCCGTGCTGCATCGGATGCACAATTAGGCACTGAAGTGGCCAAGCAAATATCTTCTTACCCAAAAATATTATTTATCATTGCAGGCGCGCTTGGATTAACTTTATTGGTTCCCGGGATATCTTCTACACCTGTTTTAATTTTACTTTTTGTGTTTTTAACCACTGGTATTGTTTGTTATCGAAATCAAAGAAAAGCGGAAGAAAAAGGTAATAATGTTAAGAAAGACAGCGAGTCACCGACAGATGAGAGTATTGATGATCTGTATCAAATGATCAGTATAGTTTCGATTGAACTTAAACTGGGTAATAAAGTGGCTCTGTTCGTTGAAGAAAATGGCGCATCATTTTTAGAGCGTATTGCAAATTTCAGAAAACAATATGCGATGGATTATGGCATGGTTTTACCTGAGTTAGTGATCACTGATGACAGCAAGTTGAAATCCAACCAATACCAGTTAATTATACTTGGCGGAAAGGTTGCCAGTGGTGAAATAGAAGTCGATCAATTTATGGCGATTGATCCCGGTGGCGAACGTTCACCACTTTCGGGCAGTAAAACGAAAGAGCCGACTTATGGTCTTCCTGCTTATTGGATTGATGAAGATAAAAAAGAGTTTGCCCGAACTGCTGGTTATACGGTCGTAGATCCTGAAACATTATTGTTAACTCATACTACAGAGTTAATCAAAAAATCAGCCAGTGAATTGTTAAGCCGTGCAGAAACAGAAAAGCTGGTGAGTCGGCTACAAAAATCACACGGTAATTTAATTGAAGAGTTGATCCCGACCGTATTGTCTTTTTCAGATATTCAAAAAGTATTACAACTGTTGATCCAAGAAAAAGTTTCAATTCGCAGTATGGAATTAATTCTTGAAGTCTTAGTTGATCAAGGAAAAGTATCAAAAGAAGCAGAATTTTTAGCTGACAAAGTAAGAGCTAGATTAAGAACCCAGATCTGTCAGCAAGTAAGCTCTGATGAAAGTGAACTCAATGTCCTGACCATAGAATCAAGTTTAGAGCAGCGCCTTATACGGGGTATACAAACTAATAACGGCACCACAACAATGATGTTGGAGCCGGGCGTTACAGAACCATTATTAAAAAATCTGGCAACCGCAACAGAATCCATGCTGACTAACAAATTAACTCCGGTACTTATTTGTTCGCCAATGCTGAGAAGACAACTTAAGCATATCTCTGAGCGGGTTGTTCCTCATTTACATGTACTGTCATTTAATGAAATTCCACCAACAACAAATGTGAAAGCGTTTTCAATGATACGACTTTCCGAAGAAATGGAGAAAATCGCTTAGCGATACCGTTATGACTGATGCAATTAGTGCTGTAGTTAACAGCTTAAACAATAACATAACTCAGTTGAACTGGGTAAGTCAGAACGTTGCTAATTTAAATAGCAGCGGTTATCAAGCTGTCGTGCCGTTTTCACAAATAAGTGAACAAAACCCGGCAATTGCCAATGTATCAATAAAAATATCAGATGCACCCGGCACGCTTAACGAGACAGGCAATAAACTTGATTTTGCAATTATAGGAGAAGGATACTTTACCCTAAAATTAGGTAAAGAACTTTTCTACAGTAAAAATGGTGCCTTCAACCTTGATGGTAATGGTCAGGTTTTACATGCATCAGGTGCCGTGGTTATGACACAGCAGGGTGAATTAAATATCGGGGAAGCTCAATTAAGTGCGAAACCTGATGGCACATTATTTTTAGACAAAGCAGAGTTTGGACGTTTTTCAATCGTCCAACCTCTGTCTAATGATCAACTTATCTTAAAAGGCAACGGCCTTTATCAAATAACCGGGGCAACTAAAGAACTTGAATCACCTGTAAAACAAGGAACATTAGTAACCTCTAATGTTTCTTCAAGTCACGAAATGATACAAATGATCCAATTGTCCCGGCACAGCGAGAGTTTACAAAAAGTTGTATTGGCCTACGACCAAATGCTGAATACCGGAATTAACCAAATAGGGAAACGTTAAACATGATCGAATCGTTATATATTGCTGAATCAGGAATGAATGCACAACAAAGCTTGATAGATATTATTTCCAATAATATTGCGAATTCAGCCACACCTGGTTTTAAGAAAAGTCAGGCTAACTTTGTTGACTTAATTTACTCTTCGGCAAATCTAAATCAGCAGTCGTCTTTAAATAACAATGAATCAATTCGCGGCGCAGGGGTTCATGTCGGCTCTGTTACTCAAGATTTTTCAGTTGGTAGCATAAAACAAACGAATAACCCTTTTGATATTGCCATTCAAGGTGATGGTTTTATTGAGGTTGAATTGCAAAATGGAGAGTTGGGTTACACGCGTGCCGGTCGTTTACGTGTTAATAATGACAGCGTTTTGGTCACCGTTGAAGGATTGAAATTGTCAAGCAATATACAAGTGCCGGTAGATACTCAAGCTTTGCATATAAATAGTAAAGGTCAAGTTTTTGCAGAAATTGATGGCGAAAGTCAACGTCTAGAATTAGGCCAGATTGAATTAACAAAATTCATTAATAACAGCGGTTTAATTACTGCGGGTAATAATGTTTATTTAGCTTCTGCAGATTCTGGTGCAGCCATTTATGGCACTGCAGGGGAATTGGGCTTTGGTGAAATATTGCAGGGTTTTTCTGAAATTTCAAACGTATCAATGACTGAAGAAATGGTTAATTTAATGTTGGCACAACGTGGATACCAACTTAATGCGCGTTTAATTCAGGTATCAGATCAATTGTTAGAAACTATCAATAATTTGAGAAGATAACGGTGATTCGTTTAGCTGTTTTATTGTTATTTATGACGTTAACCACTGATCTCCTGGCGATTGAGGCCAGATTGAAATCAGGGCTTTATGTCGGCAGTAGCACAGTTAAAGCTGGTTCTATTATTCATTTCGCCAATGGTAAGTCTGCACTTCTAGCAAAGCTTTCAAATATGGAAATAACTTTGCCGCAGGAAGATAAATTATCCGTACATAAATTGGCTGAATTATTAAATTCAGTGGCGAAGGAAAAGATAAATTGGTCAGGTAATAAAGTGTTGCGTTTGCGGTTAATGCAAAAAATATCGTTAAATGAAATCAGTGAAACAGCACAAGAATTTTTAGAAAGTTTTATGGAAACTGAGCAGTACAAAGGATCAGTTTCATTAATTACATCACCCACAAATGTCTGGTTGCCTTTGGGGGACATCAGTTACAAGGTTCAAAACGGGACTTTCTTTAGTCTTAAAAAACGAACATTGGTTACGATATCTGTTGAAGTTAACAACAAAGAAGTTGAAAAAATCTTACTTTGGTATTCGGTTAAAGCAAAGCGTTTTGGCTTCGTTGTTAAATCAGAATTAAGTAAGGGAGATGTAATTACAAAAGCAGAGGTTATTCCACAATGGGTCTCAATTTTTAATGGGCCTGTTACTTTAAGTGATTTTGAAAATAATGAGTTTAGAACCGTCAGGCATCTTGGTGCAGGGGTTACTTTACAACGTCGTTATATTGAAAAAATACCTTTAGTGGATGCTGGTGATTTAGTTGAGATCACCTTGAAAAAAGGAAACATCAGTATTTCTGCATTTGGAAAAGTACTTGAAAAAGGTTATTTGAACCAGGTGGTTCTTGTAAAGCTTAATAATGCCGCATCAGCTTTTAAAGCAAAGGTTATAAAAAAAGGAGTAGTAAGTGCACTATAAAATTAAAATTTTATTGATGTGTATTTTGGTTCTGTTTGCTAATCAATTAATGGCAGAAGAATCAAAACGTAAAGTATTTAATGCTAAAAGCTATCAGTCGTTGACCGCTGATAAACGCGCATACCGTGTAGGAGATACTATTACCATTATTGTGGTAGAAAATGCTCAGGCGGGTGCAAATGCACAAACGGGCGCGAGCGGTGGTTTTAATTTTTCCGGTAAAGCGTTTGCGGAAGAACATGCGGGCAAAGCAGGACTTTCCCTTCAGGCTCAAAATGATGGTGAAGCCAGTACTGGTCGAAGTGGTTTTATCCGCACACAAATTACGGTTGTGGTTAAAAGTATTGACCAAATAGGGCATATGTCTGTTGCAGGGCAGCAAAGCATCACTATTAATGGTGAGGTTCAGAAAATTTCTATTACTGGAAAAATTCGTTCTCAGGATATTTCTGCAAATAACACGATACCTTCGTATCGGGTTTACGGAACTTCTATTGTTTTTGATGGAAAGGGTGTTGTTACTGAAGGGCAGGACAGTGGTGTTCTCTATAAATTTTTCAAATGGTTGGGGATAGTATAATGGTAAATTTTCGATCGTTTTTAATATCCTGTTATATAGGCCTGATATTTTCATGTTCAAATGCGATGGCGGATGGCGTTAGAATTAAAGAGTTAGCGCGTGTTGAAGGGGTAAGGGATAACGCTTTAGTTGGCTATGGTTTGGTTGTTGGTTTAGCAGGAACAGGGGATAGCTCAAGTTCAAAAAGTACAATTCAATCTATCGTTAATACCCTTGCTAATTTCAGTGTTAATGTGAAAGCCAAAGATATTCGGGCGAAAAACGTTGCTGCGGTAATGGTTACTGCTACTTTACAGCCCTTCGCTTCAGAAGGGGATAAATTAGACGTAAGTGTATCTTCAATTGGCGATGCTAAGAGTTTACTTGGAGGTACTTTATTATTAACGCCTTTGATGGCTGCAGATAACGAAATATATAGTCTGAGTCAGGGGCAATTATTAGTTGGTGGCTATAAGTACGATTTAAATGGAAGTTTAATTCAAAAAAATCATCCTACTGTCGGGGTTATTCCTAGAGGCGGTACTGTAGAACAAACGTTACACAGCAACTTTGTCTCTGAGGATGGCAATATCCATTTATTGCTCAAACGTCCCGATTTTTCAACAGCAGATTCTATTGTTAACCGTTTGACTGCACATTTTCCTGAATATGAAGTCACCGCTATTCATCCGGGAAAAATTAAGGTTAATTTGAATGGTGCTAATGCAATGAGTTTTATAGCAGCTGTAGAACACTTAACGGTAACTCCTGATATCGGCGCAAGAATTGTTATCAATGAAAGAACAGGAACGATTGTTTCCGGTGCTAATGTGATGGTTTCAGACGTGATAATTGCCCATAGCAATTTGAATTTAAAAATTGAAACCACTTATCGGGTATCACAACCAAACGTTCAATTTAGTAACACTCAAAATGACCAAATTCAATCTCTTATCGTGCCTGAAACTAAGATAGGTGTCAGTGAGGATGCAGTAGCAACATTAACGACTGTTTCAGGAACTAATGTGTCGGAAGTGGTTACTGCTTTGAAGGATTTAAACTTGAAAACTCGGGATATTATTTCGATTTTACAGGCAATTAAACAAGCGGGTTCTTTGCACGCAGATTTAATTATTCAGTAATTATTTAGTAAAAGGGAATCTCATGGAAATATCTAACGTTACATTGGATTTATTGCGTTTATCTTTAGATATGGCAACGTCAGAACAAAAAGTTGCGGCAGCTAATATTGCTAATGCAAATGTAGAAGGCTATCAGAAAATAGGTATTAATTTTCAAGATATGCTAAATGAAATATCGTCTATGGATGATTGGGGTCAAAAAATAGTCATTGATGGCTGGTCATCAAATTGGCAAGCAATGGAAGAACAGGCGATTTATAAAATTTCTGATGAACAAGTTAAATTAGATGAAGAGGTTGCCAGTTCAATTAAAGCCAGTATGAAGTATGAAGCATTAATTGAAGGTGTGAATCGTAAATATGGAATGATGCGTTTAGTAGTAAGTAACGGGAGAGGCTAATGAGTAGTGAAGCTTTAAAAATTAGTGAACTGGGTATGCGGTATGAGCAATTACGTTTAGAAGCTGCTGCTATCAATATTGCTAACGCTAATGTAATACAAAACAAAACAGGAGCCCAGTTTTCACCCTTGAAAGCTCAAGCCAGTTATGACGTTTCCTCATTTGAACAATTAGTAAAAGCACCAATAAATGCGAAACTGGAAGAAACTCAGGTTGGAAATAAATTAGTTTTCAAACCTAAACATCCGATGGCAGACGAACAAGGGTATATAAGAATGCCTCAAATTAATATGGTTAACGAAATGGTTTCGATCAATTCAGCAACCCGTGCTTATGAAGCCAATGTCAAGGTTTTTAATGCCTCTCACGATATGGCAAGAAAAGCACTTGAAATAGGAAGACGTTAATGATTGAAGCAATAAATAACATCTCTACATTATCAATAAATGTAAGTGAGTCGATTAGTGTTGAAACTATATCGAATGATCAGATTAGTTTTGGCAATTTAGTGTTTGATGGAATTCAATCAACAAGTGAAGCACTCAATAAAAGTGATGTCATGCTGCAGAAATTAGCAGTAGGTGATGAGGTTAGTACTCATGAATTAATGATGTCGTTAGAAAATGCCAAATTGCAGTTACAACTCGTGATAGAAGTGAGAAATAAACTGCTGGAAGGCTATCAAGAAATCATGCGTATGCAATTGTAATCCAGAGAACATTATGAACGACTATTTAAAATCATTATCACAGTCACAACGAATTTCGTTTGGCGTAAGTATTTTAGTGATTATATCACTAGCAGTATTTTTATTTTGGTGGACATTAAAAACCAATTTTGTTCCATTGCGCGACGGTTTATCGTCAGATCAAATGGGCGTAGCAATTCGCTCGTTAAATGAAGCTGAAATTAAATTTCAGGTAGATGAAGTTAATTCTGTATTGTCGGTTGCTTCTGATCAGATGAATCAAGCGCGGGTTAGTTTAGCAAACTTAAACGTTGACCATTTCCCTGAATCGGGCATGGAATTGTTTGACGATGTTAATTACAGCATGACTGAGTTTTCTCAAAAAGTTAACTATAAACGAGCAATTCAAGGTGAACTTGGGCGCTCTATTAGTTTATTAAAAGAAGTGAAATCAGCACGGGTACATGTAACTTTTGTTGAAAAGAAATTATTCACTGTTACCAATTCCCGACCTAAAGCGTCTGTCATTGTAACGCTGGAATCAGGGGCTGAATTATCATCGCAGCAAATCAGTGGTATTCAACAAATAGTGGCTGCAGCTATCGATAATATGGAAAGTAGTGACGTAACTTTAGTTGATAACAATGGTTTGACATTAGTCAGCCGTCATTCGAATGATTCACAATGGTTTGCTGCAAATGACAGATTTGAGCAAAAGGATAATATTGAAAGGGAGTTAACTGATAAAGCGAGGAATTTACTCCGTAATAGTTTTCACATTGATAAAGTTGGTTTATCAGTTGCTGTAACACTGAATTATGACAAGGTTAAATCGGTTGTTAAAGGTATTGATCCTAACGATAAAGGGGTTGTTGTTCATAGAAAAGAGCAAAAGCCAGTGGCAAGGACTGACGATGCCAAAAAATCGAATAATGAAACCAGTCTGATTGAATTGAAGTATAGCTATAGAAATATATCCAAAGAAACAGAATTTGCTGTGGGTGAAGTTGAAAATATTTCAATAGGAGTATTAATTGGCAGCGAGCTTTCTGAGGAAAAATTGCTTGTTGTGAAAAGAGTATTAATCGCTGGTTTGGGAATAGATGAAAAGCGTGGTGATGTTATTGCGGTTGAAATATATTTACCGGAAGTGAATTCAGCGTTGAATGTGAATCAGTTGTTCGATGCTATTACTGAAAAATCAGTGGCTACGGGGTTGAATGAACAACTCAGCCAGGAAACAAAATCGGATGTTAATCATACTGTGCAAGTTCAAACTGTGGCAGGCATAGCTGAGACAGGAAGTGCTGTGGCAGACATAGCTGAGAAAAAGTCATCTGTCAGTGAAACTACCATTGCATTCGTTTTGATTTTTCTGTGTGTTGTTATTGCTGTTGTCTGGCACTTTTGGCCGAAGCATAAATTAACTGAGCAACAGCGTCTTAGTGTATTGAGTGAAGTAGAAAACTGGCTTGAATTACCCGCTAAGCAGTTACAGCAAACAGTGCAGAAAAAAGTAGAACAAGAAGGTGTGTCACGTGTCTGAGCATCATAAATTGGTTGCATTGCGGTTGCATGGTTTATCTAAAAAAGACGCTGATTGGATCCTTGAACGGATACCATCAGACGATAAAACTGCTGTGGCGGGTGCTTTAAAGGAATTATCTGATATAGGTTTTGTTGATGTAGAACCTCTTATTCAGAAACAAATCACTAAATTAGGTTTGGTTGACGCTAAAGATTCAAAAGGTAAACTTTTGACGCTTGAATGTGATTCACTTAAAACGTTACTTAGTTTAGCAACAACCGAACAATTGAAATTAAAGTCTAAATTAGCACCTAAATCGATTGAATTTTTAACAGATTATGCCAGTGGATTATAGGGGCTGAAGTATGTCTATTATTCGTAATGCGCAAGTGACCACTAAAACCAGACAAGTGTTAAATTTGAAGGTTCAACCTAGTGCGGTTCCTCAAAGTCCGGGGGCTAGTGCTGGACAATCGGGTCTTAATAAAACAAGTGATAAAACAATACAGCCTGATTGGCGCGAACATTTATCAAAGTTAACCGCACAAGAGCAGAAAAATTTAATTTCATCTGTTTTTGCACAAGAGCTTAAAAGTGAAACAGAGTGCGCACGTAGCAAAGGGGTTGAACAAGCTAAAACTCAAATTGCCGACGAAGTTAAACAGCAAAACTCTATTGCAACAGAAGAAAATGAACGACTGAAAATTGAATTGCAAAATCAAATTGCCATGTTGAAACAGTTGGTCATTAATTTTGAAAAAGGCGCTTATGAAGTCGTCATAGATCAAAAAAAGCAGGTAGTTGAATTTACTCAGCTTGCAATTTTGAAGTTGCTTGAAGAAAAATTGACCGATGCTAGTTATGTCGGCAATTTGGTACAGTCAATTGCTGATGAATTTGCTGCTGAACGCCCGTTGACATTAGAGTTGAGTGAGAGAGAATTCGGTGTTTTTCAAGCACTGAAGCTCTTTAGCGATGAAGACATCCAGGTGGTTTCGTGTAATAAATTGAGTCAGGGCGATTATTGTTTACGTTTACCTGATGGTGTGATCACTTCTACATTACGGGAAAAACTGGCATCAGTGCTTACGTTGATGTCTGTAGAGGTTAATAAGTAATATGCCTCTATCAGCTGCGCTAACTCAATTACAACAAATGCAGACTCGTAAACGCTCAGGTCATGTTACTCAATATATTGGTCTTGTGATAGAAGCTGTTTGTCTTCAGGTATTTATTGGTGAAATTTGTGAAGTATTTCCAATAAACAGAGACGATAGTGTTAAAGCGGAAGTCGTAGGTTTTAAAGAAAATAAAGTTTTACTTATGCCTTACCGAAAAATTCGCGGCGTTACTATGGGCAGTGAAGTAGTCGCCACCGGAGAAATGGCCTCTACTTATGTTGGAGATGATTTGCTCGGCCGGGTTGTTGATGCTTTTGTTCAACCGCTTGATGAAGGTGAACCGTTAACAGGTAGTGAATATTATCCTCTTTATCAAGAGCCAATAAATCCACTTGACAGAGCCAAGATTGCTGAGCCTGTAGAAACGGGAATACGCGCTATTGATCACTTTATTACGTTAGGTAAAGGTCAAAGAGTTGGTATTTTTGCAGGCAGTGGTGTTGGTAAAAGTTCTTTGCTGACATCAATTTGCCAAAATATAAATACCGATATTAACGTTATAGCGCTTATCGGTGAGCGTGGTCGGGAAGTTCAGGAATTTGTTGAACAAACCCTTAAAGATGAACGTATGAAAAATACGGTGGTGATAGTTGCTACAGCAGAACAACCGCCTTTAGTCAGGGCTCATGCCGTGTATTCGTCAATCGCTATTGCTGAATATTTTTCTAATCAGGGTAAACAAGTGTTGTTTACGATGGATTCTGTTACCCGGTTTGCGATGGCACTGAGGGAAATTGGTTTAGCCATTGGCGAACCACCTACTGTTAAAGGTTATACCACATCGGTGTTTTCACAAATTCCAACCATAGTGGAACGTTGTGGGAATTTTAAACATGGTGGTTCTATTACTGCCTTATTTAATGTTCTGGTTGAAGGTGATGACTTTAACGACCCTATCGTAGATACCATTCGGGCTATTGTTGATGGTCATATAGTGTTAACCAGAGAATTAGCTGAACGTGGTCATTTCCCCGCAATAAATGTATTAAAAAGTACAAGCCGGTTATTTAATACGCTGAATGTCGACGAACAAATTCAGGCGGTTAAACAGATAAGAACAACATTAAGTCAATATCAAGACAGCAAAGAATTAATTGAAATTGGCGCCGTTTCTCAAGATGAAAATGATCAATTATCAACTTTGATTGCACGCTATCAAGAGGTTGAGAAGTTTTTATGTCAAAAAATGACAGAGAAAGGTGAATTTTCAAAAGATAAAGTTTTGCTTCAGCAGTTAGCCGTTATAGCGGTTAACGATAGTGTGATTAAAGGAATAAATAAGCATGTCTCATGAAATAATTTCACAGCTTAAGCGTAAACAAAAGGTGATCAAAAGTGCAATTACCTTAGAAAAGGTAAGTGCAATTGCAGTAAACCGTCATTTGGCTGCGACTAAATTAAAATTGAACACTGTTGAAAAAGAATTAGCTGAATTAAAAGAACAACAATCAAAAATACACTTTACAGCAGAAAAGTTGGCCAGCCATTCTCAAGTTCATATTGAGTTATTAAGTGCAGCTTTGCAGTCAATTCAAGTGGGTACGGCAAATCAAAAAAGTAAAGAAGCATCATTGTTTACGATTAAAAAGCAACACAAAACAGCTGTTCAGGCAGCGGTTAAAGTTGAGTTGAAACAACGCGTGTTTAATAACAAATGTGACGGGATTTTGTCAGCAATCAGTACTGAAAGAGATAAGTTACAGGATGCTGAAATATCTGAACTTTATAATCAAAGGAGCAATGGATAATGCAAGTAAGTAATGAGCAATATTTATTAGCTGTACAAAGTAATGCAGGTTCGAAGTTTGCTGAAGGAGAAGGTGATTTCTCTCAGTTTTTATCGTTGAATAACAGCGGTACGGGTGAGGGCAAAGAAAATAATCTTGAAATGTCGACATCCTCTGTTGAAGCTTCGTCTTTAAATGCAGAGCTGGAGCACAATCTTTCATTTAATATGATCGGTCATGCAAAACAACAAATAAGTGAATTGTATGCTAATAACCAAAGTACTACCGTAAGCACGCAGTCAATTAATGGTGGGATAAATAACGATGCAACGGTAAATAATGAATCTGTGTTTACTGTTGTAAATGTTAATTTTAGTCATATAGCACTTGGAATTTTTGCTACTAATACCCTGACTCAAAATACGGCTTATGAGGGCGTTAATATTGGTGGTGAATCATTATCACTTTCTGGTGGAACTGCATCCGGAAAATCATATTATTTGAGTAGCCCGTTTATTTCATTAGCAAAACAAGACGGTATTCCCACTGCTGCAACTAACCAAATAACTTCAGCTATTGCGACAGAAACCAGACAATCTACACAATTAAAAATGGGAACAACTTCGTCATTATCCCATGCATTATCATCGTATATTTTTGAGTGTCAGGTTAGAAATGTGACGATGACTAAAAATGGTAACGATGAAGTAAAACTCTGGATCAGAGATTACAACGCAAGTGAAGCACAACAAATAAATGAACTGGCACAAATGCTTGTTAATTGGTCAGGTGAACAACTGCCAACAGCTATTTATTACAACGGTAATGAACTATGGCGCGACAATCAATTTGTTTCAAATAAAGGAGATAGAAATGCCAATTGAGTCAATCGGTACTATTGCAAGCGAAACTAACCAAACCAATGAAGTTGCCTTGCAGCAAGAAGATTTTATTAAGTTGTTTCTGGCAGAATTAAAAAATCAGGATCCGCTTGAACCTTTAAATAACCGTGAGTTTTTAGCCCAAATGGCTCAATTCACCAATTTGGAACAAGCTCGTCAAAGTCATGAAACACTTGAAGGTATTGCTTTTATGGATGCTACCAGCCAGGCAATGTCGGTAATCGGTCAAGAGGTTGAAGTAACAACCGCAACATTACCTTTTGTCGGTACCGTTGAAGCGGTACATTTTTATCAGGATGGCCCCAGATTAACATTGAAAGATTCGTCGGGTGCTTTTATCGAAAATATTAAGTTAAATCAAATTCAATTAGTTAAGGAGTAAATTAGATGTCTCAATCATTTTATAACGGACTTTCAGGTATGTTGTCTTTTTCACAAAATCTAGACACCGTAAGTAATAACATCGCTAATATGAATACCCCAGGTTATAAAGGAAAAGATTCATTTTATCAAAGTCTGGGTGGTGGCGGAAATGGCTATGGTGCTCAAATAGGTAGTGAAGCGCATCGTATGTCAACAGGTGACATTAAGTCTACGGGTAACGACACTGATTTAGCGATCACAGGTGACGGATTATTTGTCTTGGAATTAGACGGAAAATTAGTTTATAGCAAAGCGGGACAATTTGCTTTTAATGGTGATGGTGTTCTGATTGATAAAGCTACCGGTGCTAAAGTTATGGCTCTGACGGAAGGAGGCGACTTAAAGCAAATTAGCATTGAAGAACATTCATCTTTGCCCCCCAAAACTACCACTGAAGTGGAATTTAAAGGTAATTTATCTTCTGATGCAACATCGCATCAAGCCAGTGGTTTTACTGTGTTTAACACTTTAGGTGCTGAAACTAAATTAACATTTGATTTCACTGATAATAGTGAAGAGACCACCGGTAGTTGGTTAGTGACAGTAGTAGATCAAGATGGTAATGAAGTAGGAAATGGTGAAATTCGTTTTGATTCAAGTGGACTTTTAGTTACCGATTATAATCAATTCAATATTCAGATAGATAATGGTAGCGGCGATAATGACACGATCAATATTAAATTTGGAGAGCCAGGTTCATTAGCGGGGACCACATCGGTTTCTGGTGGTAGTACGTCATCTTTAAAAGCTAATAGTCAAGACGGCTACGGACTGACTTCTTTGACTTCAGCACTTTTTGATAGCTCAGGGGAATTGCAGCTGACCTATGCGAATGGTGAAGAGCGAACAGGTGACAAAATTGCCTTGGCTTCATTTAAAGATGTTTCTGCACTGAAATCAGAACAAGGTAGTTTATTTAAAGCAACCTCTAATAAAACGCGAGAATTATCGTATGCGGGTGAAGGTTCTTTTGGCCAGATAGCGTCAAAAAGCCTGGAACTTTCAAACGTCGATTTATCAAGTGAATTTGCTGACATGATCGTCATTCAAAATGGTTATCAGGCCAGTTCACGGATCCTTAATGTTTCTAACCAATTGCTGGAAACGTTATTTGAAAATACCCGAGGCCGTTAATGTCTGTCCGTAGATTATCGACCCTGACTTTAAAACAGAGACAAGCGTTAGAAGAAGCTTGTGCTGAACATATTTATTGTTGGATAAAAATTTGGTTTGGTGATGAAAAACCAGAATTAACCTTCAATTATTCAACATCATTGTTTGGCTGTATTGAATTTGATGGAGACAAAAGATTTTCTAACGCTTCTTCAAGTGTACTGGGTTTTTCTGTCAGTCAGCATCACCAGGAAAGCGAATCAGTTTGGTTGGCTACTCAAGCACTGCATTTGCCAGCGATTGAAGTGATTGATCAAGATGTGCTTTGCAGTGAACTTTCGGCACGGTGTTTGTTAGATTTTTCTGCACAAATTTTACAATCTTCTTCAGTTGAATTAGTTGAATTAGTTGAAGAGTCTGTTTCAGGAATAATAAACAAACCGTTCGTCGTAAGTATTTCATTCAACTTGAATGGTCGGGAATTGAGCATAGCGCTTTGCCGGGACGCGGCTCAAGGGTTATTTGAAGATAAATGTCCCACTCAAAGTAGTGAGCAGCCTGTCATTCGTTTAGATCAATCACTGGAAAACGCGCAAATACAATTGGACGTTTCACTTGCGGCAACAAAGGTAACTTTAAGTGACTTAATGAACCTTAAACCCGGGGATGTAATTAAGTTAAATCAAAAGTTAAATGAACCGGTAAAATTAACAGATAAAAACAATAGCCTTGAAATAAAAGGTTTTATTGGTAAATACAATAACAAATTAGCATTAGTAGTATCAAAGTAAGGAGAAATTTATGAGTGGTGAAAATATACAACGCGTTGAATTTGCTGAAATAACAAATACAGAAGGCAATGGCAATACGGTACTTAATAGAAATTTTGGCTTAGTTAAAGAAGTACCCATCCAGTTAGATGTAAAACTGGGTAGCTTAGACAGTTCAATTGGTCAATTGTTCTCGCTTCAGGAAGGTGAAGTAATAGAACTGTCTACGGGTGTAGATCAGGAAATTGAATTAATCCTGGACGGTAATGTTGTTGCTAAAGGCTTGTTAGTTGCTGTTGGTGATAATTTTGGTATCGAAATAACCAATATTAAGAATTAGTAAATTATGTCATCGATCCCTTATAAACAAGACGATGGAATATTCAGTATGGAATTTATTCTATTACTGGTATTAGTAGCTGTTTTTGCAACCATCGCTATTTATTTTAAAAAGAAGAGCCAATTACCACAGAGTCGAACTAAGAATGATTTGGTTGGATTAAAAACGGTTCAACACCTTTCGCGGACAGCTCGTGTTTATGTCATTAGCTATCAGCAATCGGAGTTTTTGGTTTTTGAATCAGATAAGGGAGTGGTGCAGCTTAATACTCAGTCAGTTCCTCACAAGGACGTTGAGAATAGTTCCAATGGTTAAATTATTATTTATATTTGTTGTACTTCTGCTAATACCTTTTTCATTAGGGGCATATGAAGTTAATTCATTAGTAGACCTTATTGAAGAAAACGCTTTGGAGTCAATGGCACCCGAATTAAAAATATTTTCGGTGCTGACACTTTTATCATTGATACCGGCAATGCTGATAGCAATGACTGCGTTTACCCGTATCGTTATTGTTTTATCTTTGTTAAGACAAGCTTTGGGCTTACAGCAAACCCCTCCCAATAGTGTGATCTTGACTTTGTCGTTATTTCTTACTTTTTTTACTATGTATCCCGCGTATGAAAAGATAGAACAAGAAGCACTGGTTCCTTATTTGGAAGGTAAAGTGAAACTGGGAGAGGCGATCACCAACGCATCAATACCCCTTAGACATTTTATGATCAACCAAACAAGAGAAAAAGATTTGGCTATGATTATTGAACTGGCACACAGTGAACGGCCAAAAGTTGTTGAAGATGTAAAAATGGTGCATTTAATTCCTGCTTTTTTACTCAGTGAGTTGAAAACAGCGTTTAAGATAGCCTTTGTCATCTTTTTACCTTTTCTGCTGATAGACTTGGTTGTGGCAAGTATATTGATGTCGTTAGGAATGATCATGGTGCCACCGATCACCATTGCTATGCCCATAAAAATTATGATTTTCGTGTTAATTGATGGTTGGTCGCTAGTCACTCAATCATTGTTGTCGAGTTTTATATAATTTATGTCAGTAGCTAAGCAATCGTCTACCAATAAAGAAGATCTACTTTGGCAACGTTGGTTAGCTGAACAAGATTACGCGAGTCGTGAAAAATTGTTCGAACTGTACGCAAATTGGGCAGTGGCTTGTGCGATAAAATTGTATTTATCTTATCAAATTGATGGTGCTGAAAAATCCGATTTTATTCATTGTGCCCATGAAGGGTTATTGGAAGCTATCGATAATTATGATCCAGAAAATGCGGCAAGTTTTTTAACTTATTCGCATTACCGGATCAAAGGGGCAATACTTCGTTCAATTGTCACCTATTCTGAAAAATCTCAATACATTTCTAAAAGTCGAGAGCTACAACGTGAAAGGCAAAAGTCTATTATTGACAGTATTTGTGAAGATGACAATGATGCGTTAGATCAATTGGTTGATCTTGTTTTAGATTTTTCACTGACTTATTTTTTTGAAATTGATGAAATTGAGGACAGTCAATATTCACTATTAAATAATAAAAGTTATAATTCAGATGAAATGCGTTTGTTGCAAAAGAACGTTTTAGAAGAATTATCAAAACTACCTTCGCTGCATCAAAAAATTATTAAGTATCACTATTTTTGTCAACTCAGGTTTTCGGACATAGCCGAAATCATTGGTGTAACCTCAGGTAGAATTTCACAATGCCATGGGGAAGCACTTAAATTGCTCAGAAAAATCAGATTGAATAATTAGTGTTTGTCCGCAGTAAACTTTCGTTTCGTGATGGACAGTAATTAAGGATTCAATAACTCCACTTCATTAAAACTTGAACAAAATCTATTTGTTTTCCAAGTCATTATTTTCCTAATAAATTACCGAAATAAAATTATTTTCAAAAAAATTGAAAAAAAACTAAACATGTGTTAGCTGCGTCTGCACTAGGTTCTAAGATGACTTTGTTGAGCACGCCAGTGACCATTGAAGTGACTAATCCAAAAACCAAAGATGCTTTTATCGATTTCAATAATAACGGCGTTACTTATTATTTCGATAAGCAAACAAAGAGTAGTGAAGCATTCGATTTTATAGACCTTAGAAAATTTTTCGAATATATGAACACGGCTGACGGTGAGTTATTGGTCGTAAGAATTGATAATTCTGAGTTTATTTGGCAAGAAAATAAAGATGAGCAGGGCAACCCAGGGCCTTCTCATTCCGCTAAATATAATATAGTTTATTTTCCAGCCGAACCTTTTGATGACGGTAGCGGAGCCATGGTTCAACACGCTTGTGATGCGCGTCAATGGCAAAAAATTAGGCCGTTGGGCTATGCACCTTATGACAAGCTAGTAAATGGCGAAGATACGCCTAATGATCACAGTGACGGTTATGGTTTCGCCAAGCAACCATTTCGTGATACACAAGGTGACTATATTCGCCCGGAAGAAGTTACTGATCCCAGTCATCCCAATTATGGTAAAACTCAATCAGCGCCCTTTGCACTACCTGGTACCTATCCGTGGATGGACTCACTGGGCGATAATATTGGCTTCTTGACCTTTGGCTCTGGAGTACATGACGAGTATAACGAATCCACCTCGGGTGGGGATGATGTCAATGTGCGTTGTTTAGAAGAAACGCCGGGATCAGGCAGTAGACCAGATGAAGGTGAAGGTATCGCCTGTCCATCGTTAAGAGCAGATGCCCCACCTTTGCTTGGCGCCGTTCTAATGGGATCATGGACCAATGGCAAAATGGTATTGATGGATAATTTGGTGAACAATACTGATTGGGATACCGTCGGTTTGCCTCGTAATGCGCACCGCGAAGTTAATCTTTATCAAGATGAAAACGGTAACGATTATTATGTGCGGGTTGGTCATGGTGAAGAACAGTTAAATCAACGCACATCTGAGCGTGATTTTGTGACTTATCCTGTGCCAATTGGCTCTCCAAGAGATTCTGCATTTTTTGAATCGTTTGAAAATAAACTAAATTATCGTAAGGAACTGTTACCTGTAACGCCGCGGGATGTTGTTTGGCATGTGTCTAAAGGGTGGGCAACTGGCGAATTTGCCTTTGACGATCATATGATGCCAGACGCCTTCATTATTTCTGACATGACACAAACAATAAAGGTGGATTTCCAGAATAGTGGCGGGCATCAAATACAAGCCTTTAATGGCCGAGAGCACACCAAAGAAGGCGGTAGGATTCATGGTTACCACTTGCAAAACGGCTCTTCGTCAACAAAATGGCAAGTTCCCTCTTATGGCCAAATTTCAAACAATGGTGAATTTAAAAATAACGGTGAACCACAATTAGGATCCGGCGGTGATCAAGATAATGATGGTATTCTTTATGAATCATATGCTCGTATAGAGCCTATTGCTCAAGGGGGTGTTCACGGTAAAGGATTGTGGCTCAGTGGTGATGAAGCTAAACCCGCATATATAGAATATAACGTACCGCAACAAAACAAAGCGTCGACGGTTGTTGCTGAAAATGATTGGCATATCAGCCTTTTCGTTGATCCACGTTTGGGTGGCGATGTCGACTCAAGTGGCGATGCAGAGCCCATTAGTGCAGAGCGCGTTTTAGTGGCATTTCCAGATGACACCGAGATCCGCCTGGTAGGATTAAATACGGTTCGATATGTTTATAGTGGCGGCAGTTATGACGTGACTTTACCAGACAGTGCATTAAATGATGGATGGCGTCATCTAGGAGTGCAATACCAACCATCTAGCCAAAGTATGACGCTTTATTATAACGGTTTTGCTGTTGATAAATGGACAACACCGTCTCCTGTATTTCAGATGAATGCCGGATCTTTATATGTAGGCTATAAGCCCGGTGGCAGCGCAAGCGCATTTAGAGGATGGATCGACGAATTTAAAGTAATCGCTAGAGAAAGTTCCGTTGAAGAATGGTGTAATCACGCTAATGGTACGCTTATCGGTTTACCTGGTAGTGGTAGTCAGCAAATTCAAGATTGGTTAACAATCGCGAATGAATATCCCGCTTGGGCGCATCAGGATTTAACCGACTTACTTAGCTTTATTAAAGGTAATTCACAGGCATATCCGCATCGTGGCAGTCAGGCTACCTATGCGCGTTATGCTTGCTATGCCGACTATACTGAAGACTATAAAGCGAGCAAAGCTAACATTCCAAGTGGAGCGGAAGGTCTGCGAGATGTTATTTTATTCCCGGAAGGTCCATTATTTTGGGATGCGCCAAGGCCAGATACGACAAATAATGCGTTTTGTACTTCTTGTCATACCGATGACAAAGATGGTGATGGTATTCCAGCATTGTTAGATGATAACGAGATGTACAATCCTGGTCTGGCGATGATCGCTCTAATGCAGAAAATGAATCCTAATACTGGAGATCTTTACAATGCTAAGGATGATGTTCGTCGTCAACCATTCCAAACTAACAGTGGGGCAATGTTTGGTAATATACCCAAAGATTATTTTGGGGCAGGTGCTCCGGCTACTGATGCAATATATGACTTAGCCAGTGGTGGGTTGTCAATAGATCAATTCTTATTGCCAACGTTAGGTGGTACTAATCCCCCGTCAAATCAAACTCCAATTGCCAATGCCGGAGGTGCTCAAACGGTCGAACAAGGTGACAATGTCAGCCTTAATGGTTCAGCCAGCGCAGATCCTGATGGCAGTATTACCGGCTATAGTTGGCAGCAGGTGGCTGGTCAGACAGTATCACTAAATGGTGCTATTACGGCTGTGGCATCGTTCGTGGCACCCTCGGTGGAGCTTGAAACTGAACTAACATTTGAACTCACCGTTATCGACAACGATGGTGCATCAAATACCACTCAAGTGACAATATTAGTTTCGTCAAATACTAATGTGGCACCAGTGGCTAACGCTGGTAGTGATCAAACAGTAGACATAGGTGATACTGTTAGCCTTGATGGTTCAGCCAGCGCCGATTCTGATGGCAGTATTACTGGCTATAGTTGGCAGCAGGTGGCTGGTCAGACGGTATCACTAAATGGTGCCACGACGCTTGTGGCATCGTTTGTGGCACCGTCAGTGGCGGTTTCAACTGAACTTACCTTTGAACTCACCGTTACCGACAACGATGGTGACTCAAATATCGCTCAAGTGACGATATTAGTATCGCCAAATACTAATGTGGCTCCAACTGCCAGTGCTGGTAATGATCAAACAGTAGACATAGGTGACGCTGTTAGCCTCGATGGTTCAGCCAGCGCTGATCCTGATGGCAGTATTACCGACTATAGTTGGCAGCAAGTGTCTGGTCAGACTGTATCACTAACCGATGCTACTACAGCTGTGGCATCGTTTGTGGCACCGTCGGTGGCGGTTGCAACTCAACTTACATTTGAATTGACGGTTACGGATAACGATGGTTTGTCTAATACGGATGTAATTGTAGTTTCTGTTAACCCGTTATCTGAATGCCTGGAGTCTCCAGCACCCGACGGATTACCCGCAATTATTGATACAAGCACGGTTCAGGTAATAGATAAGTCGCAGACTAGTTTGACGATACAATGGCAACATGACAGTCTAACCGATACGCATGATATACGTTGGAGAACTAATAGTGGACCAGGAGCATGGGTTGAAGGACAAGATTTAAATAATGATTGTGACGAATCAACCGACTATTATACCATTACAGGATTGGCACCTGAGACTCAATATAAAATCAGGATCAGAGCCAAAAACGCTTCTGGAAGAAATTCGAGCTGGTCTAGCATTCTTGTCAGTACAGCGCTTACGACGCTACCATAGCTTTTAAACTTTAAAAGCAAACGGTTAAAATCAACCTTAAAACAAACGTTTAAAGTCCTGCTAAGTTAATTGGCAGGGCTCACGTGAGTGACCTTATATTTAGAAAATGAAGATAATTATTGCTTTAGCTTAACAGCATTTAATTTGGAGGAATAAACAAGGTGTTTGTGGTTATTACTGCATAACAGACAGTAAGCCAATGCTCAAAATTAGTGACTTAGCGCTAAACTCTATAGTTAAAGCTTAAACCTACCTGGGGTTACTTATTCTTTAATGCCTGAACATAATCACGGTAAATGCCTTTACCACCGCTATTATCTAATTGATTTCAAATCTTATCGATAGTGTTAGACACAACATATTTAAAGCGTCAACTAAGCGAGTTAGATTATTAAAGTTGATATTGGTGAATGTTTAATTTTTAAGATACAGTTCTGTGGATCTTCACAAAAGATGAGAATTCTTGATCAGGGTTTTTCTAGGTTGTAGCAAAGGTAGATAAAAATTTTTAAGTTTTTTGCGTCATAAATCGTGAGAAAATTATAAAAAACGTCATAAATATCAAGAAAATTAAACCATGCAAATGATTAATATGCTTTAGTGTTAATTTTACTAGAGTAATTCAGTGTTATGTTAAAATTTAGATGCAAGCCTAGTGTTATGTCTAATATGAATCGATAATCTATTTTTGTGTTGAATATGGTGCGCTAATCTAGTGTTATGTTGAAATGTGTACGTTAGTCTAGTGTTATGTTGTGCTTTTGACATTATGTGAGGCTGGGGGGCGCGTCTTGCCTTTTGCTCTTTTTAGCAAAAAAAACAAGAACTCACACATTCGAAAAATTGAATATGTTAATTACAGTAACTAATCACACAGTAAATCTTGCCATAATATTTTCTATCTTACTAAATACCCTAAACTGAGGTATAACGTTTATAAATCATGTTGGCTGTTTCAACAACCAGCTGACAAACTATATTTGGGCTTCTGACTACCTTGATTTTCCAAAAAAGAGCAAAAGGCAAGACACGAGCCTTGACCTTGCTAATGTAGCTTGCGTGGTATCATTGATTGCTTAGTGCATCACAGCGAAGTCATCTTAATCGAAGGCGGTGCATACCGACTGAAGGAAGCAGATTATTAAGCTATCTAATGTTGAATGCAGGTGCCATTAATTGTTGCTCTTGTCGACTTATACCAATCGAGTTTGCTATTTCAGGCCATTGTTTAACACTATTGATGACTTCTTTTTTAATTTCTAATGCCTTATCTTCTGTTAATTGGAAGTAATCAATCACTTCCATTGCAAGCTCAAAGTCAAGACTATTATCATATTCCGTAATATTTAAGTGCAAACCTGTCGCAGTATACAGCGGATTAAGATCATAAGCCGGAGAAAGTTCCCAGCCTTTGTTTTTATAAATAAACCCATGATTCCTTAAATGATCGTCACAGTTAGATACTGCTATATTAAATACTATTCGCCTCCATAATTGTGCTAAATCTTTCCGCGTATTGGAACCGCTTTGCGTCAAGAATTCTGCCAACTCTATATAACTAGCCCCATCTTCACCATCAAAGTATTCAAGCTGTGTCATCGCAGAAGAGAAGTGTAAACGACCCGTTGGTGTACGATCGAAACGCTTAGTTAAAAATGTGTGATGATCACTATCAAATTTGTGTATTTGGCATTGAGTCATATCAATTCCAGCATTTAAAGCTAATAGGTGAGTAACGTATTCCCAAGCTCCGACATCATAGTCATCATGGGCACTAGGAAATTTAGCAATCCATAATTCATTATTATCATCAACTACGCATGATTTAGGGCGAGCGCCACCTAAAGACGAACCAGGTGACATCAACATATTTAACCATTTACGGTATTGAGGGTTATCTAAGTCTAAATTTTTTTCAACTTGTTGCGCTGCATACTCAAGCTCCTTAAGTGAAGAAATAGGTGGAGCAGCTAACGCTTGGTTGTTATCGAGATAATCACCTTCATCTTCATTTTTAAAGCGAAGTGCGCCCATTCTGTACATGTCATGAACACCCAAAAGATAATCTACTTCGCGTAAGGGCTTAGGTTTTCGTTTTTCATCTCTTGCTAAAACCGCTTCTCTTCGCTGCATTAGCACTCGGCCCCAGCGGTCAGGGCAAGAATCAAGAAAAACACGAAAATTACTATCGTTGTTCGTGTATTGTTCGCCAGCGTATAATTGCAATTGAGGATCAATTTGTTGTGCGATATCAGAAGTGAGCCAATTAGTTTCATAGGAGAAGCTGAAATTTTCCCTATTACGAATTATTGATGCCCTTAAAGTGCCTAAACGAGTCGCTCCTTCAAGCTCTTCCCAATCGGCAAAAACTAAAATTTGAGTACTCATTTCTTTTTATTCTCTTTATTGCTTAGCAGGCTTATATCTTGTAATTTTCTTCCTAATTTGTCATCTTTTGCTACATTTAACAAATCTTCAGTTAAACCTAGAACACTTAGCACAACCAAATAATGTCCTATTGAAACACCAGAATCTCCTTTCTCGATATTTCTGACGGTAAGACGAGATAGTCCTGTTCGCTCAGAAATAAGGGTTTGAGTTAATCCTCTTCTTTTTCTGGCTAATTTAATATTCTCACCAAGTTCCAATAATATTTTTTTATTTTTAGGAAATATTACGGCACCTCTTTTATTGGAGGCTTTACTTTGCATACTATAGTTACCTTTTTGTTTGATATTGGTAAGTATAGCTATCAATATTTAATTTAGCAATTAAGCTCAAGTAAAAGGACTATATATGTATCATATTCGTGGTTTTAGGTAAGTATATAGTGCAAAATGTTGTTTTTTATAGTAATAACAATTACGCGACATTATTGGAGATCAAGGTTTCAAAGAATGGATTTATGATGAATTATTACCAGAATTGAAACTTAAACAAACAAGTCGCTTAGTACACTCTGATACGGGCTTGGCTGAAGTGGTTCAGGGTGTTGCCTGTGTTTATAATTGTTCGGTTAGTGAGTTAACAGTTGCAATACAAGAAAAAGCTAAAAACAAGAAAAGAAAAGTTGCAATGCACTTATGTCAAGAGTTAGCAGGGGCGAAATTATCAACAATAGCGAAGCACTTTAATCTTACTGCTATCGGCTCAGTGAGTAGTGCAAGCCACCAAATCAGACAAGAACGTCAAAATGACGAGGGATTTGAGCTTAAAATTGTAAGTATTATTAAAAATATCAATAAAAAAGCGACCTGACCCCCCTCTATTCTCCTCTCATTGATACAGAATATTGACGTGTTTCACGCCATTCTTTAAAGGCCTTAATGGTCAAAGCCATCATTTCATCAGGGGTTTGCATATTGTTTCCTCAAGTTATATTTTGATGGAAACATTAGAGCAGGTTAAATATTTAAAGTTGAGCTAAGTTGTCGGAAGCTCACAAACCTTTAGATCTAGGCTCTCAATTCAAAGCTTGGCAAAAACAAACGGTAATAAATTGGATAGCCCATCTTAATAGTGTTGAGTAAGCTATCAGAAAAATTCGATACTTCCTTTAAAGGATAGAACAAGCTCTTAAATATCTTCAACCTGAGCAATAACACGGTTGAAAAGATGAATGGTTTAGGTAGAGTGATTTGCAATTAGTTTATGATTTAAACAATATCACCTCATTGCTAATGAATAAGTATGTTCATTAGCAACGCAATGATGGTTTATGTTATACCAATTGTACTAAGTAAGTGGTCACCCTCGATGGTCTAAATTTTCAATAGCTGCGTTGCTTTCAATCCCAATAGCCAGCTATTGCTCAATCAAGCGTCTTGCTCTTGAAAATTTATCCTCATCGATCCCTGACCACTAACTTAATACAATTGGTATTATTGAGTAAAACTAATTACCAATTGGTACGTATCATCTATACGCTTCCAGATAGAATCTTTATTTGCGATAAAGTCAATGCCCTCATATGTCTCAACATCAACAATAAAATCTAGTTCACTAGGAAACGATGCATTTTCAAAAGTAAAGGTCGAGTCATTAAATACCAAATTTCCCTGATGACTTCCGTAATAAATACTACCGTTGATTTTAAATATTGTTATTGGATGGTCAGGAAAACTAAGTAGAGAGCCCGATGCAAAATCATACACATATAATTTCAAGGTAGTATTTACAAATAATTTATATCCATCGTCCGATATAATAACCTGTTTTACGGTGAAATCACCAAATGAAATCACCTCTCCATTTTGCACTAACACTGATTTACTATTGTTGTCATCATCTATGTAGCTAATGATTAAGACATCGTTGTAGAAAAATACTCTGCGTAAAGTGATATTTTGACCAATTTGACTAACGGCTTCAGAAATGTCAGCTTCGGAATAGGAAAACGTTGAATCAACTTTTCTTACTTTGTTAGAATCATCAAGCATATAGGCAGTGTTTTCACCTTCTATATGGTATAAACGGCCAACAACGTCCCTTGGCGTTATAACGCCAGACGAGTCGTAGGTATTTGTAGAAGTTAATAAATAAGGGTCTATGCCAACCAAATTTCCCGCAATGGAGTCAGGAATGGTATTTTTCACCTGGCCATCAAGTGAAAGTAGATAAATGTCGGTATCAAAACGGACAAAAATAGTATCGTCAACGATTTCAAGTCCAGTGATGATTGGTGCTGAAACTTCATCGATTGGTGTGTTATCATTTTTACACCCTGTCATAATGAAAAATAGTGAAATAATAATACCGTTCAATATATATTTAATGATTTTATTATCAGGCCCTTAAACTAATAAAGGCCTTCTCCTGCATGTTGTAATTATTTGCAACTATCTGAAACTAGTCACAGCTGATGCTCTTGTTCGGATCACAGAAGCGCTATTGGCTTTACAGTGACCGATAAATGGCCAAGAAGGACTATAACATATTCCAGTATCGCTGTTTGTTCCATATATTCAGTTAATACATCTACTTATTAAATAATCGGGTTTTATTTTTGGTGGATATAAATTTTAACCTGAAAGAATTAAATCAGGATGAACAATATGCTTACAATGGCTTATCAAAATGCTACGAGCACATTTAATAGCAATATTAAAAAGTACTATACCTTCCTTTTCATGAAGTAATTTATACAAAATTGTTGCTGAACTTCTAGCATATTGATAATAAACAATAGCCTCATATTATCTAAGTGCCATTCGGGTCGGACCTATATTATCTATTGTATAAATTACCTATTAGCCTCGTAACGAGCGAATAAATTGGCTTAAAAGCATCTTTTTGAGTACAAAATCAAATCTTTAAGCAAGAAGATAGTTGACCAGAGCAAATCGTTATTTTATCTCATGTCATGTTCGGGATATTACACACAGCGGTCATAAACAAGAGTTTTTACTTAAATTCAAACGAGATAGGGAGCGTTGGTTATATCGGTTACTGTTATGGGTGCATATTGGGCTATGCTCTAAACCCAATATTGACACCGATATCAACACTCAAACTAGCATTAATACGTTATAGCAATGTACGAAATATATATGCAGAATTAGCAATTAAAGTTAACTGCGTGCAATTTACCTTAAGTGTTTTTGTCGCTATAAAAACGAGTATGTCATCGATAGTTCGCCAAAATAGCGATTTAGTGTATACTTGATGGATCTTTATCTACAAGTTATCGCCTTTATGGCGATTATTAGTAATGTGAATAACAAATGAGTAAATTACGGCGTTTAATTAATAGTACAATAAAAGCAGTAAATGCAGGCCATAATGGTTTATTTACTACTAATGACCTCGCTATGTTAAAGAGAGGCAGAGAGGGCAGGGGGTCGCGTCTTGCCTTTTGCCTTTTTAGCAAAGGATAAAAGGGATCAAATTCGTTTTTCAATAATACTTTTCGTCAAACTAGTTATTTTCTTAATTGATCAAGAAACTTGGTCCCTATTATACAATTCAAAATGAATATGTGGCTGTCTGCGATTCTGTGCAAAAAGGGTTAGCGTGTAAAGGCGATGAAACAGGTCGTCTTTCGGTGGAAATAGAAGCTGGAGAACATTTACTTTATCTCCTACTTTATCAGGGCTTTACTCAATTTGATCAAGTTTCTCCACGCCTTGGCGAGTTTTTTTGCCAGCTTTCATCCAAAAATAAAAAGGTACTCCAGCCAATAATAATAAGGAACCCAACATTATAGTTTCAGATCCAATATTCATGATAATCCAGCAGGAAAATATAATAGCGCTAAAAGTAATGATGGTATTTGCTGGCGTAGAATAAAGTTCAGATGTTGTTTTAGAAGACATAAACAGATGAGCTATTGAGCAAAGAAGGTATGGGAGCACAGTAGCAAAAGTGGCTAGTAAAATGATAAAAGTGAACTGCTCTACCAGGCTGTCGCTATAATTCATTAATACTAGAAGTGACGCAAATAAAGTGGAAATAATAATGCCCTTTGCGGGCACGCCACGAGCAGACTGTTCCGCAAAGGTCTTGGGAAACATGCCATCTTTAGCCACTGCCATAGGAATTTGTCCAATACAAAGTGTCCAGCCATTTAATGCACCAAAACAAGAGATAACTGCACACAAGGCAATTGCAAAATAACCCCAGTTTCCCCACATTATTGCAGCGGCATCGGCAAAAGGCGCTCTTGATTGAGCAAGGGTTTGGGGGTCTACTAATCCCATAACGGCAATAGAGCCAAGAATATATACAAATGCCGCAATTAGAGTGCCGAGTAAGGCTGCACGCGGAATGTTTTTTTCGGGCTCTACGACTTCTTCTGCCAAATTATTGGCAGACTCTAAACCCAGGAATGCCCACATGGTCAACGCTGCAGATGCTGACACGGCCGAGGTATCTGATAACTCACTCAAGTTCCAGGGAGAGAAGTGTTCAGTATTAAGGTAAAATAATCCCATTAATGCGATGGCAATGAGTGGTAGCAACTTTATAATTGTAGTGATTAATTGCACACGGCCCGCTTGTTTAATACCTAGCAGATTAACTAAGACTAAAAACCAAAGGAGAAATAAGGTGACGCAGGCGGTAGTGATCCCTTGAGTTTCCAGAGATGGGAAAAATACAGATAAGTAACTCACTAAAGCAATAGCTATGGCTGCATTGGCTGCAATCATACAAATCCAATAGCCCCAGGCGACAGAAAAACCTAACAAGTCACCAAAGGCTGCGCGAGTATAAACATAAGGGCCACCAGAGCCTCTAACATATTTAGCGAGTTTTGCGAATACGTAAGCAAGGGCGAGGGAGCCAGCAGCAGAAAATATCCAACCGAAGATACTTATACCGCCATATAAGGCAAGGGCTGAGGGTAGTAGAAATATGCCACTACCAATCATATTGCCAGTAACAAGAGATGTTGCTGTCCAAAAACCTAGTGTCGCTTTCTTTTTTGACATACCAAACCTTATGATTATTATTGTTTTTATCAGCTTAAATTAGCCTGAAAACTGTTGAATATCCATTAAAATTTATAAATGGAACTCAGACAATCGGTCGGGTTGGTTTTTTTTGTGCCTTAAGTTTACATCTCCTAGTTGTTGAATTCCCTCTGTAGTTCAGGTTTTTGCTGTTCAGATTTAAGGAGTGCAGACTTTTTTGCAATTTGTTTTGCCAAGGTGTACGCAATGAAAAATCCAATCATTGAAATACCGATTAATAGTAAAAATAGTTGATTAAACCCGTCAATGCCTTTTGTTGAGTCGAGAATGCGCCCTGCAACAGGGGAAAAGAATATATCCGGGGTATAACCGATCACTGAAATCATACCAACTGCCGTTCCTGTTAATTGACCTGACAGTTTACTTTCTTCTAATAAAGCAAAATAAATTCCTCGAAGGGCGAAAACTAATAAAAAAGTCATCAGAAAGTTAATCTCAATAATGGTGGAAGAACTTGTTGAAATTGAACCAGAGAATGACAATAGCAGATAACAGGCAGCTAACAGCGCAAAACACCATGTAATTACTCTATCTGCCCGTAACTTGTCGGCAATAAAACCTGCGGTTATCGCGGCAATGGGTCTAAGATAAGTGGCGTTAGAAACTAAGCGGGCGGACTCCAATTCATTTAGCCCAAGTACTGTGGTGGCATAAATGCCAAAATAATCCAGACTTTTGTAGGCGGAATAAGCTGACAACACTATGAGCGCCTGTAACCAAATTTTGGGTTGCTTGATAACGGTGAAAACTCTTTCAAGCATGATGGATTTATTATTTTCTCTGGTAACTTCATGCTGCTCTGCCTCATCTTTTGGGAGCGCTAGCAAAATTAGTATTCCAGCAAGCATAGTCATTAATGAATAAAATGAGATAACCGCTTGTAAAGCGTTTTTATGTTGTGTGACACTCATCAGCTCAGTATTTTCAGGTAATAACATACTTAATATAAACACTGCAATGGAAGCGACTGCTGCACTGACCAAACCTCTGCCGCCATCGAGAATACCAAATGCTTTCCCTTGTGTTGTTTCACCGCCCCATTGTCGTGTAACTTTTATCATTGACGCCCAAAATAAAAATATTGTGGTTACACCCCAGTAGGCATATAAAAAGGCTAGTCCTTCGTGACTGGGGATTTGAGTATAATATAAACCACCAAGAGCAGTCGCAAATAAAGAAAAGCTCATTAACCGGCGTCCGGAAAATCGATCAGCTATAGCGCCTCCTGGAAAATAAGCTAACACGGCTGTTACGCCATAGAGGGCAATTATATCTCCCAGTTGAGTATTAGTAATGTTGAACACATCAAGTAATGTTGGACGGAAGAAACGAGCTACTTGAAATGGCAAGCTGAAAATCATTTCACCGGCAAAAACAATGCTGAAAATGATAAAAAAACGTCGATTTAACCCTATGTTTACACAGGTATTTCGTATTGTTGACATTGTATTTTTCATTGTAAGAAGGAAGGATAAATTTTGTCTACAATGCTAATCAAACACAAAAATGTCAATTAATTTCTTTATTTAAAGATTAAATTTTCACTGGGTGGAACTGAATATGATCATATATTTAATACATTTGGTATGAATAGGTTTTTTAAATTAATTGAAATAATACCAATTTAGTTATCCCCTAGCACCTCCGTTGCAATAGCTTTTGAACATTCGGTTGATATATGTCCATATATGTCTGGTTATTCCAAAATATTTCTTTATTGTTGTCTATCGTTTATACTCCTCAATTGACCGTAAATTACTTTAAAAAACAATAAAAGTTGTTAGTTTTCTTCTGTTTAAATAAAAAAGTTTTAACGTTGGATGGATTTGTCTCGCTCAATATAAAGGAAGTTTGAATGATTTTTTTTGTTAAAGTATTTGGAAGTGCATTTATCTTTATCGTATTGGCTGGCTTTTTGGTTAGCTGTTCCAGCAACAAACATATTACAAGCGGATATTTGGCACCTGATCCCTCAGAATACTCTGGTGGCGTTATACAGGTATATGCGGCACGCACACTCGGTAAAAAAAAAGCTATTTCTGTACACACATGGATAAGCACAAAGCGTAGTAATGCAAAAAATTATACCAGTTATGAAATTATTGGCTGGAAATTACATCGATTTGACAATGCGTTAGTGGTTCGTACTAATAAACCAGACAGAGACTGGTGGGGTCATCAACCTGAATTATTGCTTGATTACCGTTTTGAAGATGTTGACGATTTAATTGATAAAATTGAAGAAGCCGTGAACAATTATCCCTATAAATCTACATATCAAGCTTACCCCGGTCCAAATAGCAATACTTTCACTGCAAGTATTGCCAGAGCCGTTCCTGAATTAGGCCTTGATTTACCTTCTACAGCAATAGGTAAAGATTACAAAACATTGAGTGAATTCTTTGGTAAAGCGCCAAGTGGTAGCGGGTTGCAAGTTTCTTTATTCGGGTTGCTTGGATTAACGGTGGCTGTTGAAGAAGGCATTGAATTGAATATATTAGGCCTTAATTTTGAATTAGATATATTTGATTTTGCGATTGAGTTACCCGGAATTGGTCGTATTGGGCCTGAAGCTGCAACGTTGCCAGAGCCAAATGTGTTTTCACCAGATGTGTTAGATAATTCAATTGCCAAAATTAAAACTGGAGGCAAAAAGGCTGACATCACCGAAGAAGCAAGATGAACTTTTATCTATATAACTAGTAGATGATTTGATAATACCTTTTAGCATCAATTTGTAGTAATATTACGCGAAAATTAACGTTCAAATTATAACTAGTGCCCATCCGTTTCTAGACGGGCACTAACTAGGAAAATCATGGGTAATTTCATCATTCCTTTTGCTGTTATTATTGCAGTAATTGTATTTTTATATTTTCGTTCTAATGGCAACAACAGTGAAAATGCACAAGAGAATATTCGTATCGGGGTAGAATTTTTAGAAAACAATAGAAAGTCCAACAATGTTCAGGAAACATCAACGGGGCTTCAATACCAGGTTTTAACTAAAGGAGAAGGGGCTGAACATCCTGGTCCCAAAGATAGGGTTAAAGTGCATTACCATGGTACTTTAATTGACGGAACCGTATTTGACAGTTCAGTTGATAGAGATGAACCCATTACTTTCGCCCTTAATCAGGTTATTACTGGTTGGACGGAAGGTCTGCAATTAATGGTTGTTGGTGAAAAGACACGTTTATATATTCCCTCTAATTTAGCCTATGGTAATCGTTCAACAGGTAAAATTGCCGGCGGGTCAATGCTGATTTTTGATGTTGAATTGTTAGCGATTAATGAATAATCAGGTTGAAGGTTGTAGCTTGATGGAAAATATTTTAATTAGAGAAGCGTTATTGACTGATATCCCAAAATTGCTTGAATTTGAGCAAGGGGTTATCAGCGCAGAACGTCCGTTCGATGAAACTCTTAAAGAAGGAAAAATAAATTATTACGATTTAGATAAATTGATCAATCAGGCAGATTCACAAGTGATTGTCGCTGAAATAGCTGGCGAATTAGTTGGCTCAGGGTACGCTTTAATCAAAGAATCTAAAGAGTATATTAAACACGAACGTTATTCCTACTTTGGCTTTATGTATGTTGATCCATCGCACAGAAGAAAAGGCGTTAATCAGTTAATTGTTGAAACGCTTAAAAATTGGAGTAAAAACAAAGGTGTTTATAATATTAGTTTAGGTGTTTTTGCAGGGAATCAATCGGCTATCAACGCATATGAAAAAGCAGGTTTTAGCAAAACGTTAATAGAAATGCGTTTGCAGCTGGAAAAGTAATCACAATATTTCATGGACTTATACCTATGCTTCCCTGCTGCTATTTTGAAAAGTTAAATATTTAATTTATTTAATTGAGTTCGAATTGAACGTTTTAATTAGAGATGGATTTTTAATTACTGGCGGCGTTGTTGCCTGATTGTCAGCGGTTTGGCATTTGTTTTGTATTATCGGGGGTATACTTAATTATATTCTCTATCAACTTACTATATCAACTTACGAATTGGTATTATTAGCAATTTCAAAACGCAAATGAACTTTATCTGCACCAAGTCCAGTATTAACAAATCCACAAGAAGTAAGAACCTTGGTAGATGCTTTGTTTTTGGAAGATGTATGGGCAATTACTTTCCCTACCTTATCAAAGGTAAAGGCATGTGAAACTAATATACTAACTATTTCACTGGCGTAACCTTGGCGCTGCCATTCAGGCAAAACAGAATAACCAATTTCAACTGTTCCGTTTGAATCAGGAGGTCCAAAGTAACCACCAGACCCAACAAGGGCTCTTTTACCTGTATCACTGTCTGTGTTTATCGCATACCAACCATACCAGCCTTGAACAGCATCGCCACCTTTCTCAAAACAGGAAAGGAAAAATTCCATGGCATCTCTATCGTATTCACCTGATGGCCATGCAGGAGATACAGTTGCATTCAACTTTTCAGCAAGCAAATCTGGTGTTTTTAGTTCAATACGAATGTGTGTGGCTGAAGAAGAAATTAACTCCAGACGGTCTGATTTTAGTTTTGCCATTTTGGGCATATACTCCTTACTTATTTTTGGCTAATGTATCAGGATAAGGAACACTATCAAAGCAATTTGATTCAAGGTGTATTTTTTAAATACAAAACCATGCTCTACTAAAAGGCTTAGTTTTTCTATTGTGCTTCATCTGATTTTTTTTTGCCTTTTAAATGTCTGTTTAAGATTATTCCTGCTTCAGTTTATTGCTTAAGTTTATTGCTGTATTTTTACAAATGGTACATTCCATTGTTTCGGGTAATCACAGGGGAGAACATTGAAAGACGTATTGCTGGCATGCGTTTGACATGTGCCTGACGGGTTAATGTCATGTAGCTGTCTTGTATATGTCACGTATGTGTCATAAAGACGGCAGAATGCTTTTAATACCTTTTGTTTATTATAGCTTTTCCTGTAATTATATAGACAAGGTAAAAGATATGAGTGATTTAATGAAAGTAAATAGGAAAAAGATCCAGGAACTTAGAAGTAAATTTTGTTGGAGTCAAGAAGAGCTAGCGTCAGTTTCAGGATTAAGCATCAGGACCATTCAAAGAGTAGAGAAAACCGGAAATTGTTCACTTGAAACAAAGAAGGCACTGGCCGCTGTATTTGAATTGGATCCGCTAACTTTAAATAATCATGAAGAATTGCAAAACGCGACTTTTGACGTTATTTTCAAATACGGGTGGTTAGTCGCTTTAGCTATATCGTTCATATTAGTTGGATTTTGGGTGGTCGATATTTTGATCCCTACTCTTAAAGGTGCTGAGTTTAATAATCAATATGAACTTCATGGAAACTTTAGATATCTGGATTCAGCTTCTGTTAGTTTCATTATTGGTTTTTTATGGTTGAGCATTAATGTGTTAGTAAATTTCTTGAAAAAGAAACGAGTGACAAATAATATTTAGACGGTGAAAAGAAAAGGTTAGAAATAACTGACAAGACAATTAAAAATCAAACTTCTAATAGTTGGTCGGGCTGGCTGGGCTTTGCTTCGCATTACATTTTAGCCAACTATTATTTAGTCTTTGTTTAGTCTTTATTTAGCCTTTAACTTGGCGGTCAAGGCTTTGAGCCAAATGTGTTTTAAGGGAGAAAAACAGGTATGAACAAGATTGCAGTATTTGGTAAGCCAGGAGGTGGAAAGTCTACTTTAAGTACAAGGCTTGCGTCAGCTACAGGGATTAAATTGCACCCATTAGATTCAATTGAATTTAAGAAAAATGGTGAAAAAGTAGATCTCCAAAAATATGAGGAGGCACACCAAAATATTTTGTCCTCAGGTGGTTGGATTATCGAAGGTTTTGGGGCTATTGAATCTTTTTATACCCGATTGGAAGCAGCGGATACTTTAATCTATATTGATTTACCCTACATTGTCCATTATTGGTGGGTGACCAAGCGTTTTTTCAAAGGTTTATTTTCTACTCCCGTAGGTTGGCCTGATGGCAGTTCAATATTAAAAGGAACTATGCAGAGTTATAAGGTTTTAAAAATTTGTCCGCTTTTTTGGAATGATGAGTTTTTGCAACGGTTAGAGAAAACAGCGGTAAACAAATCCTTATATGTTATTCGCTCGGTAAATGAGCTGCATAGTTTTATTGATCAATATGTAAAATATAAATAATACCAATGGGTATAAACAGCGCGGCTAGTGTGTTTTGGATAAGGAGTTCATTTTGAAAAATTTCAGACAAATAAAAAACCTCATCAAAAATAGTTTTTATTGTTCTATTTCAATAATTTCAAAAGAAGGGCATCCACATACTTCACCTATTGGCAGCGTGTATTTAATAAATAAAGAAAATGGTTATTTCATTGAGATGTTTACTAAAAGTTTTGGCGATCAGGTTGGTAATAAAGCCTGTATTATGGCGGTGAATACTTCACTTGTTTTTTGGTTAAAGTCTTTATTTTTGGGAAGATTTGCAACTCCGCCTGCTATCAGGCTATTAGTGACAATAAAGGAAAGAAGAAAAATTACAGAAGAAGAAATGGCTCATTTTAATAAAAGAGTAAAACCATTTCGAAGACTTAAAGGTTACAAACACATGTGGTCAACAGCGCGGTACGTTCGACCATTTACCGTTGATAAGGTTATTCCTGTTTCTATAGGTAAAATGACGAAATATTTAACTTGAATGGTTATGTTCGAAATTACTCAGTACCTTAAATAATTGTTCAATTTTATTAACGATTGAAATTAACAGTTGCTCGTTTTGGTTTTTTTGCCATGCCATAAAGTCGTCGGCAACTTCTTCAACATAGGGTTGGAAAGTATTGGCAGAGCAATTAAATCCGGCATCTTTGGTAAATACTGCTTTAAAACCTGCTTTTTCTTTAGTGCGTAAATCCGTTAAAGTTGCATCAGCGTTTAACGATTTTTTTAAAATAATCGAAATGTTATCTAATAAGTGTTTGTTTACGTTTTCTGTCATATTTACTGCTCCAGTTTAGGCGCGGGGATTATGGCAATTATTTATTATTAATACTACTAATACAATTAGCTATGTCCCAGTTAAGTGTGGCTATAATAGTTGTAGGATGGGTGAACCAACGGCGTAACCCATCACTATGTAGCACGCAACCATCTAATAGTATTATTAAAAATTAGTGTTTGATGGGTTGCTCCTTCGGATAACCCATCCTGCGCGGTAAAATTTCGATGTTTAAAACGTTCACGTGGTTTTGTAGGTAACCGTCAGGTTTATGTTTAGCTCTGTTCGTATTTGCGAATATCAGTTATAAATTAATAGGCGTTTTATTCGCTTCTCCGGCAATTTCTCTTACTAATTTAGGCATTAAAAACCCCGGTAAAATCGCCATCAGCTCTTTTACTATTTTAATTGCTTCATTTTCTTTAACATCGAAATGTGCTGCACCTTGTACTTGATCAAGTAAATGAAGGTAATAGGGTTGAATTCCCGCGTCAAAAACAGCTTCGCTGAGTCGGGCAAGAATATTTGCGTCATCATTAATCGATTTTAACAATACACTTTGGTTAAACAGGGGAATACGGGCCGCTCTTAATTGTTCAATACTGTCAGTAAAAGTTTGATCTATTTCATTCGCATGATTGATATGTAAAACCATTGTGCTTTTAAGTCGCGTGTTTTTCAACATGTTAACCAACTGTGGGGTAATTCTTTGCGGAATGACAACAGGTAGACGTGTATGAATACGCAAGCGCTGTAAATGGGGGATATCTTCTAATTGGTCAACCAACCATTGTAAATGTTGATCATTCGCCATTAACGGGTCGCCACCACTAAAAATAACTTCATTGATTGATGGATTGTTAGCAATATAAGTTAATGCGCTTTGCCAGCGAAGTTTATTCGGGCTGTTATCTGTATAGGGAAAATGGCGTCGAAAACAATAGCGGCAATTAACTGCGCAGCCAGCTTTAACAATAAGTAAAACGCGGTGTTTATATTTGTGTAATAAGCCTTCGGCGACAGTATCATGTTCATCCAAAGGGTCGGTAATATAACCGTCAGAGTTGATAAATTCGTTATCTAACGGCATAACTTGTTTTAATAGAGGATCATTAACATTACCTTTTTCCATGCGATCGATAAAAGGTTGGGGCACACGCACTGGAAATAATTGTCGGGCATGGAAATGCTGTAGATAATTTTTCGGTTCAATATTTAATTTCTCTAATAAAATTTGAGGGTCTGTAACCACATTTGCTAATTCTTTTTGCCAAGAAGTATGCAATTTATCATCGAATTGGGTTATTATCTCAGGCATTTCTAATTTCAATTTTTAATCTCTGCGTAGTAATTATAAGTTGTAATTCTTATGTGGTTATAAAAACAGTAATAAAAAGAGCATACAATATGGCTAATTTCAGTACAAACCAGTTCAAAGCTGGACTTAAAATAATGCTTGATGGCGAACCTTGCAACATTATTGAAAACGAACTTGTAAAACCAGGTAAGGGACAAGCTTTCAATCGAGTTAAAATTCGCAAACTTGTGTCAGGTAAAGTTTTAGAAAAAACCTTTAAATCTGGCGAGTCGGTTGAAGGCGCTGATGTCATGGATGTTGAATTAGCTTATTTATATGCTGATGGCGAATTCTGGCATTTTATGAATAATGAGACCTTTGAGCAACTGGGTGCTGATGAAAAAGCGGTTGCCGATGTGGTTAAATGGTTAGTTGAAGGAGATATTTGTACTATTACTTTGTGGAATGGTACACCAATTTCGGTAACTCCGCCTAATTTTGTTGAAATTGACGTTACTGAAACTGATCCCGGTTTAAAAGGTGATACTGCCGGTACAGGTGGTAAACCTGCAACATTAAGTACAGGTGCGGTAGTGCGTGTGCCGTTGTTTATTCAAATTGGTGAAAAACTTAAAATTGATACTCGCTCAGGTGAGTATGTTTCTCGCGCGGGAAAATAATTTATTTCATAAAAAAGCCATTGCAAACTACATACAGTGGCTTTTTTTAAAAAATTAATGGGAAGTTACTGTCGGTAATTCAGCTGCTTGCCAGGCATTCATGTCACCCGTTAAATGACGTACTTTATTAAAGCCATTCTCAGCCAAAATTGTTTCCGCCACGCCAGCCCGACGACCGGAACGACAATAAACGACCATTGTTTTATCTTTGTATTGCGTTAATTTTGTTAGATTTTCTTTTATTCGATCATAGCTGATATTTATGGCGCCTTTTATATGTCCTAGATCAAATTCTTTTTTAGAGCGAACATCTAAAACTATTACTTCAGTTGGTGCTGTGGATAGATGTTGTATCAGTTGTGCTTGAGACATTTCTGGTGTATTTGCAGCAAATACCAAGCCGGATATTGCTGTACTAAGAATTATAGTCACTAACATTATCATAGATTTAATTTTAAACACCATATTCTCCGTTTTTAAAAGATGATAATCACATTGTACTACCTTTATCATTAATCTAGTAATTAGATAATTTCTAAATGTTTCGAATTAGTTCAATGATTGCAATAAAACTGCAGACAAAATTAAGCAAGTCAGGCTGGTAATGAGTACTTGTTTAATATGTCTGGAAGCGTAAATTATGTCTGATGGTTCCGGTTGTTTTGCTTGGTCGTTGAATGCTGTTCTACGTAGCTTTATTCCGTCATACATAGCAACACCACCTAGTCTTATACCTAAATTTAAAGCTAGGCAATGAAGCAGTACATCGTTATTCAATTTTAAAATATGTTTTTGGATCAAACGCCAAAACAAAATAAAATTTTTCCCTAATGATCCGAATAATAAAATAAGGGTGAATAGTCGTACAGGCAGCCATTGCAATATACTCACTATTTGTTTGCAATGGGCGCCAAAAAAAGCAAAACGTTCGCATTTTACATTCCAGCTATAGTGCATTTCCAGCAATAACCGATAAGTTAACGCGGCTAAAGGGCCGGCAATCAAAAAATAAAAGCAAACAATAAAACCTTGCTGTAACGTTTGTAATAGTTGCATTTCGATACAGGTTTTACTGATGCCCATATTTGAAAGTGACGAGGTATCTCTTAATACCAGTGGTTGAATGGTTTGCTTGGCGAGATATTTTTGATTAGCGGTTAATGCTATCGCTATATTTTTGGTGCGACTAGTAAGTCCAAATCCGCCGACAGCAATATAAAGTAACATACTTTGCCATAGCCACTTTACTGTTACAAAGGCTTCAAATAACCAAATTATAATCAATAAAGGGGCAAGGCTGACAATAATGGAAACCAAGCCTGAAATGCTTTGCTGTGATTTACTGCTGGAAGTTTTGCTAACTTTATCGGCAAGTCGATCACAGTAAAATCGAAAAAATGTTAATGGTTCATGAATGTGAAAGCTTGATATCAATGCTTTTACCAGAATAACACTCAGCAAAATAGTGACTGAATAACTAAAGGTATTAAGTTCTGGTAAATTCATCATTAACTCTTTCCATGGTTAGTTAAGTGCATGGTTGATCACTAAGCTAAGGATTAACTCAGTTTTTTATTTTTTAAATCATTCAGCATATTTATTACTAGCTGAGAAGAATTCACAGAAGCTGTTTCTAAATAGGCTTCAAAAGATGTGGGTGATTCTTTTCCTGCAATATCAGACATTGAGCGGATCACAACAAAAGGTATATTAAACTGATGACATGTCTGTGCGATAGCGGCACCTTCCATTTCTACAGCTGCCATTGTCGGGAAATTCTTTCGGGCTTTAGCAATATCATCGTCAGCAGTCATAAAAGTATCACCTGTGGTGATAAGCCCAACCAATGTCTGAATGCTTGTATTAGTATCATTGTTGCTGGTTAATGATTTAATACCTGCTTTCGCTGATTCAACCAGCATTGGGTGTGGAATATAAGCTGGGGGGTTTGCGGGTAATTGTCCAATTTCATAACCGAAAACAGTAAGATCGACATCGTGATAACGAACTTCAGAACTTATTACAATATCACCTACTTTTAATGATTGATCAAATCCACCTGCTGAACCGGTATTTACTATATAGTCAGGCTGAAATCTTTCTATTAGTACAGCCGTGGCCAATGCCGCAGCAACTTTACCAATGCCAGATTGTACAATGACAACGTTTGTGCCTTCTAACTGACCCTGGTGGAATACGTAACCTGCATGTTGGCTAGTTTGACAATTTTCCAATTTGGCTTTTAAAATGGCTACTTCCGGTTCCATTGCACCAATAATACCTGCTTTCATTGTTTTTCCTAATAACTGATTTTTTAAATTTTATTGCAGGATTATAACTTGCCCGGGATTATTTCGAAACTAAACTTTGATATGGGAAAACGGGTCTTATTTTTCAACAACAATTGTTGGCAGTCAAGAAATAGGGCACCTAAGTACCCGTGTTTTGTACCCTATGTTTACCTAATGCGGTAATGCTGCTTGCGGTGACGAAATTTGTGGTTGGTGAGAGGTGTTTGCGCTTGGCACTACACCAACATTTCTAGGTCTTGCTTTTATCATTGGAGCAGGTATTATTTTTCCTGCCATTTTTGGTGCCGGACCTTTATTACCCAATAAGCGTCTGTTAATACAAGTTCTAATTTCTTCAACACTATAACTGGTTTTAACTTTAATTCGAATATGTGGAATGAGGGCTGCTTCCAGGGCACCACTAACAAACCAGTCTTTTTTAATTTTGTAACCTTTGCCTTTAGTATCTACTAAATCAATTGCACCGAGTAACTTCATGCTGTTGCGATCACAAATCACAAAATCCAGATATTTTTTTTCTGCGTTAGTCGCTGCACTTTGACTTGCTCTATTAGAAACACCATTTCGAATAGTAACCACGTCAGATAATTTTACCCGGTTAATTACGCGAAACTTTGGCCCCATTGCTTGTTCTACCAGGTTTTGAAAATTTTTCTCTGCCGGGGTGAATATGGTTGTTTTTTGATCGAAAGGAAATGGAAAGCTATTATCGTTTAAGCGAGTAGCCAACAAAGTGACAATAACGATAAGGATGATCATAGCAAATAGAATAAGTTCCATAGACGGCTCCGCAGTTCAAAATTTTGACGTTTATTTTAATAACTGTAAGTAAGCAGATTTTATGCCATAGGAACCTGAACATTTTTTTAAGCGCAGGTTTTGTCTGGTGTTAATTTCCTTCAAGGTTATGTTTTACGATTAAAGAATAAGAAAACGTAATATAAAATTCCATTTTTAACTAAAATGACATTAAAAAAGAGCGATTATTTTTATAGATTGTTATAGAATCTTTGTATTAAAATTTAAAATGTTTACGTGCATAATTAATATGCATAGTCAGTAATATTTGTTTACTGCAATTTATAGGATTTTTTCATGGCTGGTGTTAATAAAGTAATTATTTTGGGAAATTTAGGGAAAGACCCCGAGGTTCGTTTTATGCCTAATGGAGGGGCGGTTGCTAATTTAACTATCGCGACGTCTGAGAGCTGGAAAGATAAGCAAACAGGCGAGCAAAAAGAAAAAACCGAATGGCATCGTGTTGCTATGTTCGGAAAAATAGCTGAAATAGCGGGCGAATACCTGAAAAAAGGTTCAAAGGTTTATATTGAAGGTTCATTGCAAACCCGTAAATGGCAGAACCAACAAGGCCAGGATCAATATACTACCGAGATTGTTGTACAAGGTTTTAACGGTACAATGCAAATGTTAGATTCTCGTGGTCAAGGTGGCGGACAGTCAGCTGGAGGTTTTTCTCAGCAAATGCCTCACCAGGAACCTCAACAACAAGGTGGTTTCTCTGGGCAAGCGCAGCAAGGCGGTTTTTCTGGTCAAGGTCAGCAACAGCAAAGTGGCTTCCAGCAAAAACCAGCGCAACAGCAGTATAATAATGCAACTCAACAGCAAGGTGGTTATTCTCAGCCATCACAGCCATCACAGTCATCACAGTCATCACAACCATCACAGCCATCACAGCAACCACAACAGCAACAAGCGGCACCTATGTCGTCTGGTTTTGGACAACAAAATCAACAACAAGCTCCTAAGGTAAATCCTCAAGAGCCAACGATTGATTTTGATGATGATATTCCGTTTTAATGGTTACATAAAGAAATAAATGTCGGCTTGTATTAGGTTTAAAGTTGAATATATTTCTTTAAAACAAGTTGATGATATTAATGCCTCTTTTAACTGTAAAGTTCTAAGGGGCTTATTTATTTTGGTAAAGTTACACACCCTCTCTAATATAGCTTCGATATATATTTAAACTGCATAAAACCAATAATTGTTATAACAGATTTGATAATTACAGTTTAGTTAACACTATAATAAATTGATGTTTTATCGCGGATTTTAGCTACCTAAATTCGGATTATCTGCATTATATAGATAGAATAGATATGAATCGCAATAAACGGCTAAAGTTAAAATATAATTGAGTTAAGGAGGCCTTAGCTCACTTATATTTTAACTTTGCTAAGTATGAATGTATAAATTTGGACATAATCATTTTGTGATGCTAAAGTTAAAATATATTTGAGCTAAGCGCGGCTTAGTTCAACTTTATTTTAACTATGGTGTCATTATGCGTGTGAGCACACAAACAAATGCTGCGCTTAAACATTTTGCTACATTACTTGAAATTAGCAGAAAACAAAAAAAGTTAAGCATTAAGGAACTTGGGAGCAGGTTAGGGGCTTCATTCCCTACAATAAAAAGCTTACTAAGTGGTTCACCAACGGTATCTGTGGGGACTTACTTTGAGGCTGCACATATATTAGGTGTTCAGTTATTTGAAGCTGATCAAGGAAGATTTACTATTGCAATATCTAAAACTAAAGCTATAGAAGCATTACTACCAAAACGCGTAACAAAAAAACAGGATAGAATAAATGACGATTTCTAGCTGTTATGTTTGGAAATGGCTTAGCGGAAGCATTGAGCCAGTTGTAGCAAGTTTATTAGAAGTTGACCCTGTCACAAATATCCAGTCATTTAATTATGGTCGTTCATACTTAGAACGAAAAAATCGAGAACCCATTTATCATTCAGAGCTGCCCCTGGAAATTGGGAAAAAAGAACCTCCGCTTGGAATGGTTAACTTTCCATCTTTAAGGGATGCATCTCCTGATGCATGGGGAAGAAGGGTAATTAACACAAGATTGGCTACAGATGCAGATAAAGCAAAGGGTGATGGCTACAGAGATATTGTTTTATCTGAAATGACATACTTAATGAATTCAAGCTCAGATAGAATTGGTTCACTGGACTTTCAGGTCTCCAGTAGCGCGTATATTCCAAGACAGGCCGAAGCTAGTCTTGATGACCTATATAAGCGACTAAACTAGTTGGAGAAGGTGTGAGGATACCTGATGAACTTGAGAATGCACTTTTTCGGCTATGTTCCATAATACTGTTGTCCTCCATATGCAGCAACCAATATTTGTTGAAAATCCAGCTTTGCACTACTTTCTTTAAACCAAGCGAGATAATTAGCTAAATACTTTGTTGCTACACCTTTCATTTTTCCGTTAACCCAGCTTTTGAAATGGGCGATAGCACCATTAACTGTTTGAATGTGATAAACCTTATCTAATACTCGATCCTTGTCATTAACTAAGCGTTTATGATCACAATTAACTTCTTCTGCAATGGTCACATAAGGCCAAGCACCATCACTACATAAAACAGAGTTTTCGGTCAAACAAGGCGCTAGGTTTGATGATATTTCAATGGCATTATCGGAAGATAAAATAGGGTTTATCATATGGTTACTACGGTCTATTGAAAGGAGAACGGTGACTTACCCATCTTTAGTTCTTTTATCAATATTACCGCCTCGTTTTCTTGCATTTTTATCGCTAGGTAGATTTTTATTACCCTTTTCTGAATGGGCAAGAAAAAACTCGTCTACCTCGATAATACCTGAGAGTTTATCCTGATTTTATCCCTATTGTGCTATAAGAAAGCGGTGACGCCATAAAAATGCAGTCTTAAGGTTTATATTACAAATAGAGGCGGCTTCTCTTAGGGTTAATTTCAAAACCATACAACGTGCATATTCCTCCCAAAGATGAGATTTATGTAACTTTGCTAAAGGGGTGTTAGTCTTATTATTAAAGGTCTTGAAGCAATCGTTGCAGCGATATCTTTGTATTACTCCCGATTTTCCCCATCTTTTCAAATGACAAGAATGACAATGTGGACACTCTGCTGAAACATCGAAAAGTGGTTGAATTATCTCATTCATCGAAATTTCGCTATCTGATACCTGTATTGACTGGTGAACTACCTCTCTTTGAGCTGGTGTCATGGATAAAAGTGTCTTTGTTATCTGGTTAAGTTTACCTATAAATAATTTTGTCTTCATTACCTTTAATCTCAGCAAGTTACGTACACTTATTAGTATAGACAACAATTTGATGGAACAGAGCCACTTTTTCATGGTTCAAGTATTGGAGGGGCACGTCCTAAAGAGACGATTACCGCTGTGGATGCGAACTATATCGCTAAAGTTCGGCATCAAATGATACTTACGATGTAGTTAAATCTGAGTATGTAGCCATGAAACTCGCCTCCTTGGCGGGTATAGATGTTGCGGATATTCGTATGGAATATGCGTGTGGAAAAGATGTACTTCTTGTTATACCTAGGAAATCCCTCTTGAAGCCCTTTATTCTAGCGGAGTCTAAAAATATTAATTATTACTTTGTGACAATTTAGAGTGGTGTTTTTGAAATATTTACATCAGACTAGAAGATTGGTTTTTTTGTTCGACGTAATAATCTATCATTTAGGATCTTTATGGTAATGCTATCATTTAGATTGATCTATCGCTATCTGATAGCGGTCTATCATACAATCAAACGGGCATACTCTAAAGATAGATCAAAGTATGACGTGGAGATGGAGAAAAAGTCATCAGAAAAGAGATGTGATAACAAATTACACGTATTACCTACAGACCCGAACTTAGCTAACGCTAAAGCAAAAGAGGCGGAAGAAAAGGTTGTAAATACTGACGAGATAGTTAATGTTAGAGGGTAATGTTATCTATGTTGATAATTAGATAAACAAGAAATTGATGGTGAAGATATTTTAGACAGGTATTTCACTAGAAAACCTCCGTTCAACAAAGATAAAGATAATGAATTTCAAGATTCAATTTCATTATTGTCATTAAAAAAATGGCTTGACAATGACAAAGCATATGCTGTTTCAGGAGACAAAGCACTTGAACCATATTGTGCTGACGATGAACAAGTTAGGGATAAAGATGAAAGATTAACATAGTTTCATTTTTTAGAATGTAAACATAAGCAGCGTAATGGAAATACCATGATAACAAATAAAGAAAACCCTGCGATAGAACTGACTGATTATTTTGCACAACGTAGCACAGCTCAAATTTATAAAGACGATTTACCACACATAGATATTACTCGTTGCTTAGATCTACTCAATGGACTAGAGCTATGTAATGAAGCTGATAAATTAGCCCAGCTTAAAGAATTCACTCAACTAGCAATTGAAATCACCCCAAGTACATACAGCCCAGCCAACCTTAAATATTTATTTTCTTACCCAGATCCCATCGGTGTGTACGGTGATCTTATCGCCAATTATCTAAATTCGAATCTTCACACAGAGGAGTGTTCCCCAATATTCACCCACTGTGAAATCGAATTAATTGAAATGATGAAACATCTCGTCGGCTATCCTGAAGGAGATGGAATTTTCTATCCAGGTGGGACGATGTGTAATTTACATAGTTTAGTTCTGGCACTGCGTCAATGTAAGGGGCAACGCCATCAAGCAGCAACAATTATTTCTGATCACACCCATTACTCTATTGATAACGCAATTAGCACATGTGGCGTTGAACATGTCTTTAGGGTGAGAACTGCAAATAATGGTGTCGTTGATCTTGAACATCTTACCGAGTTAATTGAATCAATAAAGGAGCAAGAATTAGAGCTTACTTATTTTTGTTGTATGTATGGAACAACCAATCAAGGGAAATTTGATCCACTAGAAGAAATAAATAAAACCTTTAAATTACAACACGTTTACCCTTGGATACACATTGATGCAGCTTGGGGAGGCGCGGTATTTTTTTCGGAACATGCTGAGCAGTTCCGAAAAATAGCATCTCTGTCGGATTCAGTGACTTTAGATTTTCATAAAATTCTTTCTGCACCCTTGCTCTGCTCTGCATTAATGGTAAGAGATACATCCGTATTGCCGAACTCTGCATTATCAGATAAAGCCAATTATTTATTTAATAATCGTCAAAATACACATTTCAATTTAGGCTTGAAATCATTGCAGTGCTCCAGAGAGCCCTATGCATTTAAACTCTGGTTAATGATAAAAAGCAGAGGGATAAGTTACTATCAATCACAGATCAAACGCTACTATCATAATGCTAAATTTTTACGCGCTCAGTTAGATAATACTCATATTGTTCACTTAGTTGAACCCAGTTATTTTAATTTGTGTTTTTGGTATTTACCCATCAATTTTACGAAGAGAAAACAGATTTCAGATTACTCTATGACTGAACAAAAACAAATATCTGAACTTAATTTAGCAATTTATGACAAAATTGTTACGGATAAAAAAATATATATAAATCACTCGAATTTTAACGGTTCACCTTATTTTATTCGTGTCGTCACTCATCAAGCAAACCTTACCGATGATTCATTGACTGAGATCGCTTCGTATTTTAATCAGATCTATCATCAAATAACGTCATAACAATAACTTACAGCTAAATAAAAAACTAAAGAAGACCAACATACTCAGCAGAGTTTACTCATGATACAGCGAAGAAATTGCAGGGATGAGTGAATATACTACGGATAAATGGGGAAAGTTGAATTGAATATGCTCAATCGATTTTACTGTTATTTTATCGCTAAGTTTTAACTTTTTACACATGCAATTATCGGGATTATATATATGAAAGAAAGCAAATTAAATGTTGTCGGACTAGGACTGGGACGCACTGGAACCCACACCTTGCACGCTGCCCTGGAAATCCTTGGACAAGGTCCTATCTATCAGTGGATGGACCTTTTGAAGGATGATCCCTCATCAAAAAATCGAATGGATGCACTCTCTAATTTATTTGATATCCTCCTCGAAACAAAACAAGACAGTCAAGACGATGTCGCGCGCACAACAGCCATTGAACAGTGCATGGACGTCGCATTTGAGAATTACCCATCAGCCCTTAATTCACCCACGAATGTAATCTGGAAAGAGTTAATCAAGGTTTACCCTGATTGTCGTTTCATCCTGACAGTAAGAGATAGTGATTCATGGTTTGAGTCGATACAGCGTTCAGTTGTGTGGGCATGGAAACATCCTTTAGTGAAGTTTACAAGCAGCAGATACTTCCGTTACTTCCCCCAAAGTATATACAACCTCAAGCATATGTCTGAGAAGGCACGAAGATACCACCTACTCGATCTCGGCATGGATGACGACGCTTCCTTTAAGCGTCACTACGAATGGCAAGACGACCGTAAAACCGCTATAGCAGCCTTCGAGAAGCACAACCAATCTGTCATTGACCAAATTCCTGAGGATCAATTGCTAGTCTTAGACGTAAGCCAAGGTTGGGCACCTCTGTGCGAATTCCTACAAGTGGAAATACCCAAGGATATTCCTTTTCCCACGACCAACAACCGAAGTCAGTTCCGAGTATATATAATCAACGCAAGCAAGTGGCGAGCGGCCTCTCTTGCACTCTCAATTTCTACCATTTTTTGCTTGTCGCTCGCTGCTTTGTACGCCGTAATCTAAACTTTAATAATATTTGTAAGGAGTAATAAAAATGAATCAATATAATTTTTCCACGGATAAAATAAGAAAAATCCTATCACTTTATCAAGATGAATTTATCTACCTCAAATCATTTGAAATAAATTCAAAAGGTGAGATAACGGGAAAATTGGCTTACTTAGGTGGTCCCTGGTTAAATCCAGCTGGAGTCTCTAAAGTGCTTAACAATGCCGAAGCCATAGTAATATGTAATCAAATTTTTTATCTATTTAGCTTCAGTGAACTGATGGCTGAACAGAGTATAACTGAAGATAAATTAGCGGATAGTGTAATTGAACAGTTAATTCCAACGTTAGGATTTTTTGTAGCTAAACGACAAAGTCTTAATTTCAATGCGCCTATTTATCGAAAAGAATCAAATGAAATACCTTTTAGTCTAAAAATTATTTATAAAAGACAAACGTCTAAAGGGATAGTCTATAATACTGAGGTGACGCTTGGTGACGAACAGGAAATGGTTATTTCCAGTCATGCTTTTTATCTTGATCATGACCCACACGGATTTTATTCATCGGATAGCTAAAATGAAGATTCAAGCTTAGTGGTAGATGGCAACTACGCATAGAATTTAAGATATCACCTATTTAGTGCCTGAACAGAAACTCTACAACTCATACTTCGTATGTGTTGTAGCTTTTTTCAATTCGGAGTCTCTATATGTAAAAATGATGGATTGTCACTCGTTTTTACAGCCAATATTCAAAAATCCAGACTATTACGACTATTTTAAAGCGGTTCGATCGTGTAAAACTCAAAGATGGTTGGGCACGAAAGTCTATAATTTCTGGTTTGACAGCTCATCAATTAGACAAACCTGGGCACGGGAAGCATCCTATGCAGTATTGCTTGATAAAATAAGAACAGAAGGTGTGAATTTTAAAAAAGATGCTACACAGCTTTATAAGCGCATGGTATTTTATGTTATTGATGAAAAGATCAGTCTTACGCCTGCGGCTAACCCATCCTATGCGCTGAAATCTTGATCTGACAAATAAACATCGATAAAACAATAAATTACGGGTGTAGCAACACTTAACCGGTACATAGCCAATTGTTATAATTACTTAAGGATACACATCATGCATAAGGTGAAAAACAAGTGGATAGAGAGAAAAAGTCAACTGGCAGTGTTTTTCTGTTTATCGATTGTTTTAAATGCATTGTTCACCAATGTCAGTTATGCAAGCCAGCCTGGTGCTATATCATCTTCAGATCACCAGATAATTATTGAAAAGATTGCAAAACAATTAAAAGATTATTATGTATTTCCTGAAGTAGGGAGCAAAGCTGGGGAATATATTCGTTTGCAATTAAAAAACAAGGAATACCTGGGGTATGACTACCTTGATCTTTTCGCTGATAGGTTAACGGATGATCTTCAAGAATTCACCTTAGATAAACATATCAGAGTTAGGTTACATCAGCCATATTCCAACTTGATGCCAACTGGCATAGAAAACGATTATGGTTTTAAAAAAACTGAAATCCTTGATGGCAATGTTGGATTAATTACATTTAATTATTTTTCTTCTGATCACAAAGCTAAAGTAAAAGTAGATAAAATATTTTCAGCATTGAATGATGTTGATGCATTAATTATTGATTTACGAAAAAATGGAGGAGGAGATCCTGATTTAGTTCGTTATATCAGTAGTTACTTTTTTGATAAAAAAACTCATCTTAATAGCCTTTATTGGCGAGAAACAAATAGCACAGAAGAATACTGGACACTTGATAAGGTTCCTGGCGTTAAAAAACCTGATCTGCCAATTTATATTCTTACCAGTAGTTATACATTTTCGGCAGCAGAAGAATTTGCTTATAATCTAAAAGTTAGAAAAAGAGCCTATATTGTTGGGGAAACGACTAAAGGTGGTGCAAACCCTGGTCGGGTATTTGATTTACCAAAAAACCTTTCTATTTTTATTCCAAATGGAAAAGCGATTAACCCAATAACTAAAACTAACTGGGAAGGTACTGGTGTAAAGCCCGACTTGCCAGTTATTGCGGTAAAAGCTTTTGAAGAAGCTTATGCCATGGCTAAATATTCTGCGATTGAATATCGTGTAACCCAAGGTAAAGCTAAGCCGGAAGAAAAATATTCAATTACAAAGTATCGACCTAGCTATGGTAAATGGCATCTTGCCAGAAATAGCTGCCCATTGAAGTATCGTATTGCAGATCCCAGTTATAATGGCAAAACTAGAAAGTATCAATTTCCTTATCAAGTTAAATATTATGGTAACGGTAGTATAGATATCCAATATCAGTTCGGTAATAAATCAGGAAAAATGAAGCAAAACGTTTATTTCAAAAACAGGGAAGAAGAAAAATCAGGTATTTCGATAGGTTTTGTCTCACCCGATGCACTTTACATTTCGGATTGTAAAATACTATAGAATAACTAGTGTCAGTCCTGAAACGAATGTTTACTACCCACGCCCCACTGGCGCAATCTAAACACCATTGGATCGCCCTTGCTACGACCCCGTTTCAAGACAGACATGAACTATAATGATAACAATAAAGTCACACTTTTTATAATTGACTTTTCTAGCTTATCTTGTTGTTAATTAACAGTTATGTGTTTCTTTATGGCAACTGCCTTTTTAATCGGAATACTCTTGGAATGTAAAAGGAAGGTGGACTTATGCCCGCTTGTTTTCGTTTTATAACGGTCGCTTTTTATTCATTTTTGTTAGTTGGTTTCATGTGTCTCTATTTTTTGACACGTATAAGTTTTAACCTGTTGTTTAATTTATAAATTATGAACAGAAAGCTCAATTAATCCTAGTTGTTCCCCACAATTAATTAATACGATAGTCTGATTAATCACACGAATTTATCAGTTTTGCTTAATGAAAAATCAAACGGTAATTTCAGTAGTTTTGCCCAAAAATATGTTGACACACTTGTTAATAAAAAGTATAAACAACACTGCTTTTTACACTAAAAATTAACAAGTATTGATGTGAGAATTGGTTATATTTCCCCCGTATTAAGGTGATGTTGTAATGGGGAGCGCTATTGCGTTTCCTTGGAAGAGGAGGCTCTCTGATTGTAACAGCACAGTATTCGTTCAGTTGTATAAATTCAAATCTTAATTAAATGTATTATTTGGATAGGGATAACTCAATAAAATGGAGTTATCCGTTTTAAGGAATAAGAATAATGAAAACTGACTTATCTGAAATTGGAATAACAGATATAAAAACAATCAATAAAATAATTGGTGGTATCAATATTGAACGTTTAGGTAATCACCCAATTAAGTTGACTACCGAAATGATGACAAATTTATTCAATTCTACCCATTAATGCCCAGAAAATTGAATAATAGAGATTATGGATTAGGACGTGATTCGTCATAGTAAAACGTGGTGAAGCTTTGTGGTTAATTCAGGATTAAATATTTTAAAGGATGAGACAATAGTGAATAAGATTTTTTTTTATTCTTACATTAGAAATATTATCGGAAACAGTAAAAAGAAAGTTTCAGTTCGATTGGCATTGCCGGTTTTATTTATCACTTTTTATTCTAATCCTGTGTATGCCTATTTGGACCCCGGTTCAGGAAGTGCGATAATTGGGGTAATTACCGCTACTATCGGAAGCTTATGGTATTCCATTAAATCTGTTTTTTATCGCTTAACAGGAAAAAAAAGAATAAATGCTTTTATCGGCAATGAACATGGCAATGAAAATGAAAGTTTGGTTCTTTTTAGTGAAGGGAAAGCATATTGGGGAACATTTCGACCGCTGGTTGAAGCGCTAATTCGCCAAAAAATTCCATTTAGATATAGAACGTTGGATTTATACGATCCGGCTTTAATGATTGAAAGTCCGTATATGAACTCAAAACGTCTTTCAAATACAGTGATGGGTTTGACTGAATTATCAAAAATAAAAGCCTCTGTTATGGTTGCGACTACACCTAATATAGGAACCAAAAACTACCCGCTGAAACGGTCACCAAATGTAAGGAATTTAGTACATGTTTTCCATCATGTTGGCGATATATCAACGTATAAAAAATATTCCCTTGATCAATACGACACGGTAATTCTTGCTGGTGAGTTTCAAACAAAATCTATTCGGGATATAGAAAATACCAGATCCCTTAAGCCTAAAGTGTTAAAACCTCTAGGACTGCCCTATTTAGACGCTTTGTATCAAGAACTGCCCTGTGCTAAACACAATGATGATGAAATAATCACAGTGCTTGTTGGTTCATCATGGGGAGCTAAAGGCTGTCTTAAACGTTATGGTACTGACTTCATTCACAATTTACTAACTGCTGGTTTTGCTGTCATTGTTCGGCCACACCCTCAATCATATAAAACAGAACCAGAATTTATTGAACAATGTAAAAAAGAGTTATCAGAACACGCTTTAGTGACTTGGGATGACGAAATTTCACCTAATGGAGCGATGAATAAATCACAACTGCTAATTTCAGATACGTCTTCATTACGTTTTGATTATGCTTTTCTTTATGAAAAACCAATTATTACTTTAGAAATATCAAAAGGAGATCTAAATGGCTTTGAGGCCGATGATCTTGACGTACTCTGGAATGATTCAGCGGGTGCCAAAATTGGTAAGACGGTTAATTCACAGTCTATAAAGGACTTGCCTGAAATAGTAAGCCAAGTGGTAAAAAACTACAGTGCAAGTGATATAACTTCTTTTAGAGATGAGACTGTTATTAATTTTGGAAACAGTGCTACTGAAATTGCCATTTATCTTAGTGAATTACAAAGTAATAGTTAGCATAAATATCCTATGGAGTTAACGAAATCATGCAAATGATCATTTCTTCTTACGAAGAGTTTTTTTTATATATAGCACAAAGTATAGGTAGTTTTGGTATTGCTGCCATCTTACTGTCTCTTCTAATCAGCATGTTAATGGTACGACCAATCCGTTGGGCTGCTGGTGTTGCAAACAAAGAGCAGGAATTTCAGCAGGTACTTGCCCCACAACTTGCACGAATAAAAAGCGATAGTAGGGGATCGGAACAGCATAATAGAATAAGCGCTTTATATGAACGTTATTCGTATCATCCCATTTATGCTGTAAGAACAATATTGGCTTTGTTTATACAGTTGCCATTTCTTGTTCTTACTTTTTTTATGTTTGATCAGCTCGATGTACTGAATGGACAATCTTTCCTATTTCTAAGTGATTTAGCTAAACCAGACGAGATTCTGTATGGTAATGGCAACTTGTTACCCTATTTAATGACATTCATTAATCTCGCAGCTGCTTTATTAACACCTAATTTCTCACGAAAAGATTTTATTCAAGCGACAGTTGTCAGCCTGGTTTTTTTCATTCTGTTGTATAACGCAAAGTCGATTTTATTATTGTATTGGACAATAAATAACTTAATTTTACTTGCCCGCAATATAGTAACGTACAGGAATACAGAACAACGTAAGAGAATAAATCTTTCTTTTTTCTGGAGGGAAATATTACTGTTTTTGCTTAAAAAGGAAGTGATTTCGTTTGTTGTTGTGTTTCTTGCCTATTTATTATTTTTCTTTTTTATTTTGGATGATGGCTTTCCTTTAAAGTTAACCAAAGGACTAATTTTAACCGTTGCTGCAACATTTATTGGGCTGGTATTGATACATGTTTTTTACTGGAAAAAACGTTTGTGGACGAAAATTTCTCGTATCAATAATAAAAAACAAACTAATTACCAAAAAGTTACACTCGTCGATTGTGTTCTTATTCTCATTCCTTTGGCCCCTATTGTGCAATATTCGCTAATAAACTACGAAATGTTGCCATTTGAAAGTCAGCTACGCATTACCGCGATATTTATTGGTCTTTTGTTTTTACTTATTGTTGTGGCTCCAGTTATTCTGCAACGGTTTCTTCCTTTATTTGGATTGGCTCCGTTAGGCGTTACATTAGCATTCATTTATTTTTCACTGCCTATATTCTCTTCAATGGGGGGATGGGCACAAGATCCAGACATAATATTATTATTTACTGTTACCGCGGCAATGTTTGTCGTCATTAACCATTTTTACGAGAAAAAAAGAAAGTTACTTTACCTCTTCGGGATCTTGTTTTTTAGCGTGAATACCGTGTTTTATGCGAACGAATCTGAAGGTGTCAGCCCTGCTTCTGAGCGAATGAATCCCGTTAATTATTCTAATTTTATACCAACAGGTGAATTGAAGAAAAAACCGGACGTATATTTATTGACCTATGATGCATACGTTGGTCAAAACATGATGAAAAAATACGGTATAGACAACGAAGCACAAGAGCAATATCTCGAAAGGGAAGGTTTCATCATTTATCCGGATAAATATTCGGTAGGTTTCGACAGTCTTGATTCTATGTCTCGTGTGATGGAAATGAGTCATGATTTAACGAATTCAAGATCTATTACGGTTGCAGGAAACGCATTAGTTCCCGCTTTATTTAAGAAACATGGTTACAAAACATCGGCTGTATTGGACCCGTACTTTTTTATTAATTCAGTTGAAAATATAGCTTATGATTATGTCTTTCCAAAGGTAGAAAAAGGTAAAATGTTTGGTATGACTGCACTTTTATCTGCTATAGAGGAAGGTAAGTTTCGCTTTGATATAGTAGGTGAATCCGTACCGTATGAAAGAGCTGATTGGATAGAAGCTAAGAGGAAAATATTTAGAGAACAGACAAACATCCCCAAATTTCTATATACGCACACAGGACCACATCATAGCCAGAATTCAGGAAAATGTTTACCCAATGAGACTCAACTTTTTGAAAAGCGTCTCACCAAGGCAAACCTTGAAATGAAAGACGATATAGCAACAATTTTAGCATCCAAGAGAGATGCTATTATTATTATAAACGGCGATCATGGGCCATACTTAACAGGCGATTGCATGCTTCTGCGGGGCATCGATTGGGAGACAGAAATAAGCCAATTCGAAATTCAAGATCGAGTAAGTTCTTTCCTTGCCATTAGATGGCCTGATCAAGGGTACAAAGGTAAGGATAACTTTGTTGTTATTCAGGATATTTTTGAAGGGGTTTTCAAATACCTATACGATGTGGATGAGGTATTGAGGGAAAGTGTTGATACTTCAACAATCAAATTATCCTGGGTACCTAAAGGGGTTGTTAAAGACGGTAAGATTATGATGGGGAAAGATAAAGGTAAAATGCTTCATGAGGATTAGAGGGTAAATTTAACGGGCATAGCTTGTATGTAAGAATTAAAGAAAAATGTGGAAATAATAATTTTTTTATCGTACAAAAAATGTTGTCAGGAAAGCTTGTGTAATTCTTTATGCAGGCTTGTTTGTTTTTAGAAAAAAGCAGTGATTTTTTAGTCGGTGAAATGTAACTTATGAGATGAATTGGTTGTTAATTACACTATCAATTTTGGGTTAGAGTTTAACCCCTCTAAAGACCCTAGTTTTCGCAGAGCTGAAGTGGGTAGCAGTTTAGTTCAAACTTCTGCTGTTACCTTGGCAGCAGTCATTTCAGGTTATGTTTACAAAGTTAATTTTTGCCACACAGAACTAAACCGCTCGCGCGGTAATGGAGCTCTTTTCTCGTTTCGTACTCCAATCTAACATTTTCATTTTTTTATACTCTAACGTTTAAGGCATTTCGCCTTATCTTAAGTAGGAGAATATCTAATGAACATCAGCCAATATTTTTCAGAACCACTTCGCCAACGCATTAATGAAGATATGACAGTTTTTATTTTAAATTACTTTAGATAAGCCAGAGGTTGTCACTCGTATCAAGCCCGTAATGGTTGCTCGTAAATTACCTATCGTACTCAGTCTTGATGAAGCTATACGCTTTATGGATTGTGCAACGCATCCTAAATTTAAAGCTGCCTTAGCTGTCGCTTATGGTGCCGGATTGCGCGTCAGTGAAATCGTTTCCCTAAAAGTCAGTGATATTGAGAGTAAGCGCATGGCAATACGGGTCGAGCAAGGAAAAGGACATAGAGACCGATATGCTATGTTATCACCAGCTTTGCTTGAGCACCTAAGAGCTTGGTGGCGCAATCGCTGCTTTTATTTGCAGTTCTAGTGGCTTTACTGATTTTTATAGCCAATGTGATTGTGCGTTGAGCTAATTAATGAGATAAATAGACATTGAATTTTTCATAAATAATTAATGTGGAAAATATATAATTGTAACTTAGTGCAATGAAGTTTATAATTTCTATCTCAATGAGCACTATTCTTAAATATGGAAATTAAATGTGGAAGTATATTTTTTAGGAGCAGGTCGACCAGCTCAAGGTAATAAACCCGCAGCACTTAGATCTATTGCGTTAAATACTAAAGCAATGGATTGGCAATTACACAGTTTTGAATCAGTTTGTAACGCAGGAAACATCTCTTTTTTGGGAGGCTATCATGTCGATAAAGTTATTGATAATTATCCTTTCCTTAAATATCAAGTTATCCCTAACTGGGAGAAAAGTAGTGTTCTGCATACTTTATTAAAAGCTCAGTTTACAGGATGTTCAGTCTTAGTTACATATTCTGATACCGTGTTTCGCAAAAACAGCATAGAAGAATTGGTTAAAATTGATGCTGATATTGTATTTGCCATTGATAGTTGCTGGAAAGAACGGTATAAGTCACGCTCCGAAGCTGATATTCAATCAGCAGAAACTATTCTGATTAATGATCAGCGAGTAGAATTTACAGGATTAGTACGCCTTTCACCTGCTATCGTACAATTACTTCCAACGCTTTCAGAAAATGATATTGGTCGAACCTTAATTGATCTAATTAATTATTTGGAAAAAATCGGCTACTCAGTCGCTACTCATGATGTCGCCGGAGACTGGGCAGAATTTAACTCCGCAAGAGATATTGCTCACTTTATTCTAGGTACAAAATCTGAAACATTAGCTCGCTTGGAGCCATTAGTCAAAAATAGTCACATTGGTAGTCAGGTAAGCTTTACCTCATTGGATTGGCAACTCAATAAGGATAAAACTCTTAAGGATATTCAGCTTGAGTTTTGCGGTGCTCGACTTGTTGTGCGTAGTAGCTCCAAGGGTGAAGACAATTGGTTCAGTTCTAATGCCGGTGGTTTTGAAAGTATTTTAAATGTCGATGGTCACGATAATGACAAAGTGACTAAAGCTGTCGATGACGTGATCGCTTCATTTGATAAACCGCAAGCCGGTGATGATCAAATTTTAGTGCAAGAACATTTAAGTGAAGTACAGGCGGCAGGTGTCGTTTTTACCTGTGATTTAGAGTCGGGTTCACCCTATTACCGATTTAATTTTGATGATAAAACTCAATCGACAGAGTCAGTTACTGCTGGAACTCACTGTGACTTACGTACGGTTTTATTGAGTCGTTCGTCACCAGAAAAATTACAATCTATCGCACCTGAATTACAACCCGTGTTAGTCGCAATACAAGAATTGGAGCAGCTATTAGGTTTTGACAAATTAGATATTGAATTTGCCATATCTAAGACTGGTCAAGTTCATATCTTTCAAGTACGACCTATTACTGTAAACCATGATGATTTTAGTTTTGACGAAAAAATGGTGGAGCTACAACTAGCGAATGCCTCTAAGCAATTTACAATACAACAAACGCCATCGCCATTTGTCTATGGTAATAAAACAATCTTTGCTAATATGCCTGACTGGAATCCAGCTGAAATAATTGGCACCCGGCCTAAACCATTAGCATTTAGCCTGTACCGACATCTAGTCACTAATGATGTATGGGCGAAACAAAGGGCTGAATACGGTTATCGTGATGTTAACCCTTCACCCTTGCTTGTTTCTTTATGTGGCCAGCCATATATTGATTGTCGTGCTAGTATCAACTCTTTCATTCCAGCATCATTATCAGAGACAACAGCAGAACGCTTAGCAAATGCTTATCTTGATATATTAGCTGACAACCCATATTTTCATGACAAACTTGAATTCGATGTCCTTTTTACCGTTTGGACACCAGACTTTCGCATTAAAGCTGAAAGACGTCTTTTACCTTATGGCGTACTAACCTCTGATATCGAAAGTTTAGAGTCTGCCCTTAAAATTATTACTTGCCAAGCTTTAAGCAGTCTAACTGATGATACCAAATCGATTAAGCTCTTAAACCAAAGACGTAAACTCATTGATAAGTGTGATTTATCAGTTATCGACAAAATATATACTCTACTGGATGATTGTAAACGGTTTGGCACCTTAGCTTTTTCTCACGCTGCCAGAGCTGGCTTTGTCGCAACATCTTTATTAAAAAGTTTTGTTGACAGTGGTATCTTGACTGATGAACGCCGACTGCAATTTTTAAAGAGTTTTGCTACCGTTGCCGGTGAATTTAGTTTGGATAAATTCCGACATGCCAACGGTGAACTTGAATTACAAGACTTGATCGATAAGTATGGCCATCTACGGCCAGGAACTTATGATATTACTACGCAAGCCTATTGGGAGGATCCATCTCGCTATTTAGTTTCGAAAAATGATACAAGTTGTCATCAAGAACAGGTATTTGATTTTACAGAAGCAGAATTGTCTTCGTTTGCACAGGTATTAGCAGAACTAGGTTCAGATAAATCACCCCACCAATTGATCACCTATTTAATGGAATCAACGCAGTCTCGTGAGTTTGTTAAATTTCAGTTTACTCGTAATTTAAGCCGGTCTTTAGACTATTGCCTTCAATATGGCCAACAAGAAGGGTTGAGTAGAGAGGAACTGGCGTTTTTAACCTTTAATGATTTAAAGCAGATAAAACTCAACTTAATAACGTTAGCTGAAATCAAAGATGTTATAAAAATGCGTAAACAATCACATGACATTACTTGCGCTATTGAACTACCTTCTTTTATTCAAAAAAACATCGACTTGTACTGTTTCGAACGTTTATCCTTGCAACCTAACTTTGTCACATCTAGCCGTGTTGAAGGACAAGTAAAGTGTCTAGATAATCATCAGGAAGAAGTCCTCAAAGGAAAAATTGTGCTTATCCCCCAGGCAGATCCTGGCTATGATTGGTTATTTGGTCATGGGATTGTGGGATTGATTACTCAATACGGTGGTGCCAATTCGCATATGGCCATTCGTGCCGCTGAAATTGGTCTTCCTGCCGCTATTGGCGTTGGTGAAAAACTTTATGAAGAAATTTCATCAATGCACCAGATAGAGCTAGATTGTGGCAACCAACTGATAAGAAATATCAATTGAAACGCATAGGTATCACCCAGAGAGTTGAAGTGGTAAAGAGCTATGGTGAACGGCGAGATTGCCTTGATCAGCAATGGTCAAACTTCGTTATTGAGTTAGGTTACATACCTATGCCACTTCCGAATATTGCAGGCGATAAGGCAGACCAACTTATAAGGGCTCTAAATCTTGATGCTATTATTTTAAGTGGTGGTAATTCTCTTACAAGTTTAGATCCCGAAGCTTCAGATGCAGCTCCTGAAAGAGATCTTTTTGAATTGGCGCTCATTTCTGAAGCTTTAAAAATGAATATTCCTCTCATAGGTGTGTGCCGAGGCATGCAAGTACTAAACATCGCTATGGGGGGCCGTTTAGAAAACATCAGCGGTCATGTTGGAAAACGGCACCCATTAATTTCCAACATTGATGGATTTGATCTTCCTAAAACAATAAACAGTTTTCACAATTATTGCATTCCCAAAAGTGGTTTGGGCGAATCATTACAACCATTGGCTTATGATGAGGATAAAAATATTGAAGCATTTTACGATGTTAGCAGAGCCATATTAGGTATTATGTGGCACCCCGAACGGGAAAAACCCTTTTCCAACCTTGATATTCAACTATTTAAAAGATTTTTACAATGACACGAGTTCTGATATTAGCTGCCGGAGAAGGCACACGATTACGTCCATTAACCAATGATAAACCTAAATGTATGGTACCACTACAAGGAACCTCTCTGGTAGAACGCCAAATTTCTTGTTTGAAACGACAAGGGGTTACTGACATCCATATTGCTACGGGTTATCGAGCCGAGCAGATTGAAACGCTGGGGTACCCAACATCGTTCAACCCCCGTTACAACAAAACGAACATGGTCAGCACTTTGTTTTGTGCTTTAAACTTTATTCAGCAAGAGGGGGATTTGATCATTGCCTATGGTGATATTGTCTATGACGATATTAACCTAATCACTTTGTTAGAAAGTGATGGTGATATCGCTCTAATGATAGATAAAAAATGGCGTGAACTGTGGTCTCTTCGTTTAGAAAATCCATTAGAGGATGCAGAAACTTTAGTCATGAATGAAAAGGGCTATGTTACTGAGTTAGGTAAAAAACCCGACAATTATGAGCGTATTCAAGGCCAATATACTGGCTTGATAAAGATTAGTGCAAACAAAATAGCTGATTTTGTAAATTTCTATCAACAGCTTGACCGCAATGCTACTTACGACGGAAAAGACTTTAATAACATGTATATGACCAGCTTTCTGCAAGCCCTAATTGATGCTGGTTGGCAAGCAAAGGCTGCATTGGTAAATAACGGTTGGCTAGAAATTGATTCAGTAGAAGATCTAGAGCAGTATGAATTGTTAGCGCAACAAGGAAAGTTAGATAAGTTCTACAAAGTTTAAATCAAAAAATCGGTATGCGTAGAGTTAATATCATCGAGTATTAATAAGTATTGATACTTGATGATTTCTCTTGTAATGCCGGTATCATCGAAAATAATGAACAGTAACGCTCAACCTCAGGTAACAATATGAAGCCATAGATAATAATTCTTGGAATGCTAGCATTGGTGCATTCAGAATCTGCTTTTGTATACATTGGCCACCGCTTTACCGATAGCTTTAGCTACTGCGTAGCCCGTATGTGCACCTTCAGTTAATAAATAGAGGTAAACTTCACTTTCAAGTTGAGTAAAGCCGATTTTTATTAAAATTTCATCGGCCTTTGGTTCGGTAAACATAATTAATCACCATAGTAGTATTTTACGGTACTGCTATATATTGTGACTTTAGGGTTGGCAATTATATTTTTTGAAAATTCGGTGATATTTTTACTAGATGATGAATTAAGTAGTTCTGAGACTATTCTTAGTTAGTCACATTACCGCTTAATTAGAGCCTGATAGGATGTTCTGCTTCAGTACTAATGGATATTCTTATAAAAGATATAGAGATAAAGGAGATAGAGTCATCCGACAACATTAGCAACAGTATTGCTCAGCAGGAACTAACATTTCAGTAATTAAGAGTGAATGCAAAGGAGTATGATCTTCATGTTTACAATCATACTTCAAATTGAACATGAACTTAGTTGGTTTTGACTGCCAAACTTGGTCAGCAATGAGGTACTTCCTGACCTTATCAATTGTAAGGTCAGGTCTAAATTAATGTTCAAAAGTGTCAACTCAGATGTGAGCTGCTACAAATTATAATTGAGTTATAAGCTTCTTAGCTAAACTATAATTTAACTTTTCTTGTGAGTACCATTTAAAAAAATGGAGGTAAATTTAATAAAAATATTACCTCAATTCACGCCGCAATAATTTACCAACACTCGACTTAGGAACCTGATCAATAAAAACAATTGATTTAGGTACTTTATAGCGCGTCAGGTGTTTTCGGCAGTGATCAATAACATCCTGTTCGGTAATTTCGCTATTTTCTTTTACTGCAAATACTTTCACTGCTTCGCCTGTTTTTTCATCTGGAATGCCTATGCAGGCTGATTCCATTATTCCCGGCATATGAGCAATTTCAGCTTCAATTTCATTTGGGTAAACATTGAATCCAGAGACCAGGATCATGTCTTTTTTGCGGTCAACAATATGGAAAAAGCCATGTTCGTCAAGTAAAGCTATGTCCCCTGTTTTGAAGTAACCATCATCTGTCATTACTTCTTTTGTCGCATCTGAATTTTGCCAGTAACCTGCCATAATTTGAGGTCCTTTGGCACAAAGTTCACCACTTTCTCCTTGTGGCAGAATATGTCCTGCATCGTCTCGAATTGAAATGTCGGTTGATGGCATAGGTGTGCCTATGCCAGAAATATAGCCATTCTTGCCGCCAAAGTTCAATGTTAAAATAGGGGATGTTTCTGATAAGCCGTAACCTTCCAGCAGAGGATCACCTGTTACGCTCTGCCATTTATCAGCAACGGCTTGCTGCACTGCGGCACCACCTCCCACGGATAATTTTAATGCTGAAAAATCAACCTCTGAGAAACCAGGGGTGTGTAATAAACCATTAAACAAGGTGTTAACACCAGTAAAGACGGTTGCTTTATTGTTTTTCCAAATTTCAACAAAAGCAGGCATATTTCTAGGATCAGTTACCAGTATATTTTTGGCACCGAATAAAAAATAGCACAAGGTGTTCACGGTAAGGGCAAAAATATGATACATAGGAATTGCGGTGATCACGGTTTCTTTACCATATTCGATACAGTTTTTAGCAAATTCCTGATATTGAACAATGTTAGCAATAATGTTGCCGTGAGTAAGCACTGCGCCTTTTGACAGCCCCGTTGTGCCACCGGTATATTGTAAAAAGAGTAAATCGCCGTGTGATAAAGTGGGCTCTTCTAAAGCTAAATCCTGACCTTTCACTAAAGCATCAGTAAATGTAGCGGTAACAGACAAACGATTATCAACCGCAGCAGAAGGTAAGTTTTTATCAACCAAGTCATCTAAATTTATAGTGATAATGTTTTTGACCGAGGTATTGTCAATAATGTCAGCTAATGTTTTGGTAGCAGATGAAAATATAATAATGGTGTCAACTTGCGCATCATTAAGCTGATGTTGTAATTCACGCGGTGTATACATTGGGTTAACATTCACTTGAACGCCACCCACTTTAATAATGCCCCACATAGCAATTGGAAAACACAAGGTATTAGGACACATCAAGGCAACGCGATCTCCTTTTTTAATGTGTAATTGTGTTTGTAAGTAGGCGGCAAAATCTCTGGATAAACAGTCAACATCATTAAATGAGATTTCACGGTCAAAATTGCTGAATGCGGTTGTTTGGTGGTATTTAACAACGCTTTGGTGAAATAAATCGAGCATTGAATCATAACAATGCGGATCAATTTCATGAGCAACATTTTGTGGATAATTTTTCAACCATGGCTTAGTCATGTTTTCTCCGGGTTTTTTTAAATTGAAACCTACACAAGGTTTAGCACCAATTATAATCAAAGTGATTTATTTGAACAGTTAAGACGTGTTATTTATGATAATTAGTATAATTCTATTATTCACATAAACAGTAAGTAATTTAAAGTAAATTTTATTAGCTTCACATCATTCTTTGCATAAATTGTTAAATTAATTATACTGTATGTAAATACAGGCAATAATTATTAAATATGAAGATCATCCCTATTTACATCCAGGCAGGTATTTCAGGTTTTGAATCGCCCGCTGCCGAATATAAAGAATTAGGTTTATCATTAGACGAACTTTTGATTTCAAATCCAGATGCCACTTTTATCGGGTTGGCACAAGGTCAGTCAATGGAAGGCGTTGGTATATATGAAAACGATTTATTGATTATTGATAGATCCAAAAATGCTAAAACGGGTGATGTTATTGTTGCTAATTACAATGGCTGTTTTGTATGCAAAATACTGGATAAAAATAAGGCTATGCTATTATCCGCCTCTTCGTCATTTGCTGCAGTAAAAATAAATGAAACCGACGAATTTCAAATAGAAGGCGTAGTTACAAGGTCTGTTCGAATGCATCAGGCAGCGGGTGAAATATTGTCATGTATGCTTTAGTTGATGCTGTTGCTTATTATGCGTCTGCAGAGAAAGTATTCGATCCCTCTATTCGTAGAAAAGCCGTTGTTGTTTTAACGAATAATGATGGCTGTATTTGTGCTGTTTGTCCCAATGCAAGGCGTTTGGGAGTGCCAAAATTCAAACCCTATTTTCAAATAAAGAATTTTCTGGCTAAACATAACGTTGTTATCCGTTCATCAAACTACGAACTTTATGCTGATTTAAGCGACAAAATGATGAATGTTATTGGCCGGTTTTGTGATAATCAATACGTTTACTCTATTGATGAATCATTTTTGGAGTTTAAAAATTACAACAGCCTTATTGATGACTGGCATCAGTATGGTCATAAAATTAGACGGGCAGTATGGAAAGAAACGCGTCTCCCCGTTGGTGTTGGTTTTGGAACAACGCCCACACTGGCAAAAGCTGCTAATCATGCCGCTAAGAAATTATCCGGCTTTGATGGTGTTGCAATTATTGATGATGATTTATCGCGCAAAGCGATATTGTCTCGAATGTCTTTAACTGATGTGTGGGGCATTGGCGATCGTTTAGGTAATAAATTGAGTATTCTCGGAATTAAAGATGCGTGGGATTTAGCTAATCAATCGCCAAGAATAATGAGAAATCAATTCAGTGTGCTGGTCGAGCGTACGGTTAACGAGCTTAATGGCGTTCCCTGTTTGTCGTGGGATGAAGTGAGGCAAGATAAAAAAGAAATATTTTCAACCAGAAGTCTTGGTCAGCGGATCACTGATTACAATGCGCTTAAAGCAGCTATAACAAGCCATGCTTGTATAGTCGCCAGGAAAGCAAGGCAACAGCGGTCTTTGATTAAACGTTTGCTTGTATTTGCTTCCAGTTCGCCACATGATGAAAATTATTATAAAAAATCACTAATTTACGAGTTTCCTGCTGCTACCGACAATACAATAAAAATAGCTGAAGCAATTTCTTATGTTTTTGATAGTATTTATTTACCGGGTGTCAATTTTTATCGTTGCGGGGCAGGTGCCATTGAACTTGAAAACCGACGGTTTTATCAGCAGGATATGTTTAGTGTCAGTATTAATAATCCTAAATTGATGAAATGTTATGACAAAATAAATAAACGTTATGGTAAAGGAACCGTGGAAGTGGCTGCGGCAGGTCAAAATGAAAAATGGGCAATGCGGCGGAATTTTTTATCACCCAGTTATACAAGTAAGTGGAAAGATATCCCTAAAATTATTTGCTGATTTTTATTTCTTTTCCTTAGCTTTTTATTTCTTTTCACTAGACTTTCATTGGGGAAGGAGCAAATATGATTAAAAAAGGTATAAAACATGTGCGGTAGAATGAATGTTGTTCATGATAGTTTATGTCCGATTATCAGTGATTTCTTCGGTTTCAATTTCTCTACACCAACGAATAATAATTTAAGCCCAAGTCAAACGGTAGCAACCATTGTGGCAACTACCTTGAAAAACACAGGGGCGGGTTATCAGCAATTAGACACAAGTTGGGGCATACAACCCAGCTGGTCAAAAAAACTCTTGATTAATGCGCAAGGTGAGACAGTTTCAGAAAAAACCACATTCAGGCAAGCTTTTAAAACGCACAGGTGTTTAGTGCCTTGTTCCGGTTGGTACGAGTGGCGGACTGAAAATGGTAAAAAGCAAAAATATCACTTTTCGCTCGAAAATGGAGATCCACTACTGATGGCTGGTATTTGGTATCAGGAAGAATCTCCTAAATTAGTTACTTTAACAACAACGCCTAATGAAAAGTGCGCTCAATACCACAAGCGAATGCCTGTGTTTATTTTGCCAGAGCATACACAATATTGGTTTCAATCGCCGGTAGAACAGCTTGCGGTGTTACTGAAGCCAATAAGTGAAGAACATGTGAATATTGAACGTGCATAGGTTTAGTTTAGATTTTGTATTGATTCTGTCACCTTAGCGTCCAAAATAATTATTGCATTTTTTAGTTGTAGGATGTGGTTAGCCGTAGGCGTAACCCATCAATTCACCTGTAAATAATTACATGAATAAATAACGTTAAAATATTGAATGAGCAGAATTAATATAAATTTGTTTCAATATTTCAAAGCTTGAACGATGGGTTACGCCCTCCTGCGCAATTCTAACAATTAGAAATAGTATTTCTAATCTTATGATGTTTTACGTTAGTAATACGAACTTTGTCAGCCTTCTATATCTATTGATGAATTTGAGTCGATTACTTTTTGCGACCGTCGCGTGTTACCATCGCGCTCTACCACATAGGGGTCAAAAATTTAGATTAAAATCACCGATAAACTATGCCCACTATTTCCGGAGGTAGCTGACATTAGTTTAAATATTCTAAGGCGCTAACGCTCCCTTTGCGTATTAGAAAATTAATAGTGTAATTTTGTATGGCAATTGTTTTGCCATACATTTTCTTGGGCAAATTAAACTAGGTGAATTTCAAGTTTTTTACCCACAGCAGTTGCAAATCGCTCAAGCGTTGAAAGTTTCACATCTTCTGAATGATTCTCTATTAGAGAAATTGCGCTTTTTTGTGTATGTAATTTGTCAGCTATATCAAGTTGAGTTAAACCTGCTTCTTTTCGCGCCTCTTTTAAGATCACACCAAACTTGAATGCTTCATAACCTTTATTGTAATTTTCCGCAAATTCGGAATCATTAGTAAGACGTTTTGATAGATATTTTTGAAAATCACTCATTGTTTCTTCCTTAATAAATAGTCTTTACGACGTTTTTCAGCAATTTTTATTTCTTTAGACGGGGTCTTTTGAGTTTTCTTCACAAAACCATGATTTAATATGATGAGGTTGTCACCTTCAAAAAATCCTAATAGTCTAAAAATATTACCACTATTTTGAACTCTAATCTCCCAGATGCCATCTGTATTAACTAGCTTCTTCAAATAAGATGTTGGCACAACATCGAGTTCTTCAATAACTTGTAACACCCAAGCAACCTTTTGAGCCTGCTTACCATTTAGGGAATCAAGGAACTCAGCAATAGGACATTTACCGTCAACGGTAGTATAAAAATTTATTTTCTTCACTCTTAAAGGTTAACATAGATGTGAACTTTTAAGAATTATAATTTATTGATTTACTATAACTGAGGTGATTTATGTTGACTTGGAATAAAGGTAAACGCGTTGGTCAAAAGAAAGCTTAGATTCAAATAATAAGTGCATAACTTGAAGATATTTGGCGTATACGAATTAGACTGGAAATTGAACATAATCTTGAACAACTAGTGTTATTCAATTTAGCTTTAGATAGTAAGCTGCGATCTTGTGATTTAATTAGTCTAAAAGTCAGAGATATAGCTTCAAGTGGTTTAATCCAATCTAGGGCTATGATTGAACAACAAAAAACGCACCGTGAAGTTCAATTTGAAATTACGGCAAAAACACAGCAATGTTTAACACAATGGGTTCACGAAAAACAATTAGCACCTTCAGATTTTATATTCCTTAGTCGACGAAAGCTAAAAAACACATTAGTTATCATTATTATGCAAAAATTGTTAAGCAATGGGTCACTGAACTAGACTTGGATATTACGCAATATGGAACTCACTCATTACGCAGAACCAAGGCATCACTGATTTATGCTAAAACTAAAAACCTTCGTGCTATCCAATTACTGTTAGGTCATTCGAAATTACAAAGCACTATTAAATATTTAGGAGTTGAAATTGAAGATGCGCTTTCTATTTCAGAAGAGACAGAAACTTAACAATTTAGGGGGCGCTAACGCTCCCAAAGCGACTTGGATAACTAAAGTTGACCTTGATGAACATTTAATTTTTGAGATATATTTTCTGCAGGCAAATGGATTTGATTAACCCCGTAGTTCGTGGATTTATCCCCATGGATGGGGTGTATCCTGAATATTGTCTGGAACAATATCAGGGTATCCACGCTCACTTCAAGGCGCACATAAATGTGCGAACTACGAGTGCAACATTGGTACAATAAATTCTATCTCACTAAGTGCCCCAAACCGAGACAGAACGTCGACATCGTATCAGCTGTTTGATCTATAAGCTGGCATTTCTTTCGTAAAGCATTTTTATTCAGCTTCGAACTTTCTGGACTCATGCACTAATCATAGAAAATAGATCAGTTAGTTATGCAGATTGCTATTATTCAATGGGTTTGGTATCAAGATTATTTAACGTTGTCTTTAAGCGCCCCTAAAGCGAGTTTCAATTCTTTATTTTTTAAATAAGTCAGCAGTTGGTTATGCTCTTCAAAACATTCATCAGGAGTGCTGATGCGTTTGTAGTTCATTCGCATACGGTAAATCACTGGTTGCCACAAATTAACCAAATCGTCACCACCTGCTTTATGTACTAAATAACGGTGAAAGGCCATATCGGTTTCAGTGACTAAGTAATAGTTCTGTTCTTCAAAGGCTTTGGTCATAGTGGCCAAAATTTTATCAAGTTGGGTGAAATCTTGTTCGGTTAATTCATTAATGATTATTTTGATCGCATGGCATTCTATTTTTACCCGCAAATTTACCATTAAAGGTTGCAGTTCTGATTTTGGGGCACTGTTGACGATTACGCCACAGTTATTTTTTGAGATCAGTAAACCTTCTTTGGTTAACTGAAGTAAAACATCGCGTACAGGCCCGCGTGAAACATTGAACCTTGTTGCCAGTTCTTGTTCTTTTAATTTGGTTTTTTCTGTTAAAACACCGTTAATGATATCAGCCCGTAATTGACGAGCTATTTGTTCCCGTACCGACACTATTTCAGTTGAGTCAAGCATGAATATTTTGTCCTTTAAACGATGTTAAATTATAGGGTTTAAATTATAGGGCATTAGTTAATAGTAACTCGCCCTATAATAACAAGGTTACAATAAATTGTTAACAATGATTTAGGTAAACAGTTTTTTTATCAAGATATTGCTCTAAACCATATTTACCATCTTCACCGCCACAACCACTCATTTTTAAGCCATAATGAAAACCTTGATGTTGCTCGCCAATGCTTCGATTGATGTAAACTTCACCTACTTCAATTTCGTCTATACATTTTGAAATCCAGGCCAGGTTGTTGGTATAAAGGTAAGCCGATAAGCCAAATTCACAATCGTTGCTATATGTTATTGCTTGCTCAATACTGCTGATTTTAACGACAGGTAATATTGGACCAAAACTTTCTTCATGCACAATAGTCATATCCTGGGTGACATTTTCTAAAACTGTTGGTTGATACCATGCACCATTTTCAAATCCATCCACCTTGGCTATTTTACCGCCAAAAGCAATAGTGGCCCCTTGTGAAACTGCATGTTTTACCTGGCTGTCAATGAAGTCTACTTCACGTTGATTGACCTTGGGGCCCATTTCGGAGTTAGGATCCAATGGATCACCAACTTTTAGTTGACTCACCTTATCAATAAATTTTGTCATAAATTCATCGTAAATATCTTCATGAAGGTACAGGCGTTCAGCACAGGTACAGACTTGTCCACAGTTGGCAAATCGTGCCCAAAAAACATCTTCAACTGCACTGTCTATGTTTACGTCATTCATTACAATAAATGGTGCTTTACCACCAAGTTCAAGCATTACATGGGTTAAGTGCTCGGCACTGCTATGATAGATAGATTGGCCTGCCCGGGTGCTGCCTGTCATCGTGATCATTTTAGTGATAGGACTTTCACACAAATATTTCCCAACTTCTGAACCATTGCCATTCACAATATTAAGTACGCCTGCCGGGACACCTGCTTCATTGGCTATTCTGCCCAGTTCTAAAGTGGTTAGCGGAGTTTCAGCCGTAGGTTTAATGATGATGGTATTGCCTGTAATTAAAGCGGGTCCAATTTTTCTTGCTGCCAGCGCCAAAGGAAAGTTCCAGGCGGTGATTCCAACAACCACACCCTTGGGGTATTTGTGGATATAAATTTTTTCATCTTCGTTATCGGAAGGTAAAATATCACCTTCTAAAGTTAAGGCGTTATCACAGGCATACTCAATAAAGGTAGCGGTCGCTTCCACTTCAATATCAGCAACCGAGATAAGTTTACCCTGTTCCAACACCAGTAAGTGTGCAAGTTCATCGGCTTGTGCGCGAATACCTGCAGCAAACTTACGCAATATTGTAGCTCTATTACGGGCGGTAACTTTACGCCAGGTTTTTTGGGCAGCATTGGCAACCTCAAGTGCGTATTGTGCATCTTCTTCACAGCCCGCTGGAATACTACCCAGTTGTTCACCAGTGCTGGGGCTATATACCTCAATATTGTCACTGGTCTTTGACGCAACATATTCACCATTAATAAAATGTAAGTTATTCTTTATATTTATCATTATTATCTTCCCATCCAACCACCGTCAACGAGGACGGTGCTGCCATTCATATATTTTGATGCATCTGAGGCCAAAAATACCACTGGTCCCATAAAATCCTCCGGTTGTCCCCATCGTCCTTGTGGTATACGAGCTAATATAGAGGTACTTCGTTGTGTATCATTTCTTAATGCTTCGGTATTATCTGTCGCAATATAACCAGGAGCTATCGCATTGACATTGATACCCTGAGATGCCCATTCATTTGACAAAGCCATAACCAGTTGACCTATTGCTCCTTTACTTGCGGCATAACCCGGAACAGTTATTCCTCCTTGATAGGTCAGCAACGAAGCGGTAAAAATTATTTTACCAGATTGTCGGGTCAACATAGATTTACCTATTTCTCTGCTTAAAATAAATTGAGCATTCAGGTTAACCTCCATAACTGTATCAAAAAGTTCATCACTATGCTCTGCTGCCGGTGCCCTTAAAATGGTGCCGGCATTGTTTACTAATATATCAATAACACAATGTTGTTCTTTAACTTTATCAATGAAACGGTAAAGTTCATCACGCACACTAAAATCACATTGATAGGCATAAAATTTTCGTCCAAGCTTAGTCACTTGCTCAGCAATTTCAGAACCCTCATCGGGTAATGATGCAGACACGCCAATAATGTCGGCACCTGCTTCTGCCAATGCTATAGCCATCGCTTTGCCTATGCCTCTTTTGCAACCCGTTACGAGAGCGGTTTTGCCCTTTAAACTGAATTTATCTAATATCATGGTTTTTAACCTTATTCTTTTACTGGATTCTTTTACAGATTTCTTTAACAGATTTCTTTAACAGATTTCTTTTACAAGGGACTAAGACAGGAAACCAAGGCTTTCATGCCTTGCGGGTTGCCCGACATTTGCGCGAATGCCTCATTTATCTCAGCAAGCACTGATACGGAAGTAATATAAGGTTCAATATCAATTTCTTTGTTGGCAATTAAGGCTATCGCTTTTTCAAAATCTTGATGCTCGTATACTCTGGCGCCCAGTAATTCTAATTCTTTCCAGAAAAACTGAAATAAATCTATTGCTGGTTTTTCACTATGAATAGCCACCATACATATACGCGCTCTTACGGCAGTAATTTCTGTCATTACCTCAATAGCTTGTTTTACTCCTGATACTTCGAACACTACATCTGCACCTTTTCCATCAGTCCAGGTTGATACGTATTGTGCAAGATCTTGTTCTACCGGGTTGACGGCAAGGATCCCGTTACTTCTGGCGAAGGCTAACCGGGATTCATTAACTTCAGAAATAAGCACTTCTGCACCCGTACTTCTAGCAACCTGAGCAACGAGTTGACCGATTGGACCCCCGCCAATTACCACCGCTTTTTCGCCGGCGACTAATCTTGATCTAGCCACATCATGACAAGCGACGGCTAATGGTTCTATTAAGGCCCCTTGTTTAAGAGAGACAGACGCTGGTAATTTATGTAGAGTTCTGGCCTTCACTGTCCAAAAATGTTGAAAAGCGCCCGGGCTGTCTATACCCATAAATTTAAGTTGATGACAAATATGACTATGACCTGAATGACACGCTGGGCAATCACCACAATAATCTAAAGGTCTCACGACAACTTCCTCACCGATGGAAAAACCGGTAACATTTTCTCCAAGTTCGACAATTGTTCCTGACATTTCATGACCAATAACTTTAGGCGGTGCTACACGTTGATCCATTACGCCGTGATAAATATGCATGTCAGTGCCACATATCCCAACATAACCAACGGCCAGACGAACTTCATCTTTTGCTGGTGCGATTGTTTGCGCGTCGGAAATTTCGAAGCCTTTATTACCAACATAAAACGCTGCCTGTATGGTGTTTTCTTGATTTGTAACCTTCATTTCAATAACCTTTTATTTGTAGCTTAATTTAGCCTAATTCTGTGGGGGGTTAATAAGTTCATATCGAATATCACACCGTGGCCGGGATCTGATGGTGCAAGCGCCAGGCCTTTTTCTAGCTGTAGTGGATGTTTGGTATATTGATCAATAGGAAATGAGTGTACTTCCAGATAACCCGCATTTGACTGCGAGGCCATTAATGATACATGCAGTTCATGCATGCCGTGGCTGCAGACCGTTAAATTATTGGCTTGCGCCATAGCGGCAACTTTCAGCCAGCCAGTGATCCCACCAATATTAGAGGCATCGGGTTGCAGATAACTGAGTTTAGCCTGAGCAATAGCGTAGCCAAATTCATAAATAGTATGCAGGTTTTCACCCATGGCAATGGGGAGGTTAATATTGTCGGCAATACGGGCGTAGCCTCGATAATCATCTGGAATGGTGGGTTCTTCAAACCAAGTGATGTCATATTGCTCTACTGCATTAGCTAATTTAATTGCCTGCTCGACGTTAAGTGAATAATTAGCGTCGATCATGAATTTTCGGTCTTTACCCAGTAAATTTCTGACTGCGGCAACTCTTTCTACATCGGTGCGGTGATCAGGCAGACCAACTTTAATTTTAACGCCGTTGAATCCTTTATCCAGATAACCCGAAACATTTGATAATAACTTGTCTTGTGTGAAATTGAGGTCTATGCCACCAGCATATGCTTTGGTTTTATTGTCAGCACCACCTGCAACACACCACAGAGGTTGGTTCAATCGTTTGCAGCGAATGTCCCATAAGGCGATATCAACCGCTGATACGGCAAAAGAAACTAAACCACCACGACCGACATAATGTAAGTGCCAGTTCATTTGATCATTGAGATATTCAATACGGCTGGCATCTTGTGTCATTAAAAATGATTTCAGTTCATCGTTAAGCAAAGAATAGATAGCCCGGCCACCTTTACCGCCAGTATAAGTGTAACCAACGCCTTCATAACCGTCCTGGCAGGTGATGCGACATAGAATAAGTTCGAAATGGGTATGCTCTCCGTGCATAGCATCAGTGAGTACCTCGGCCAGTGGAACTTGGTAATATTCAATCTCTATATTTATTATTTTACTATTGGTATTAATCATAATTTTGACAATCGTAAATTGTTAACAATATACTATACAGTGTACTGAGTTCTCTGTTAAGGTCAACACGTAGCTTGAAACTATTCACAATTATTCAATTTTGTTGTTTTTTATTATTAGGGTAAAAGTATAAAAAATATTTTTATTTATATTTTTTCTGCTTTATTTGAGACTGGTTTTATGAATGTTTTTTGTAATTTGTTCTGTATTTTGTTTGTATTTGATTTGTAGTTGAGTGTGTAATTTTTAGACCCATTAAACTAGTACAAAGCAAATACATTGTTGTTCTTTTATTTGTTTGTCCTTGATCTACTTGAAGGCTATTCAACAACAAATTAATTAAAGATAAGAATTGGTTAAATATTATCCCTATGATCCAACAAGCGATGGAACATACCCAAATGAGAGAAGTATATTTATGAATCAAATATTAATGCTGGGTGAATGCATGATTGAGCTGTCACAAGCAAATGAGGCTGGTCAGTTTAATCAAAGTTTTGCAGGCGATGTCTTCAATACGGGCATTTATATAAAACGTTGCCTGAGGCAATCTGCACGTGTTAGTTTTCTTTCTGTTGCAGGCGAAGATCAAATAAGTGAGCAATTACTTTCTTTTATGAAGGAAGAAGACATAGACAATCGTTTTGTATACCGTAGTAATATCTTAAACATGGGCTTGTATTTAATTAATGTTGATCTTGACGGAGAGCGCAGTTTTACCTATTGGCGGAAAAATTCTGCTGCCAGACAATTGATGAAGTTTATCAGGAAAGATAAAAACACAAGGGCGCTAAGTTCACAGCAAATTGTATTTTTTTCTGGCATTTCAATTGCCATTTTACCCGCAGAAGATATGCCGGATTTCTGGCAATTTATTAAAACCCTGAAGTCAGCGGGTTGCCAAATTGTTTTTGATCCTAATTATCGTCCGGCATTATGGACATCACCACAAAAAGCAAGAGAAGCGTTTGAAATGGCCTATTCATTGTCAGATATTGTTTTGCCCGGTGTTGATGATCATAAACAACTTTACAACCAGCATAGTGCAGAAGAAGTTGCCAGCCATTTAGAAGCTATAGGAGTGAACGAAATCATCATAAAAAATTCTGATCAGGGCGTTCTTATCAGTATTGCTGGCGAACGGTTGCATATTGATATTACTCCCGTAGCTGAAGTGGTTGATACCACCTCAGCAGGTGATGCTTTTAATGGTGGTTACCTGAGCGCCCGACAAAACGGTAAATCGGTAAAAGATGCTGTGATTTATGCAGCCAAAGTGGCTGCTTGTGTTATTCAGCATAAAGGAGCAATTGTACCAAAATCTTGTTTCAGCGAAGAAATTACTCCTTTAGCCTGATTGTTTTTATTTTTTATTCTTTGTTTTTTCGGTTTTGGTAATTGGTGATCAGATCAGCTTTAACATGTTCTTCCAATGCCATAGTCGGCTGAAAAAATGTTGCTTCATCATAGCGACCCACTTGATCTCTGGGGTTTTTAAAATAAGCATTATTTTGTCCGCGTTGTAAATCACAATCAAATCTAACGAGAAATGAATTACTTTCGACTACCCGTCTGGCATCAAAAGGATTAATGGTGCTTTCACTGATATGACTCAAGCCCCAGGTTATTCCCTGACCATCATTGCTGTCACTAAAAGCATCAGCACAAAAAGGGCCACCAGCTACAGGCGGGCAGGTTACTGATGCCATAATGTTAAAATTGAGTCCATCAGGTGCATATTGAATGGTATTTTTTTCAGGTCCATCTACACATAGCATAGCCGCTATTCCCTCTTTATAAGGAAACAGGAATGTTTCATGACCTGAATTTAACACAGGGTTTATGTCGGGTTTAATAAAGGGGCCTTGAGGTGTTTCGGCAATAGCGACACCTTGTGCTCTTACTAACCAGTCTTTTTGTTTGGACATTGGCTGACCTTTATAAAACAACCATATTTTTCCTTGATATACCAAAGGGTAAGGATCATGTATGGCTCCTCCATCCCAATCCATTTTCCCGCCTAAATTTAGAATACTATGTTCACAGCGGATCCATGGTCCATTGGGGGAATCTGACCAAGCCATGCTTACGTCGCAGTGATCGCCTTTGGCGCTTTGGAATGTACCAGTAAAAGTTTGAAAATACAGGTAGTATTTATTTTCAAAGACTAATATGTCAGGCGTGGTGGCCGATCTGTCACCATATTGATCTTTGTCTGTTCTTGCTACTGCAACCCCTTGTTCATGCCAATCAAAACCATTTTCACTGGTGGCATACCAAATATCGGCCAGATCCCAATCTACAGCGGGCAGTTGATCGGTACATTTGTCCATGCCAACAGGATCACTTTGGGTTTCTCTGCGGGTATACCAAACATAATAGGTGCCATCTACCTGAATTATTTTACTGGGATCGCGTCGGGAAACCTGTTTATTTTTGCCGATACCTGTGATGCGTGAGTATTTGAAATTCGTGAAAAATTCGTTGTCTCTATCATCTGGGTTCGGCCAGATATCATAGAGTCGCTGCATGGCATGGCTTAGCCCCTGAGGTTTTTCTTTCGGGAGTTTTCCTAACATAGTTGTTAACCTTTCATAAATAAGGCTCCCGAAGGAGCCTGATTAGTTTATATTTATATCCGCAAATTAAAATGCAAGCCTGAGCCCTAGACGATAGTAACGACCATTATATGTTTGGTTGTAATTTCTATCTGTTGGCACATCGTCACCTTTGATCAAGTTACCATCGGTTCGTTCGGCGGAAAAGAACTGTGTGCTTTCTTCCAACAAGTTACTGATACTTCCTGTAAGTTCGATAGAATCGGTAATAGCATAACTGAATGATGCATCCACTTGACCATAGGAATCACGCCAAATGGCCATACCATCCAAATCGTTGATAGGATTTTCCAACGACTCTGAACGCCAGTTATAGGCAATACGAACCATTAAATCATTATTTTCATAGTAACTCATTAAGTTATAGGTATTCTTTGATTGATATTGATAAGGTAAATCAATATCTGCTTCATTAAAAGATTCTTTAAAGTAATCAGCTTGGCTGTCTGCATAAGTATAGTTAGCTTGTACACCAAAGTGTTCCATGCCTTCAATAAAATCAAAATTTGTTTGGAAACTTAATTCAAGACCGCTGATGCGTCCACCTTCACCGTTGACAGGACGTGATACTGATTCAAAATATAAAGGCACGGCAACAGGGTTATCAAGAGCAACTTCACCATTTTGAAATTCTGCTTCGGTTAAAAAAGGATGGCGGGTTGATAACTCAGTTTCGTAACCTTCCACCTCAATTTTACCCAGCTGGACAAAATTATAAATGAAACTTTTTATATCTTTATAGAAGAAACCGGCTGAAAACATTCCGCTTTCGCTGAAATAATATTCATAAGATACATCAAGTTGATTCGCTTCATAGGGATCTAACTCTACATTACCACCTGAATAAGAATCTTCATCGGCCACGCTCCAGTTAGGATCTTGTGAACCATCCAGCTCCAACCAGCCATCGGTCGTCACTTCATTAGCCGCTTTAGCCTGATTGAAATTAGGTCGGGCCATTACGGTTGCGGCAGCAAATCTCAAGACCATGTCATCATTAAGTTTATAGCTTAAATTTAAACTTGGTAATACGTTATTATAATCGTAGGTACGGCTGATCGGGGTTAACTCTCCGCCATGAGTTGCTTCATAATAGCCGCCGATTAAAGCATTACTGGTTAAATCGGTCTGTACATAACGAATACCAATGTTACCTGTTAAATCGTTGTTTAACATGTCTATGTTTGCCTGAACATAAACGGCTAAGGTTTTTTCTTCATTATCTGCAGAGCCCCTGCGGTCAGGGGTTGTACCGGTAACTCTATATATACTGTCAAAATCTGTGAAATAATTGCTATCGCCTTGTGATAAACCGAACTGCTCATTCATATGACTGGTATAACTGTTAACTGCGGCTTCAAAGTCAGTAATGGCATTCCAACTGGTGGGTACACCGACGCCGGCATTGCCACTCATAAAGTTATCCGGTGCATAAGTTACGGCATTCAGATCATGAAATAGAGGCTCTTGACCCCATAAATTGACACCATCAATCGCTATTTCCCACGGACCAAGATGTTGAGAAGCACTGAGGGTTTGTTTAGAACGCTTGTTCCAGCGAAGACCACTTTCAATTGAACTGATAAAGTTGTAACTTTCGAATTCATAGGCGACATCAATTTTAAAGGAAATATCTTTGTCAGTATTTTCTACTGGCAATCGGATAATCGGTCCTTGATTGAGTCTGTTCAGGTTAGCATTTAAATCGCCTACATTTTCTTCCGGACCTGCTGCCACATATTGTTCATTGATGGAGTTATCAGCTCTACTCGGGTCGTAAAACTCGGTACCTGAATTCAAATAGGCGTATTGACGGTCATTGACCAATGAAAACAAGCCATCGTGTTGATCGCCATTAAACCACCAGTGATCAAAGTTATAAATTTGTTGGGTAAGTTGTTTGGTTTCGGCTTTTGAATAACCAAAAGCGGCGGAAATGGTCAAATTATCTAATTCAATATCGCCACCAAGTTGTAGGGTAAGTGTATCCACTTCTGCGTTGATATTTTCATCAACAGGAGAGATGTAAAGACTATCAACAGCAAACTCTGTCATGGTATTGCTGCTGGGATTAGTGATTATTGATTCAGGAACAATTGCCCCATGACCATAAGGGATCCAGGTAGTAAAGGAGTGAGTCTCAAATGAATCATCAACTTTACTGTAAGTTACATCTAGGAAACTGTCGATATTATCGGCTGGTCTCCATTGTAAATTCAGCATAACCGAACTACGGTCGCGGTCACGTTCTTGTGCAGCAACTCCCCATCTTGTCGGGTAAAATCCTGTGTCAGAGTTTGACCAACTCATGTTCGACATAGAGTCAGTGCGACTTTGTAATTGTTCATGGGAAATTGCAGCAGCTACACCAAAAGTATCGCTTAATGGTGTCATGTAAGAAAAAGAAAATGCAGGCGAGGTTTTTCCAAAATCAGCAGCATGAGATGATTCAACTGTTGCCGTGCCTCTGGCTACACCGACATCAAGTGCCCGGGCGGTTAAAATATTAATAGTACCACCAATGCTACCTTCCATGTCTTTGGCTCTGGGGGTTTTATTTACTTCAATGGAAGAAATCATTGAAGAAGGCATGCTACTGAAATCAATGCCTCTTCCTTCACCTGCAGATGCCACGGTTTGTCCGTTAATTAAGGTAAGATTTAAACTGTCGGCAATACCACGGATAGTAACTGAAGTTCCTTCACCGTTATCTCTGGCAATACTCACACCAGTAATACGCTGTAATGCTTCGGCGATATTTCTATCGGGCATTTTACCAATATCTTCCGCAACTATGGTGTCTGAGACCACATCACTAAAGCGCTTGTGGTTAACCGCTTCACGCAGTGAACTTCTCAGGCCAGTTACTTGAATAACTTCAGTCTCATCCGCAACAGCTGCAGAAGGTTGGTCCGCTGCCAATGTTGTTTGAGAATTCATGGCTAATACGGCTATAGCATGCATACACGCTAGATTTATCTTATTACGAGAAAACTGTTTCATGGGCTTGCCTATTTTGCATATTATTATTATTTAGAAAACCAACTTAGTGACTATAGTTCCCTCTATGTCAGCACTAATCAATGATTTCTGATTTTTACTTATTATTTATCAGTTCAAATATCGTTCAAATAAAACCACCCCATTGCAAATTGTTAACAATATTGACTCTTAAGTTTATAACTGCTTGATTCAAAATTGTCAACAATTAACATAAGAATAAATGATTTTATTTTGTTTACTGTGTATTGTTGACAATTTTAATTGAGTGTGCAAAAAATTAAAAGGCCATATGGGTAATAAATATTGATGACTTAAAGGGAGCTTAAAATTGAATCTTCGGATAATGGATTAAAAGAGGGTGGATCTTTGTCGTTAGTCTTCAATGGATATTTTGGCCGAAATAGCGCTTAGCTTAATTGATAAAACTAAAAATGAAGGCAAAATACATGAAAATAAATAAAGTACTCATTGCCATAACGGTAGGTATGGTAGTTTCGTGGGGTGGACAAGTTGAAGGTAAACCCGATGATCCATTTATAAAAAAGTCAGATGTTTTTTTCACCCAGCCCCGCTGGGATGAAATGGAAGCAGAAAATCAGGGTAAGTATTCTGATTATGGCGTTGATGCGACTATGTGGGGGTTCTTGCCACCAACATATCCTAGTTTTAATTTTCAAACTAACTTTGAATCGTCGATGTCTGGTTATGTCAATGGCATTATCAATCATGATCTTGCAGGTATTGATTGGGTTTCACGCATTGAGTGGGATGTTATCTGGGATGGTATGATCACCAAATATCCTGATACTTACGAGCAAGCCATGGTTAAACGTCTGGATGGTTCCTATCTTGAAATTGATTGGTTTGCCGGGCATTATTTTTTCTCTACACATGAACCCTTGTTTCGTGAATATGTAGAATGGCAAATCCGAGATGTGGCTTTTTATGGCGATGATACCGGCCCCGGCACGGTAGACGCCATCTTGTTTGACTCGCAGCAGACAACCCCTGCTCATTATTATTGGGGCGGTGATTTCAGTGACGGTTGTATGGCTAATTTCAATATCTGGTTGACTGAAAATTACACCACCAGCGAGCTGGCAGCGCTAGGTATTCCTGATATAAATACCTTTCACTATGGCGATTTTTTGAAGGCACTCGGTTATACCGCCATGCAATATGAGTCAGAAACAGTCAATATTCCGAACGATATTGAGTTGAACAACGAATATCGTCATTTTTTACAGGATTGGAATAATACTTATTTGGCAGAATTGGTAAAGTTTACTGACAATATTGCCCAGCAAAAAGGTTATCCGTATCAAGAGGGGATCGGCTATATCGAAGTAGGCACCAGTTCACCACTGCTGGATCCCTACTGGAATGGTATTCGTATGCCGTTTAACGATGAATTTGATTTCTATGTACAGGAATTTAATCATCGTGCTTCTGATCTAACGGTCAGTAGTGATGTAATGTTGATGTATAAACTGGCAGAAGCCATTGACAAGCCTTTAGCCTTAACGGCGCAACCATTCCCTGACTGGAACTATATGGTTGATAATCCGGGAGCAGTTGATTTGGTTCGCTCATGGATAGCACAAGCGTATGCCAACGGTGCTACTTTTATGACTCCTGAGCATATGTGGTCATATCAGGGGGCTCTGCAACGTTATTATGATCCTGCTGTTGGTGACTATGATTATCTTTATGCATGGATTGGTGAAAAATCATTCCTGCTTGATGGTTTTGAATCGGTCGCAAAAGTTGGTCTGGTTTACAGTCACAATGCCTATCGTGAAAGTCAGTATGATGATTTTGATGTTTTTGCAGCTGCGGCAGGATTAATGGAACAGAATATTCCTTATAAACTGTTAATCGCCGGTGATGATTGGTGGCCCAAATATTTAACTGATGTCGACCAAAGCAGTGCAATGGACGATTTCAGCGTAATTGTTAAAACTGATTTTAATGGCATGCCACTTGATACAGCTCAAGCGGATAAACTCGGCTCTTATGGCACCAAAGTTGTCACCTGGCCTGATACTGCGTCAATTTATAGTTTATTACCTGAAGAAATGTCTGTTGATGTTGCACAAGTTGCGTTATTTCCAAGAGATAATGCAGAGCTGAATGCGGGTATGAACAATGCACCACGTATCATGCATTTAGTTAACCGGGACTTCAATGCCGGCACCGCCAGTATTAATCCAAAATCCAATTTAACCGTTACTGTAAACGACAGTTTGTTTGCAGGGGTTAGCGCTGGATTTGTTGGTGCGGCTTATAGTCAGGCTGGTCAGGCAACGGTTCATTTGAATGTAAGTTACTCAAATGGTGTTACTACCGTGACAGTGCCAAGTTTAACGAGTTGGGGCATAATTGAACTTTATACTAAAGCGGGTTTCCCGTGTGAAGATAACCCTGAACTTTGTGTACCTATTGAAAAAGAAACAAGAACCGAATTGTTTGAAGTAAATCTTGATCCGAATCCACAGGGTTATGTTTTCTTTGATGGTGAAGGTGATAGCAATGAAAAAATTCAGCGTTTTGAGCAAAACTGGGCTTGGGGGGGATATTCTGCCGGGGGTGAAATTTCTCAAAATACTCAGTGGACAGGTTTGGTTCAGTTTCAAAATGGTGCTAAAGCTGGTTCAAGAATTTATACGCGTCTTGATACCCAAACCTCTCTAACAACTACCTCAAAGGCTAATAAAAATAGCTATGAAGTTGATATGAGTGCCGATGATGCCGCGATTGTTTTAAATATTGCAACAGCTCCCGCTCAAAACTGGGCGTTGTTGATCAGAGATAATAATACTTGGTGGCAATCATCAACCCTTGCAATACCTGCCTTAGGGTGGGATTCCCTGAGGACCGACAGACACGCGGTTCATGACTTTACCTGGACGGCTTTAGATTCTGCCAGCACTGGGGTTATAGATATGGACGAAGTGGATGACGGCGGTGAAGCGCCTATTACTTTGGGCACATCAGGTACACCGAATTATTCCAGGATCACCGGTTTTGGTGTTATTGCTCTGGAAGATTCGAACACTGTGATGTCAATGATGGAATTGGGTATATACAATTCATATTTCAATATTCCTCAAGATGAAGCAATTGATACTGACGGTGATGGTTATAGTGATGAAGATGAAATAGCCGCAGGCAGTGATCCGCTGGACGCAAGCTCAACTCCCATGACGGTGGATTCTGACGGAGATGGTTTTACTGATGTAGAGGAAAGGGCAGCGGGCAGTGATGAGAATGATGCTGGCGAAACCCCGCTTAATCTTGATTCTGATGGTGATGGTTATACTAACGTTACTGAAAACGCAGCGGACAGTGATCCTTATAATGCGGCCAAAACACCGATTAATTTTGATGGTGACAGCTGTGTGAATATTGAGGATGTTTTCCCGAGGGATGCTTCTGAGTGTCTGGATTTTGATAATGATACTATAGGTGATAATGCCGATTTAGATGATGATAATGATGGTTTTAGTGATGTTGAAGAAGCGGCAGCGGGTAGTGATCCGTTTGATGCAAACGAGACACCACTTAACCTTGATTCTGATGGAGATGGCTTTACTAATCTGGTAGAAATTGCCGCAGGCAGTGATCCTTTTGACGCAAACTCTGTACCTGATACTACAGACTCTGATGGTGATGGTTATACTGATACGGTTGAGCTAGCTGCTGGTAGTGATCCGGCTGATGCTGCTTCGACACCGGTTAACTTTGATGGCGATAGCTGTCCTAATGCAACGGATGCTTTCCCTACTGATGCAACCGAGTGTTCAGACTTCGACAATGATGGTTTGGGTGACAATGCAGATCAAGATGATGATGGCGATGGTTATAATGACGATGTTGAAATTGCCGCGGGTAGTGATCCGTTAAATGCCAGTGAGACGCCGGATAATCTTGATTCGGATGGCGATGGCTTTAGTAATGTAGTTGAAGTTGCTGCAGGAAGTGATCCGTATGATGCAAGTGAAACACCGATTAACCTTGACTCTGACGGGGATGGTTATACGGATGTAGACGAAGTGGCGGCGGGTAGTGATCCCTTTGATGCCAATTCAATTCCAAGCATTGGGCCACTGGTATATATAACCGAAACCTTTGATAATTCCATCATACCCGGTCAAATGTTTAATCTTGATAACACTGGAAACGGCGATGAATATATAGGACGCTTCTCTAAAGGTTGGGCATGGGGTGGTTATACCTCGGGCGCCGCTATTACTCATAATACTCAATGGGGTGGTATCGTCCAATTCCAGGGTGGCGCAAAAGCAGGATCAAGGATATATACCCGGTTTGATACAACCAGTAGCATGAATACTGGAGGTAACAGCAATGTTTCAACAATCAGTGTTGATATCAGTGACAGTACGGCTAAGTTAGTGATGAATATTGCAGAATCGCCGGGCCAGAATATTGCTATGCTAGTGCGTGATGATCAGGGGTGGTGGCAATCTTCCAGCATAACTTTACCTGCGCTTGGTTTTGACGCTAACAGAAGTAATAACAACGTTAATATCAATACGTTGACCTGGCAAAAGTTGGATGCTCATCATGCTGCGGTTATTGATATGGATAGTGTTAATCAAGGAGGGGAATCAATGACTCCTAGTCCGGTCAATTCAGCAAGCAGTATTAATTTGCATGCAGTGACTGGGTTTGGAATTATTGCTTTAGAAAATAAATATTCGTTCCTTTCTATCAATAAACTTGGTTTAGGTAACGTTGCAGTAACGCAGCTTTAATTTGTTGGTTAAAAGTTAATGCTGGTTAAGTTTATGCTTGTTAAGTAAGAGTAACTGTTAACGTAATTAGTGAACAGCTAAGAGCAAAGTAATAAAGGCACTACACATCTGATGGTAGTGCCTTTTTTTATTTATTTCTCTGCAAGCAAATAATACCAATCAGTACATTTGTAAGTCGTTTGGGCATAAATATTTAGTTTTGTGATAAAAATTTGTTTACAGCAATTTGAACAGCTGTTAAATTATTGTTTTGTAAATTGTTAACAATAATAAAAATTATCTTGCTCAGCATGAAATTTTTTAATATTTCACTCATCGGTAATAATAAAAATGACAACATACACAGATGTAGTTACACCCCCACAGGTTTGTTCAGACAGCCTTCCCAGAAAAACAAAATTTAATTATGGCATGGGAGATTTTGGTAATAATATCGTCTGGCAAATGATGGCAATGTTCCTGCCATTCTTCTATACCGATGTTTATGGTTTAAACCCTATTCACGCAGGTACTATGTATTTGGTGTTGAGAGTGATCGATGCGGTAACCGATCCGATTGTTGGTATGTGGGTGGATCGTACCCGCACTAAATATGGCACATGCCGTCCATTTATTCTATACGGTACTATTCCTCTGGCTTTATCTTTTGTTATGTTATTTTATGTGCCTGAGTTAGATTATACTGGCATGCTGATATATGCTTATGTTAGTTACACGCTGTTAACGTTGGCTTATACATTAGTAAATGTGCCTTTTTCAGCGATGGCAGGATTTCTAACAAAGGATTCGGATGAGCGTACCTCTTTGCAATCCTATCGTTTTGGTTTAGGCATGTTAGCGGGGGTATTTGTTGCTGCCACTACTTTCAATCTTGTAGAGCTGCTGGGAGGAGGGGATCAACAACGGGGCTTTTTATTTACTGCGGTAATATTTGCTCTGATCATTTCTGCCTGCTTATTTTATTGCTTCTTTACTGTAGCCGAACGTCACCCGGTTGCAAATATGGTCAAGAGCGAAAAAAGTGGTTTGGCTGAGCTTTTTCTCGACTTGAAAGCCGCGTTTACCAACAACCAATTAGTGATTTTGTTTTTTGCCAATATACTCTTTTTTATCACCTTGACGTTGAAAGGCACCACCACAATATATTACGTAGTTAATGTGTTGGATACAGAAGATAAACTTACCAGTTTTATGACGCTTGGATCAATTGGAGCAGTGGCTGGTGCCGCTCTTTCAGCATGGTTATGGGCACGTTTCGATAAAGTGAAATCGTATAAAGCTTTAATGTTTATTTGTGCTGTACTTACAGCCATCCCATATTGGTTACCCCCTTCAGCTTATGTGACTATTTTATCTTTTGGTGTTTTAACAACATTTTTATGGATGAGTATGATCCCGCTTATTTGGAGTATGTTAAGTGATGTGGTTGATTATCAACAAAGCCGTACTGGAAAAAATATGTCAGGTTTGTTTTTTGCTTTATTTCTATTCAGCTTGAAAGTGGGTCTGGGTTTTGGTACCGCGATTGTTTTGTGGATATTAGGGTCCACAGGTTATGACGCCAGCGTAGATGTTCAACCACAAGAGGTCGTTGAAAGTATTAATTTCATCAGTACATTGCTGCCAGGTTTACTCTTTGTTGGCGCGGGCATTATTATGATTTTTTATAACCTGGACAGTGCCAGAAGAGAAGAAATTCGGTGCAAATTATATGGTTAATGTGGCTGTGAATACCATTGATTGTAATGTTGGAAATTTTTCATTTTGAGTAGAGAAGCGGGAGTACAGAAGTGGCTAAGATAAGTGCAGCAATGCAACGTCATCAAGTCGATGACAGTGAAAACGAATTATATACCCGGTTTCGTTATAAAGCAGTAAGTGGCTTAGGTTATGAAAAAGGGGTTAACCGTCGTGATCCCAGTACCATTATTAAAGTGAATGAAAAATATTATATTTGGTATACCCGCAATGAATGTAATACATCAAGTTGGCTGAACGCCGATATTTGGTATGCGGTTAGCGATGATGGCATCACCTGGCAAGAAAAGGGAGCCGCTGTTGTCAGAGGTAAAGCGGGATCGTGGGACGAATACAGTGTTTTCACCACTGAAATATTAGTGGCTGAGGGAAAATATTATTTATGTTATCAGGCGAAGCGTAACAATGATCCGCTTAATGTAGTGGGATTGTCATGGGCAGAAAGTCCTGATGGCCCATGGACTAAATTAGCTGAGCCAATTTTAGCACCTTGTCGAGATGGTAAACTTATTAACCCCACTGAGCATGGTGATTCTAATTGGGGGGCAGCCTTAGAACCTGGCTCCTGGGATAGTGGGGCGATTCATGATCCTGGTATCATTAAATTTAAGGGACAATATTATTTATATTATAAGGGACATGCAATTGGTGAGAAAATGTTTACTGATTCCAAATGGGGTCTGGCCATTGCCACCTGTCCTGAAGGTCCTTACATTAAACATGAAGCTAATCCTGTTTCTAACAGTGGCCATGAAACTTGGGTATTTCCATGGAAAACTGGCATGGCAGCAATAGTCGATTGGGCTGGGCCGGAAAAAGGCACGATTCAATATTCCGAAAATGGAGTAGATTTTGACATTATTACCACCCTCGAAGATATTCCTCCTGCGGGTGGTGCATATATCCCAGATAAATTTCTGGACAATGGTGATGGTCAAGGATTTTCATGGGGATTAGCCCATTACGGAGCCTCAGACTGGTCATTTCTGGTGGGATTTACTTGTGACTTAACTCGCCACGGTGAAAAAGATTTAGGTTGGCATAATTTCCCGCATTACAGCACGATAAGAGACGTGATGAAAGAGCCAGAACGTTTTGGTATTACCAGAGATAACCTATTTCGACAAAAGTGATAGATAAGTGATAGATAAGTGATAGGTAAGTGGTAGGTAGCTAGAGAGATTTATTTAGTGGTAGCTAATAAATTGTTTATTGAGTGCTAATTAAGTGCTCAAAAGGTGCTGACTAAGTAATAATCAGATAACAAAAACCCCCTGCTGCAGAGGGGGTTATTCAGGTTAAGCAAACCTCGTTTGGTGCTTAAGCTTAATTATTGGTGCGCAACTGTTATTTCTCTTTTACTAGTTTGTTACCGTTAATTTTTACTATGTTTTTATTGATATATCAGTAATACAAATCTTCCTTGTTATGTATTTGAGGATCATCAATGATTTCTTCAAAATTAACTTCAAAACTATTGTTGTTTTCAGTATTTGCTAAATAAACGGTCCGTGTAGAGTCATCAACCCAAGTTACGGTACCGCTGCCTTTTTTGCTGCCGCATTTCATACCAATATGAATATCATTAAATTTCATCACTCCCCCTCTTGTTTAATTTCATCGCTGAAAAATTGCTGATAAATTCGAGCGCCAGTGGCAGGATTTATTATTAAATTGTCAGTTTAACCAAATCGCAAAAATATGCACATTTTTTAAGCGGTCAATATTCCATTATATAGGGAATATCAATTAGATCTAGTTAAATTCAAGGGTAAAAGGACGTTCCAAGGGTGCTACTTTTGCTAGCCCCCGTTACAGCTGGGATGCTGCTTAATAACATTTTGTCATAAGCGAAGGCCAGCCAGGCAAAGGCCATAGCCTCAACTATGTCAGTGTTAATACCATTTTGATCTGTAAGAATGACATCATAGTTTGTTAATTGTTGAATCAATTGATTTTTTAATTCTTTATTGTGCACACCACCACCACAAAGGTAAATTTTGGCCTGTTGAGCGTGTTGTTTTATCGAATTTGAAATTGATGAAGCGGTAAGATTTATCAACGTAGCCTGTATATCGTTAACTGTTAATGGGTGATTACTTTGTTGATCACTTTGTAGATTGTTTAGTGTTTTTTTTTGTTGAAAGTTTGATAAATGCTTGGTTAACCATTCAACACTGAAGTATTCCCGACCCGTACTTTTTGGTGGAGGTAGTTTAAAATAGTTATCTGCCATTAATTGCGCCAATAAATACTTATTACTTGTACCTGTGGCTGCCCAGTCACCATTGTTATCATAGTTATTGGTATGATTGGGGAAATTGGTTTGAAACCAATCATCCATTAGCGCATTGCCTGGTCCGGTATCAAAACCTAAAATGCTTTTTTGAGATGAACATGGCAAATAGGTAATATTAGCAATGCCACCAATATTAATAACAAAAACATCTTGTTTTGCCTGTTTAAATATTGCCTGATGAAAAGCGGGAACTAAAGGTGCTCCCTGACCCCCCAGCGCCATATCTTTACGTCTGAATTGTCCTATTACCCGAATATTAGTTAACGTTGCTAAAGTTTGACAACAACCAATCTGTAAAGTGAAAGGATTGGGTAGATTAGGTCGGTGACGAATTGTCTGACCATGATTTCCTATCGCGATAATGTCACTCGCGTTAAGTTTTTCCTGTTGCAGTAATTTATCGATTGCATCACTAAATAAATGAGCCAGTTCAACATCCAGTGCAAAAGCCTGATCGATCTCATTGGAAGAGGGGGTATAAAGTGAAGTGATCTTTTGTCGGGTTTGTGGACTGTAGGCTTGGTAAAAACTGGCGATCAGTTTTGGAACACTTGAAACCGACTCAATGTTTTCGGTCGATAACTGATTAAAATCAACTAACGCTAAATCAATACCATCAGCGCTGGTGCCAGACATTAAACCGATATAATACTTTTGGTTATTACCTCCCGACTTAGATCTATTGTCTGCAAGGGCTCTGTCGGTGTTTGTCATTAATCTGGGGTTCCATTAATTTATGGTTCTATTAATTTGTAGCGCCATTAGTCTGCAGGAATAGCAGTGTCATCGGCTGTAAAAAATGTTCTTTTGAAACTAGACAATTCTTGAGTGCGCAGCAGGGCAACTTCTGAAAACTCCTGTCTGAATTTTTTGGCGATAGGTTGAGCATCAGGAAGTTTCACCGTACGGGGATTTCTAGGCACGCCATTTAACAAAAATTCATAATGTAAATGAGGTGCTTCAGACCACCCGGTTGAGCCAACATAACCAATAACTTGTCCTTGTTTTACTCTTTGACCTTTTTTAACTGCACGTTTTGAAAAATGTAAATACTTAGTCAGTATGCCATTACCATGCTGAATAAAGACATAGTTGCCGTTGGGTGTCGTAAAGGTTGATTGTATTACCTTGCCATTACCTGCAGCAACAACCGGTGTACCTGTTTTGGCTCTGTAATCGGTACCGTTATGTGATTTCCAGCGTTTTTGAATAGGATGAAAACGTTTACGTTTAAAGTTTGAACTTATATATTTAAAATTCACAGGGGCGCGTAAAAAAGCCTTACGCATGCTGTTTCCTTCAGGAGTATAGTACTCACCATCACTAAAACGAATTGCTTGAAACTGGTCATTCTGGTTAATAAATTCAGCGGCTAAAATTTTGCCTGTATCAATATATTCACCTTCGATATAGCGTTTTTCATAAATTATATGAAAGCTGTCGCCTTCTCGTATATCTAAAGCAAAATCGATATCCCAGCCAAAAATATTGGCTAAGTTAATTATTTGATTATCGCTCATTCCGGCATCAGCGGCGGCATTCCAGAAGTTCGACTTGATCACACCATGAACAAAGGCTTCCCTGATTTCAACAGCCTTAGTTTCGGTATAAGATTGATAACTACCATTAATTAATTGCACATGCAGTGTTTCTGTTTTAGAAAGCGGATAGCTGAGTTCAACAAGCTGTCCTTTGTCATTACTACCTATATGTAATTTGTCACCAATATCTAATTTGGTCAGTAATTTACTCTCATTACCTTTTGCTGCACTTACATTGTGTGTGGTTCTGGAACTAAAACCTAAACGTTTAAATATTTTAGCTAATGAGTCTCCAGGACGAACTTTGGCTGTTTGCCAGGTAAGTTGTTGTTCTGTGTTAACCTTGTTTTTGGCTTGGTTTTGGGCTTGGGTTGGTTGTTCTGTTGCCGGGTTTGTTGTTTTAATGTCGGGTAAAGCAGTGTTCATTGGTACATTTAATTGATAGCGTTTGCCAATTTCCAACGAATTTTCATTGGGTTGACTACTGACCGTTCTATTTTCTGTAGGGATAAGCAACAGGAACATAAAAAATATGCTAAATGAGTTGAGAATTATTTTATGCTGGTTAGGCAACTGTAAATATAGATTTTTTATGTTTTTCAAAGCGTTAGTTACTTAATTACTGACTGGTTTACGACAATTGGTTTCCACTATAACAAAAAAAAACAAAAAAAACTCATTGAAACCATTATAGGGTTTTAACATGCAGAATAATTACAGTAGAATTCGGGCATTAAGTTTTTATATTAATGATTCTATTTCGCCGTATTAACTACCAAATTTAGGTTTGTCGGCAGAGAGTTATAAATAATAATCGGATCGGAGCCAAATAAATGTCAGATGTAAACCAAGCATTTGCTGAATTAAAACGCGGTGCAGAAGAAATATTGTTAGAAGATGAGTTGTTAGAAAAATTAAAACAGGGTAAACCTTTAAAAATTAAAGCCGGTTTTGATCCAACAGCTCCTGATCTTCATTTAGGTCATACTGTATTGATTAATAAATTACGTCAATTTCAGCAGCAAGGTCATGAAGTTATATTTTTAATTGGTGATTTTACCGGCATGATCGGTGATCCCACGGGTAAAAATGTCACTCGTAAGGCGTTGTCTAAAGAAGATGTTTTGGCAAATGCTGAAACCTATAAAGAACAAGTCTTTAAAATTCTTGATCCAGCAAAAACTACGGTAGCTTTTAATTCTACCTGGATGGATAAACTGGGCGCTGCGGGTATTCTTAAGCTGGCTTCTCGTCAAACCGTTGCTCGTATGATGGAACGTGACGATTTTAAAAAACGTTTTGCTAACGGGCAACCGATTGCCATTCATGAATTTATGTACCCATTAGTACAAGGTTGGGATTCAGTTGCACTGGAAGCCGATGTTGAATTAGGTGGTACCGATCAGAAGTTTAATTTATTGATGGGCCGGGAGTTACAGAAATCTGAAGGACAACGTCCGCAAACTGTATTGATGACACCTTTACTGGAAGGTTTAGACGGCGTGCAAAAAATGTCTAAATCATTAGGTAATTATATTGGTATTACTGATTCTCCAACAGAAATGTTTGGCAAGATCATGTCTATTTCTGATGTCTTGATGTGGCGTTATTATGAATTACTTAGTTTTAAATCGCTTCAAGAGATCGAAGGTTATAAAACTAAGGTTGCCGAAGGGGCTAATCCTAGAGACGTGAAAATTGATCTTGCGAAAGAATTAATTGCCCGTTTTCATAACGAAGAGGCTGCACAAGCTGCTCATCAGGAATTTATCAATCGTTTCCAAAAAGGTGCTATTCCAGATGATATGCCTGAATTGGAAATTACCGCTGAAGGTGGTGAAATTGCCATTGCCAATTTATTGAAAGAAGCAGGGCTTGTTGCCAGTACTTCTGAGGCTATGCGGATGATAAAACAAGGTGCGGCTAAAATTGACGGTGAAAAGATCAGCGATAACAAAGTCAGAATTGAAAGTGGTTTCAAAGCTGTGTTTCAAGTGGGTAAACGTAAATTTGCCCGGGTAACGGTTAAATAAAATTTAAATTTAATTGTCTCCTTTTGTTCAATTCAATCTTCATTAAGATATCGATACAAATTTGTATCGATTTACTTTGTTTTAATTTAACTTTGTTTTAATTTAACTTTGTAGTAATTTAACTTTGTAGTAATTTAACTTTGTAAAAATTTAACTTAAGAATAAGTAAAATATGATGAAAGAATTTATGCTGATATACAAAGGTGGTGATCCTCAATGGATGGAAAATACATCAGAGTAAGAGATGGCAGCGAATATGGTACGCTGGGGCGCGTGGATGGGCCCCAGTTAGTGCCCATCCAGAAACGGATGTCTACTCTGGACGTCCCACTAACACGAACTGTGCACCACAAGATGTAGTAATTTAGAATGACTATCGCGACCTACTTTTTGTGCGGTTTAGTCTTTACTGTAAAATCCGAATATATCTGCTTGTCGATTGTGTGTTTTGCACATTCCATGCTCACACTTTTAATCTTTAACCATTCGATTAATGCTTTTAGTTAAAACGCATTTACCGGAATTTTCTTTCCTATCTTTCTTATATTTATACGTTTTAAACATATATCAAATAGTTAACATTTATGAGTGGACACTAATATAGTTTTAAACTATATTTTAAGATCAGTAAGTTATAACTTTTACTTCGAATGGGAACAGCACTCAAAATACCAACCTTCTGCTTTTTGACTTATAAATTATAAAAATGAATTTAATAAAATATATAGTCTTGATTTTAACTATTGATAAACATTATTTTCTGTATTTAATGTTGTTGGTGTTAAAAAATGCTGATTTCAAAATGAGTAGTCTTGAGTTAGTCCTTCAATTATCAAAACAAAAATGAGAATAAAAATATGATTGAATTTATCTTAAATGGAAAAAAAGTCTCTACTAAGGTACCTGATGATACGCCCCTGTTATGGGTGATACGTGATGAATTCCATCTGAAAGGCACTAAATTTGGCTGTGGAATTTCAATGTGTGGCGCATGTACTGTACACATTGATGGAGACCCGGTAAGAGCATGCAAATACCCCGTCAAGCTTGTTAATAAGAAGCAGATCACAACTATTGAGGGGCTTAATAATGAGCATCCATTGCAGGAGGCATGGATAAAAGAACAAGTTCCGCAATGTGGTTATTGCCAGTCAGGCCAAATTATGCAGGCCGCAACATTATTAGCCAGTAACAAAGACCCTTCAGAAAAAGAAATTGTTGCTCATATGAGTAACAATTTATGCCGTTGCATGGCCTACTCACGCATTAAAAAAGCCATAAAAACCGCTGCAAACTCTACCTCTGAGACTGTCAGTATTTTTGATCCCGCATTAAATGGTCAAAAGGAAATTTAATATGAATAATTTAAATGGAATAAAAGATAAAATTCAACTTTCACGTAGAAATTTTCTAGTTGGCAGCGTCGGTGCTTCATTGCTAATGGCCTTTAGTGTCTTGCCTGGTAAAAGTATGGCTGAAAATGCAAAAAAAGCCCTGGCGGGTAAAATTTTTTCGCCAAACGTGTGGTTTGAAATTAATGAGAGAGGTGAAGTACTCATTAATATTGCTAAAGCTGAAATTGGTCAACACATAGGCACAGCATTGGCGCGAATTGTTGCAGACGAATTAGGAGCCGATTGGAGTAAAGTACGTATCGTTCATGTTGATACCGATCCCAAGTGGGGATATATGGTAACCGGTGGTTCATGGTCTGTTTTTCATAGTTTTACTCCATTATCGCAAGCGGGTGCTGCAGGAAGAATTGCTCTATTAGAAGCAGGTGCCGTTTTGCTTGGTAAAAATGGTAATGAATGTGAAGTGATTAATGGGTATGTAAAATGTGGTGAAAAAAGCATTAGTTTTGGTGATATCGTAAGTAAAGGACAATTTAATCGTATCTTTACTGTTGAAGAATTGGCGGCACTTCCAATTAAATCCGGAAAAAATAGACAATTTATAGGTAAAGACACTATGGCTTTGGATATACCTTCCAAAACCAACGGTACGGCAAAATATGGTATCGATGTTGAAGTCGATGGTATGGTCTATGCCAGACCTATAGTCCCCCCGAGCCGTTATGGCAATAGCATCACTAAAGTGAATGATAAAAAAGCTGTAAACATTCCTGGTTATCTGGGATATGAAATTTTAAATGATCCAAGTGAAACACTTCAAGGCTGGGTTTGTGTTTTAGCAACCAGTTATTATAGTGCGATTAAAGCGGGTGATGCCATTGTTGTCAGTTATAAAAAATCACCTGCAACAAAGGTCTCGGAAGAACAAATTCAAATAGAAGGTGAAAAACTCACTCGTGATAAAAATGCGGGTAATTTGTTTGTTGATGACGGTAATGTAGAACAAGCAACTCTCGAAGCAAAAATTAATTTAGAAGCAAGTTACCGCACAGCCTCATTATTACATTTTCCACTTGAACCCGTTAATGCCACGGTAGAATTTATTGATGATGTTTGCCATATCCATACAGGTAACCAATGGCAATCCTTGACAATGCCTTTGATCGCTAAAGCTTTGAATGTAACTCAAGAAAAAATAGTTATGCATCAATATTATTTAGGCGGAGGATTTGGCAGAAGATTATTTGGTGATTATATAATCCCGGCAGTATTAACGGCAAAAGCTTACGGTAAACCAATAAAGATGGTTTTCACTCGGGAAGATGATTCTCGTTTTTCCCCGCCTCGTTCACCCTCTGTGCAGTTATTTAATGCTAGTGTAGATGCAAAAAATAATGTCACTGGTATTGAGCATGCTTTTGCCGCAGGTTGGCCAACATTATCGATGGCTCCACAATTTATGTTCGAGAGCCTGGATAAAAAAGGCAAGATAGACCCATTTTCAAGTAATGGTGCAGATCATTGGTACACCTTAGATAATCACAGAGTCAGAGCGATCAATAATAAGTTGGCACAAGATACTTTTTTACCCGGTTGGCTACGGTCTGTTGGTCCAGGTTGGTTATGTTGGGGCGTTGAATCCTTTATGGATGAAATTGCTATTGCCACGAATAAAGATCCTATAGATTTTAGACTTTCCTTATTGGATGGTCGTGGTAAAAATGCGGGTACAGCACCTGTGAGTAACCACGGAGCCTTACGTCTGGCTAATGTATTGAAAAAAGTAAGAAGTCAATCGAATTGGGGGGGGGAATTAGGAGAAAACGAAGGAATGGGTGTGGCTATTACCTACGGGCAAGAGCGCACAATGCCTACTTGGATTGCCTGCGTAGCTCATGTTCATGTTAATAAAAGCAATGGTAAAGTCACGGTTAAAAAACTGAGTTTGACGGTTGATTGTGGAACCGTGATCCATCCAGATGGTGCACTTGCTCAGGTGGAAGGCGGTGTATTATGGGGGCTCAGTTTAGCGTTACATGAAGGTAATGAGATTAAAAAAGGACAAATATCCAAGACCAATCTGGATACCTACACCCCATTACGAATGGGTGATGTACCAGAGTTAGATATTCAGTTTATTGAAAGTGATGAAATTTCAGTAGGTTTAGGAGAACCTGGTGTCGTTACTGTTGCTCCAGCAATTGCCAACGCAATTGCTCAGGCTACAGGTGTGCGATTACGGAGTTTACCTATGCGTCCTGACGATATTATTCAGTTCTTAAAGGAGCGTGAATCCAATAAAATAGGATAAGAGAAAATAATGATAGCGTTAAGACAACGAGTTAGTGAAGCCAGTGTAACGGTTAATAACCAGATTATTGGTGAGATAAATCAAGGTTTGTTGGTTTTAACGCGTCCCCTATCCGTCCCCTATCCGTCCCCTTATACAGTAGTTTGTTTTTAGGAAAAAGCAGTGGTTTTTTAGTCGGTGAAATGTAATTTATGAGATGAATTAGTTATTATTTAAACTATCAATTTCGGATTAGAGTTTTACCTCTTCTAAAGACTCTAATGTTCGCATACCGGACGTAAATCATAAACAAAAATTCAATACTTTTTCTAATACTAAGTTGCTAATAGTGTGAAATAAGGCGAAAACCTCTATTTCATTGTTTTACCAAATTAGCTAATATTCTAATAGATTGATTTTTTTAGTCTTCATCTATATTCTAATTAATCTAATATTTGAACGAGCGCAAAAGCCAATATTTAAACAAGGGTTTTAGCGACTGAATAAGCTGTTCTATTTTTTGAGATGTGTATGCGTAAAATTCTAGTTATATTGGTCTTATCAAGCTTTAATAGTTTTGCATTTAATAAGGATTTGTCGTTAATTAATGGCAAGTGGGATTGTTCTCCTAAGCCAAATGATGAAATGGTGCTAATAAATACTATTGAATATAAAACCAAAAATATGAGTTTTATTCATCATGGAACAGTAACATAGATTCAATCTGGTGGTATGGAATCCACACTTCAATCAATATCAACTGGTACTTATAAATATAACTCAATGGTGATTGAAGATGACATTGATTCAATCGATATTAAAATAATTAATGATGAAACAGGTATTCTTAAAGGTGCAAAAGAAAGCTTAAGAAAAGCAATGCAATCTCAATCAAAACCATTTATTACTAAATCAATTAGTAATAAACTTTGGGTACGCATTAATAGCGAAACAAATGAAATTACCGAGTGTAAAAAAATATAATAAGTTGCTCAAACGGACGCATAACAGTTGGCTGCGCTTCGTTCCTCGCACATTATAGCCAACTATTATGCGCCGCTTAGCAAGGTGCTATGTGGCAGAGTAAAACTATGAGCCTTGATGATGTATTGAGCGACTTTCGCAAATTTTTACTTCTAAATTTTGAATTAATGTCTGAAATTCTGTCTGGTGATGACGATATTCAGGAATTATTGGACGATTGGCTGCAAGCAAACTGGGAAGTTATAGTCGAATCTAGGCTACGGTATTTTAAATTGATTGATGGTTTTATTGATATCTATGGTGTTGGAGCTGATTGTAATGGATCAAGTTCTAGGGTCTCATTACCCGATAAATCTCCTATTTCTGCTATTCAAATAAAGCCTAATTATATCCTTCATTCATTTGGAACTTTAAGTAACGGTTTCTTTGTCCAAGAACCTCCGTTTGATTACGTAAAAGGTGAAAATGCTAATACAGACGATCTTATTCTCCCACTGCATCAAGTTACATTTTGTATAGGGGAAACCTATGATAACCTTGCCACATAATAAGGCCAAGTAACCTGACTCCACAAGCTGTTGTCGGTGTTATCAATACAAAATATAATCCGAATCAGCTTTAAGCTCCCATCAGTTAATGTCCGCAAAGTGGTAATTCCTGACCTAATTGTTTGCAAAATAAAGTTAATAAAACATCAAAATATGATAGTTATTTCGGGGGTGATATTTATTTATCTTACCTAGGCCACATCTCTAACGTTGTGGGTTAAATAGTTATTTCAGCCGCTTGAATTTGTACCCACTGCACATGTCCTTCATCATATCTTTTAGTCGTTTTTGCATCTGTGTGTGCGGCGCGTTCTTGGGGATCAATTCCTGATTTTTTGTACATGTGGATGGATAGGGAGCGTATTTCGTGGAAAGTTGGGCGTTCATCCATTTCTATATTATCGTACAAGCCTAATTTATCCCTGAACTTTGAAAATAACTTTGAAATGGTCTTACTCCTTAATTGCGTATGGTGGGTTAAACCTTTAGCTAGTTTTGATTTACGGGATTTTAATTGATGAATAATGTAAGGAGACACTATATTATCTTTACGTGAATCATCAATAATGTCTTTGATTTTTTGTGTTATCGGGATCTCAACTCTTGATGCTTCTTTTTTTTGTACCTTTTGGCGGCGAATTCTCATTAAACCATAAACAAGTAAATCATTTTCAACCATCGGTTTATCAAACCATCTGCAATCTTTATATTTAGCTACACTTAATTCATTAACCGCATGAGTTGTTTGTAAAGATAAGCGCATTGCAATATTAAGGGAATGAGGTGTTTGATTTAATAGTTGTTTATACTTTTCAAGGCTCAATCTTATTCGTATCTTATCAGGTGTTGGCTTTTTCTTTTTATTCTCAGCTGGGTTAAAGGTCATTGCACCATCGTCTAACAAGTAAGAAAAAACTTTTTTTAGAAAAGCTATTTTTGAGTTGTATACTCTGCTTGATTTCCCTTTAGTATAGGTCTCAAGGTAAGAATTAACATGATCTAAGTTAATAGCTTTAGTTGGTACTTCACCGTGTAAAGTTTTCAAACGTGCCATATCAAGGAGGAAAGTCTGAAAACTATCCTCATTTATTCTTTCTGCATTTAGTTCTTCATTTCGTACTCGCTCAATTATTACGTCTATCCACTGTGTTAAAGGTTTATTACTGGGATCATGATCCATTAAAAGTTTTATCGTGGGATTTCTATGCTTTTGATTAAATATGATAGCCGCTTCGATAGCATCAATCTCAAGTGTGCCAATAGGAAATAGAAAATCTTTACCGTTTGGTTTACGATAGCGGAAACGTTTTACGCCTCTCAGCTTTCTTTGTGTTAACCCAATAGGAAAATGTCGATTCTCAAATTTCTTTTTACGCGGCATTTTATATCCCTGACGCTTCCATCATTTGAACCAGTTCACTGACTTTAGATGTTTCTTTTTCATTTACCAACACTAGCCACCTTCCTGTTACCGTTTGTTTACCTCTTACTTTACCTCTTTTAATCCAATTTATAACCGTTTTAGTGCTTATACCAGCACCAGGGTAAACTTCATCTAAATAATCTTGTGGTTTTAGTGTTCTCATCTCAGTTCCTTACATTTTTCATTAAGTGAATATTTATGGTGCTCATATAATTATTGACCTAACTAAAACCATTAATAAAATCCCGCATATCATGAGTATTATCGAGCCACCCATTATTAATTTTCATCAGTCCTGTTTCGATATCCGCATGTCCTTTCGTTTGTGGGTGCTGGCTTAAGTT
>JABSOI010000208.1 GCA_013216015.1 Alteromonadaceae bacterium | reverse complement strand
AGCGGGCTATTGGGATTGAAAGCAACGTAGTAGATAATCTTTTAAAACGCTTCAAAACCTGCATTTTGAATGATTACTTGTATATATGGCTTTTATCTACAAGGCTCTTAACTACATCAAATACAGCAACTGGTATCATTTATTTTAATCATCAGTTAATATCTGCCCGCCAATTTTTACTCATCTCTTGATTGTAAGTTTTCAGTTCCTAATCCATGGATTTTAAAATAATGAACGATCAATTCAGCGAACTTTTGCATAGCATCGTTCTGGTTGCTTTCGGGTATCCGTCGTTTTTTGTTTGGTTGATGTAGTGTTAGGTGGAGTTGATGTGCTTGTTTTGTTGGTATGGCGAGCTTTTTGCTTTCGTCAAGAATGGGTTGTTTAAACATTTGGTTAAAATAACGCATCGTCCTGACGGGGTAAATACTACAGATCGCCCGTCTGTAGGAAATGATGAGGGTGAGCACAATAATACGGCGTCTCGACGTAGGCTCCGTGATGTTTTTGATAAAAGTAAAGATGATAAGGAAGGTCAAGGCTTATGGCCGTGGTGGAAAAAGGCGTTTAATGTGTTTGTTGATCAGTCCAGTACCACACCGACGGCAGGGGTTGAATTGGATCAAACGGATTATTTGCTTGAGCCTTCTATTGTCGGGGGCATTCCGGATAAGTTAAGCGATAAAAAAGGTGTGTTTTCAGGGACGATTTTAGGGAAGGCACTCAATATTACGACACAAGACAGGGCGTTGATCATTGGTCCTCCCAGGACGGGAAAAACGGCGTTTTTGGTGGCTCAGTTATTAATCTGGGCGGAGAGTAAGCGATCGTTTATTTGTCTTGATATGAAGCCTGAAATTTGGGGTATTACCAAAGAGGCTTTGATCAAGCAGGGTTATGATGTCTTTGCTTATAACCCGACTAGCGGTGGTGGTGATCGGAGAGTTAGTTACTGATCTTTAGTGTTTTGATTTTTGTGCTCAGATGTTGTTGAAATTATCACCGGCCTGTCCTGCGCTGAATTAAAAACCATGGGTGCAATAAATGAGGAACATTGGGTTTCCGGCAATCTTTGTAAGGCAATTATTGATGATGATGAGGCAATCTTAGATGAGCTAGGCGCACTTGCCCCTATTGTTGGTCAGGCTTGCCGTTACGGACAATTATTGGATAAAGTAGATGGTCACTATGAAGAAACTCAATCCGTGGGCTGGGATTTAGTTAGAGATTTATGGCATGCGACTCAAAAGCTGTACCAAGATTAATTAAATTGGTATAAAACATTCTTTAGTGTTGTTAAATATCACACTGGAACTTGGCACCTAAATTAAATTTTTAACCTTGGGTGCCTGTTTTGTCAGCTCACAAAACACCTGTACTTTACCCTTTTATATGAACACTTCACATTATCCAGAAAATATCATCATAAGAAAAACTAAACAAGCTTGAAATTCAGTGTGTTAGGCAGCTGCCATGCATTGAATACGTATGCATAGCCTAGTTATAATCAATTTACTGCTTTATGGTTAAATTTATGGTCGGTACAAAAGAATCGGAATTACGGTGACCGTTCCAGCCTAAGATTGACTAATAATAATGAAGATTTTAAGGATAGGTTATGACAACAATTAAACATATTTTAAACAATATGTCTCGTATATTATACATAGGTTTAGCAGCATTTTTATTAGTTAGCTCGTCGATTGTGCAGGCTGATGAGGCTAAGAGCGCTAATGTAATGGCCCCGTTAGAAGTTTCAAATTGGGGAGAGTTTGCACAACAGCTTACCACGGCAAAACAGATGGGCGTAGACGCTGTATCTGTTGATATATGGTGGGGGAAAGTAGAAGGGGCCGGCGATGAGGTTTTTGACTGGTCTTATTATGACACGGTAGTGCAATATATTGAAAATGCTGGTTTGAGCTGGGTACCTATCATGTCGTTTCATCAATGTGGAGGCAATGTTGGAGACGTTTGCGATATTCCAGTACCTGCTTGGATTTGGACTCATTACAACGGCACAAGCGCTAACGATCTGAAATACCTTAGCGAACAAAATAACTACTCAGATGAAACCGTTTCTTTGTGGAAAGACAATTTAGTGGTAAGTGAATATGAAGAGTTTATGAATGCGTTTGAAAGTCATTTTGCTAGCAAAGCTTATATGACAGAAGAAATTAATATCTCTATGGGACCAGCTGGTGAACTTCGCTACCCTTCATACAATAGCCATGATACTGGCAGCGGCTATCCAACCCGAGGTGCGTTTCAATCTTACAGTGAACCAGCTAAAACAGATTTTCGTAATTGGTCAATAAGTAAATACGGCTCTCTTACGGGGGTTAATAGTGCATGGGGAACAAGTTTAGCTAATATCTATTCGGTTAATCCTCCCTCTAATGCCGATATTTTTATTTCTAATAGTGATCAATATAATACGCAGTATGGCCGGGACTTTGTACGCTGGTATCATGAAGCGTTGAAAAGCCATGGGATCCGTATGATGGATGCCGCTATATCAGCTTTTAGCAACGCATTTAGTAATGTTGAGTTGGGTTTCAAAATTCCCGGTGTTCATTGGCAAATGGGCACGCCTAGTGGTTATAGCCGTTCAGCTGAAATTGCCGCGGGTTTGATACCTACCGATGTAGACTTGAACAGTGATGCCACAGCACATGGTTATAGCAATATTATTGGTGTGGCTTCACATTATAATAACAGCGGGCGTCATATAGTATTACATTTTACTGCGCTTGAAATGGATAATCAGAATTGGTCGCCTCAATATAGCAAAGCGAAAGATTTAGTCTTTTGGGTGGCTAATGGAGCATCCTACCAGGGCGTTTCTATTAAAGGAGAAAATGCATTATCTGGAGGGGCAAATTCCAATGCAGGTTGGGACAATATTGAAAATGCCTTCTCGTACGCCAGTTATTCAGGTTTAACAATATTGCGAATAGGTGATGTAACCAACAATGGCACCGGGCAAAGCCGTTATTCCACCTTTATTCAAAACGTGCATGATAAATGGTATTTTAGTGGTACACCAAATGCGTGGTCCGTATGGAATATGGTTAATATTGGAGGATCTCTTTGGGAAATGACACAGTATTTTACCGCTAATGGGTCATTCCGTATTCGTCATTCAGATAGTAATTGGAATGAAGTTTATCCAGGCGGAAATTGGAATATTTACCAGGGCGCGGGTAATTATAAAATTACATTTGATGCCAATGATCATCGTATTACAGTTGTAAAATTGTAATATACCCGTTACCTTTCAAAATGCGGGAATTTGAGGTGAATTAAAAAGCATAGTTACAAGACGCTGATTCGCC
>JABSOI010000207.1 GCA_013216015.1 Alteromonadaceae bacterium | reverse complement strand
GTACTTTTTTTGTGGTTTGATTTCTAGTTTTGAGTTGATGACCAGCTTAATTATATGGGTGGGTGTCCGGCTTAATTAATCAACTGATCGGTCGAAAGAAACTTTGTCAATTAGTCGACGTAAAATCTGAAGATGAACTGAAGAAAAATTGTTTAACTTGGGTTCAAGAAGGTTTGATTAAAAGTCAGATAGTTCGTGATGAAAAATGGACCTGTAGTCTGGCTGTAGGTGGGAAATTATTTGCAGAAAAATATATCGAGGCGGTCGGTATAAAAGCAAAATATCGGGAAGTAAAAGTAATAAATAATTGTCATCTAGTTAAAGAGCCTAGTAGTCCTTACAAAATCGATTTATAGGTCGAAAACATAGGTTTAAGCCATTTTAATGCTCTTTTGTTGATATTAAATGCTTATTAATCAATCTATTATGTTGGTCCTACCCCGCTAGGACTATTATGTTGGTCCGACCCCGCTAGGACTTACATTATGTTGGTCCGACCCCGCTAGGACTTAGATTCTAGGACTTACTGTCGCCCTGTTTGTGTAAAAAATTACGAGGCTAAATCACTTCAGCTAATGCTTACGGCCTGCTGGCTTGCGCCCATCGTGCTTAACATTTGGAGTTACCTGTGCCTGCCCGATGTTTACTATCTGGTGGCTGTGACCAACCTTACCAGAGTGAGATTCACACTCACTAGAATTAACGACCTGGCTCGGCCGCACACCCCTTATTTTGCTCTAGAATTAACGACCTGGCTCGGCCGCACACCCCTGATTCTGCTCTAAGTTGACTAAGGTTTATGGTAAATCTCACCCATCTGCTTTGAGTGATGAAAGTATTTTTTAAGCAAGCCAAAGAGTAATGTATTTGCATTACCCTTTTTTTATAATGTGAATTAGCAATAGATTACCATGATACTTGCCAATAAATAATCAAAAATCACACTGACCCTTCAAATATAATCATATTTCATGCCTCGTAATTATTTTTCACGCTGTTGATTTAACTTTTCAGTCATATTATAGTTTGTAATCATTATTCATGAAGTGATGTCTTATATAATTGTTTTTCATGGGTGGTAATCGTTTTTCATGGTAAGTAATCATTTTTAGGTTGGTAATATGGTATTAGCTAAACGAGCAAAGTTTTTTGATGAAGACGTCTACCCAGAGCCTGAAGCCGAGTTGGTTGGTTATGCTTGGCTTATAAATGAGTTCCAACTGAGAGTTCCTGCTCCTAATTCTATATGCGCAATTGTTCCAGCTAAGAATGCTAAACGCAGTAAAGGGAGGTGGTTAATATGGGGAAGTCGTTATCAGCCTGAAGCTCATTGGTTTACACAATTAACATTCGCATTGAAATACGAAGGTGTTGATTTAGCCATTATGAGGAGTTTATTTGGCGCTTTGATAATAGAAGACATTACCGCTTCAATTAAAAATGAAATAACAGGAGCTTATAGCCGTCGAATTTGGTTTTTCTATGAATGGCTTACTGCTCAAGTACTACCCATTGAGGATGTTACTACTAGTAATTATGTTGACGCGTTAAATGAAGAGCTACAGTTTGGCTGCGCCAAAACAAAAGTTTCTCGCCAACGAATAAATAATAACTTACCGGGTGTTAATGGCTTTTGCCCTTTAATTAGAAAAACAGAGAAGCTTGTTCAGTATATTGAGGAAAACTTAGACGAAAAAGCGGCAAAAAATATAGGCAATGTTCACAGTGACTTACTTGCAAGAGCTGCTGCTTTTCTGCTGCTTTCAGATTCTAAGGCTTCGTATACCATTGAAGGAGAAGCGCCTCCGCACAATCGTATAGAGCGATGGGGGAAAATCATCGGTCAAGCAGGCATGCAACCACTAACTGTAGAAGAGATAGAACGTTTACAAGAAGTAGTAATACCTGATGGTCGATTTATCCTGCCGGGCATTCGATGTGTTGGCGGTTTTGTTGGTGAGCATGATCGTGTAACCAACATACCAATACCTGAACACATATCAGCAAAGCCAGAAGATTTAGATGAATTGCTAGATGCCTATCTAAATGCGTATGACTTAATGAAAGGAGCAGGATTTCATCCTGTTTTAGCTGCTGCAATAATTGCCTTTTCGTTTGTGATTATTCATCCTTTAGAGGATGGTAATGGACGAATTCATCGATACTTAATTCATCATGTATTAGCTGAAAGTGGCTTCACGCCTAAAGGGGTAATCTTTCCCGTTTCAGCGGTAATTCTAGAAAGAATAGAAGAGTACAAAGCCGTGTTGGAGCAGTTTACACAACCGCGCTTAAAATATATCGAATGGCAACCTACTGAAGATAACAATGTTCATGTAACAAACGAAACGGTTGATTTGTATCGATATGGAGATATGACTTGCCAAGTGGAGTTTTTGTTTGAGTGTGTAAAAAAGACAGTAGACACCGTTCTTCCTGAGGAAGTCCTTTATCTTGAAAGATACGATGAGATATGGGGCTATATAAATAATCGATTTGATATGCCTCAGAAAAGTTTAAGTTTACTACTCAATTTTTTGCGACAGAGTAATGGTAAGTTATCTAAGAGAGCCAAAACTAGGGAGTTCTCTGCACTAACTGAGACCGAAGTAAAAGAAATAGAAAGTAAATATCAAGAAGTGTTTTTGCTTGATTGAGTTGAAGCATTTTGTCAGTGAACAGTTAGTAGTTTCATAAGAGAGTATAAAAATCAATACTCATAAGTGATAAAAATGATCCAACCAAAAATAATTACTGGAGATAGGTATTATGAATTTTTTTAAATATGAAAGTATGGGCTTAAATATTATATCAGTTTGTTTTTTGGCATTAGCCACACCTTGTTTAAGCGAGGAAGTTAGAGTATCGCACGACAGGGTTGTCTTTCAAGCTGATAAGGTGTTTTTAGGTGAGGATGTGAATACAATAGAAACAGTATTCAATAAGTACTTAGCGATTACTTCTACCCCGCTAGATAAGGCACTATTAAATAAAAAATATTATAAATTCTCATTTAAGGAGGAAGTTAATACTACAATAGTTGAAGTTAACAGGGTTATCAAAGGCGGTGGCGGTGAGTTTATAATTGATAAGAAATCAAATACAATAACTTCATTTGCTTTAACTAAGTAGCCAGTTAAAAGAGCGCAGACGCTCACAGTTATTTATTTTAATCCAAAGCCTCGCAAGGGGATTTGTTTTTGCTGCTTTTGAAGCCAAAGGGATTGAATACTTAGACTAAGGATTAGAAGAAGGCAGAGCATCAATAGCATCAAATAACTCGTTGAAAAAGCTTTCAATGGAAAAGGGGTCACCTATTAATCAGCTTTGTCAAGTAGGCAATAAAAAATTATCACCTGTGATTTTACAAATGTTGGCT
>JABSOI010000206.1 GCA_013216015.1 Alteromonadaceae bacterium | reverse complement strand
TGAAATTTAAAAAGAATATAATCAATAGGTTAAAAAATCGAAAAACAGTAAAATACGCAAGATGCGACAGAACCGTTGTTTCTAACAATAGCGGAACAGTATTGATACCTGAATCAATTAAATGTGCAACATAAAGCCTACGGTAATAGCTTGTTTTTGTTTTGCTATGTTTACTTGTCATTTTTAGGCTTTCGACCTCTTGTCTTTGGCTTTGGAAACGTGTTTTTTGCACATTCTCTTATGTGATTAACATCAACGTCCGTATAATCTCGCTAGTTTTTTATATCCGATGATGCAATAAGTTTTGAACTATTCGCTCAACTTCTAAATCTATTTAGTTTAATCACTTTTGAGCAAACCAGACTATGGCTCCCGGTATAAAAACCTCGCTCAAAATCGTTTTACAGTTTGAGCTCTATTGAAATAGGACAATGATCACTCAATCTGTTGGATATTTCTTTTGTATATTTCTGTTCAAAGACTAATTGATTAAATGAGTTAGCAATATATTTTTGCTTAGCCTTTGGATCTAACACGATATGATCAATATAGTGTTTGTAATAACCGCCCCAGCAATCGGAATTACGGGTTAAAGTCGGTGTCCAGAGATCTTCATTGTTTTTATCGTCAATCGCTTGCCATAGACCTGATTTTTCTGAATGTTGAAGCGCTAAATCTTGTGAAAATCGTCGATTGAAATCGCCTAGCACGATGAAAGGGGTACTTTCAGTTGCTCGGTGATCTATCCAAGCCTCTAAAGGTTTAAGCTGTTTTGAAAGTTTTATACAAGCCGTTTTTACTTTTTGATCCCGCTTAGAGGCATTACTCATCGCATCGATACTCGCGCTATCAAGTTTTTTATCAAAACAACCACTCTTGAGATGAATAGCCAGTAATCGAAGTGCTTTATTTCCTTTGGTTAAGGTTAAATCCATGCCATAGCGAACACGACCAACATCCAGAGCTTTATATTCCTTTGCTTCAACGCTATAACCAATTGATTTTCTGACGGCTACACCGACGCGTTGAACCCAGTCCTTCGTTGAAAAGTAATAATCATAATCATCACCAAAAACTTTTTTTGCATATTCAGCGTTTTCAACTTCTTGTAAAGCAATAATATCTGCATCTAATTTTGTCGCATATCGAGCAAGTTCCAGGTAATCACTGTCCCCGCGCTTATTATATTCATGCGACCCTAACCAGGCGATATTCCATGAAGCAACTTTTAGTGCTTCAGCTTGCAATGAGAAAATAGGTAAACTTAACAGAAAGAAAAGATAAATTTTTTTGTTCACAAAGGATCGTCTTAAATAAGTTTAATTGAACATCACAATAACCAATATGACATTAAAATTCAATTTTTGGGAAAAAATTAGATCTTTGATTAATTGAATGACTTGTAAGTTTTTTAATGCGTAAAGCTCCAAGGTCAACAAACCACACCAATTAAGATCATCGGCGATAAACTAAAAAACTACTAATCTGCCAAAAGAGACCAAATGCCGAGTGTTGTAGAGTACTCGACCCAACAATATGAAAATAACCGTTGTGAATTGTCACATCAACCAACAAGACAAAAAAAAAGGAAAATGATATGATTCAAGTCCCAAGGCCAGGCTCAACGGTTTCTTAGTTATCATGGTATCGTCAAAAACATGTTTAGATTGGGAGTCATTTAATGAAGCTAATAATTATAGAGTATTACTTACTCGAGTTTTTACACAATGGAAAAAGGCTAGTTGTGTCCAAAATTTGGTCTCGGGTTTCAAAACTAGTTTTTATCATCCTAATACGCTAAGTTGACAATACCCGCGAGCTCCATGGCTATAGCTACGCCGGCAAATGTACCACCATTTCGTTAAAACTAAGAGTTCAATCGAATCGCGTTTGTTGTTTCTATCCATTTATTTGTGATGAAACAAAATAATAGAAACCAACCTCATTTTTAAACTGGTCGAATTCGACCAGTTTAAAATCTGGATCATGTAGCTTATCCCACAAACCAAGCAATTCAATAGGAAACCCTATTGCAACAAGCTAGCAGGTTGATTACAAAATTTAGCTGTCTGCTTTATTAAGAATCATGATAAAAAAAAGGAGCAGGAAGTTGCTTAGCGCGGTGTTCTTTGGAGAGTATATGCAGCAGTACAGCATCCATGATTTAGCGACCACTAATTTCGCCACTGGTCAGAGCCAAGAATATACATGCCGAATTTTTAAAATACATACCATCCCCGTTACAGTACTTTCATTTGGTGCTGATACGACGTTTACAGCTTACATTTTGAAAAGTTACGCTCTAGCCAAAGCGTATACAACATGCTAATTCTAAACATGAAGTAAAGATCGCCAAATTCAAGTTATCTCACTATAACACACAATTTATGCAACCAATTGTTTCATCAATTGTTCAGCTTTATACACATGTGCTTTCGCTTCCAATTTAAAGAGTAAATTAATCGGTAAGTTATAATGCATACCCAGTTTTGCTGCCATTTCTTCGCTTAACATACCACCATTTAAAAAGCGCGTAACCGTTGAACGGCTGACACCAATCACTTCTGCAACCTTCGCGGGAATGATCCCCTTTTTTTCGAAAAATTGCTTCACATAAGCACACGCTGGCTCAGGAGGTAGAAGCAAATGTTCGATTGCCTCTAAACCACTGACAATTTGATTTTTCATCGTTTTTCCTCATTGTTTCTGTTTTAAATATACTAAAAAGTGGTCAAGTAAAGTTAATAACCTATGAAGTAATAGCTACGTCTCAATAACTCAATCATAATAATGTAGAACGATAGTTACTTCACCTTGATAGTCTATAATTCCCTCAATACAAGCCACAACGTGAATAAAACTATTTCTGATCAAGAATTGAAACACATTATCACTAATTTTTACCATATCCCCTGGAAACAACTGCTCAAGTTCAGCTAAACATTCTACGTTAGATATCGCCATCATAAAACGGCTAAACTCCAGGTGCGAATTTCCAGTTAACACACCAAAATTGACAATGGAGCTTTTAACAATGAATAACCATCGAATATCCTCTTTTGCTATTTCTTTTGAAACAGAACAAGTAAGTTCACCATAACATAATGTTGCTCTTTACGCAACAAACATCCAGTACAATATGCGACTGAAAAACTTACTAATGCATTTATTTTCCAAAGGACATTACCACTTAAAAACAGTACATTAACAACTAAAGCCATTACATCATAAAACCACTTTTTAGAAGCAATACCACTACACACTTTCTAACAATTATAGGTAACTTGAATAACAGTTCATTGTTCGTTTCATATTCTGTTTTTAACATAATCTATTTCCGGTTCTGTCGCATCTTGCGTATTTTACTGTTTTTCTATTTTTTAACCTATTGATTATATTCTTTTTAAATTTCAGAT
>JABSOI010000205.1 GCA_013216015.1 Alteromonadaceae bacterium | reverse complement strand
CTGAACAGCGACCTGACAAACATATTACATGCGGTCAATTAGTTGTAGCAATGATTTTAAATGGTCTTGGCTTTGTTTATATTAAGCCGGACACCTATATTAAGCCGGACACCCATCTTAAATTTCTTGACCAAATAGGCACTAACTCACTGATTAATCGATAACTTAACAACATTAAGGCGGACGCCCAACTTAAATTTGATTAAATAGCCTATAAGTTAATTCATTCACACCTAAATTTATGCGTTCGAATGAATAACCAGTAATTCACCTCTAATCTACCGTATTCTTATGCATTCGCCTAAATTACCTTCTATTTTTTAATTTTCATGCTACTATTTATGCGTTCGCATTAAAAGGTGATTCGTGCAATCAATGGGGTCGTAGTAATTGATTTTAAATATTGCTATCCCTAATATCAAATTTATCTGACCGTTAATCTTTTAAAAACAAACCAAATTAACACCAATTACATCACCTCTCTGTTTTGGCATATAACCCAATAATCTATCTAATTTCATAAACATATTAATTGATAAAGTATTTTTCATTGACTTAATCTCCTGAACATTCAACAATCAAAAAATGTATATTTCTCACACAGCTAGTAAGGTGTAACAATTGATAGATAGAGAAAGTGTTCACCAAAAAAACAACCAAATAATTGATATATATCTTTGCTAAGAGGGGCTTTGCTAAGAGGTGCTAAGAGGGGTCGGACCTACATAACAGTATGGGAGGCTAAGAGGGGTCGGACCTACATAACAGTCTGATTATATGATGTTTCATATCAATAACATGCCATTTTAAAGGCTTAAACGTATGTTTTTAGCCTATAAATGGATAACAAAATTAACTAAGTATCACTCATCGTTAATAATTGTCATGTAATTGGGGTCATGCATGAAAACTGCTGATTATCAGGTCTTGTTTTTAGCTGTTAGAGTGGGTGTCCGTTTTATTTTATTTGGATACAAAAACTAATCTAAATCTGTTTTTACTCGGTTATAGCTAATGTCCGTTTTATGGTAAAAGTGACGCTTTTTATAGCTCGCTTTCGCCCCATAGCGACCTAGGCAGTCAAAATTGAGTTTGTTAGATTTTTAATTTTTGTGATATATTTTCTTATCTAAACTACGTTGAAAATTGCCACGTTCACAATAAGCTTGATAAAAAAATTGTTGAGCACTAAGGTCAGCAAAGTTCGCTAAGCGGAAGTTAGCTATCGTTTGTTTGTTAGGTCAACTGATCGTTAAAAGATGATATAAGGTTTAATGCCTATAATGGCAACTTTGAGCGAAATAAATGCCGTTCAAAACCTTGCAGTCTCTATTTGTTTATTTCAGCAGAAGCAGATATTTGTCATGTCATCGCTCAATGTCATTAGATTGTTGGTAGAGAGGTAGAATTATCCGTTAAGCCATTACTGTCTTTTAATAAAAACACACGTAGTCTAATTTTCATTTAAATATAATGTACCGTTTGCTTTAATTACTTCTAACCATTCTTCAGACATTGCGAATGCATTATCAATTTCATCTGACGTTAACTGCGAGTGCAGCTTTTGTTGATACCGCGAATACCTGTTATATATCTCGTTGTTCTGAGTGAGTTCGAGAATTAATTGATTAAATGCAAAGGATTTTACATAACCCTTTTCTCCAATTTTTTGTGCTCGGTTCATATGAGAAAGACTGACTAATGCTTTGATACTTCCATTTTGGGCTGCTTGCTCCAAAAATTCGATTTTCTGCTTAATAAAGTTGTCACGCATTCTTATAAATTCTTCTCGTTCAAGGTCTTCGTAACCCTGAGACTCCATGAAGAACTCTGGAGTGGTTCTACCAATAACTTCCTGTGCGGCTACGTACCCATTGTTTGCAGCTGCTTCGGAGTAACTATAAAACTGGTTGCGTTGTTTTTGATCAATGCCAGAACAATACTCGTATTTTTCTGTAATCCTACCCACAGCTAGTTCGCTATCGCTAAATTCGTTGGCTTGCTCTAGCTTCTTCTCAAGTGCAATATCATCAGCGGGACTGTTATAACAATACCTAAGATTCATAGCAAGAATATAGCTTGCCTCGTTATCTCCGTTTGTTGCAGCGCTTCTAAGTTTTTCTAGCTGAACGATTAAATTCCCATCAAATTTCCAGCCAGGTCTGTGAATGACAACCATTTGACCATTTTGCGTGCCAGCTCCTTCTAGAATTGCCTTGGTGTTTGGAATGTCTGTCGGAGTGGTGTTGATTTCTTCAGTTTTGACTGTTGATTTTAGGGGAGGAGTAGCTGAGGAAGTAAATTCAATATTCGGAGAATCTGCTACTGATGCGCCATCAGTCAAGCTTAAGAGAAATGTTGTTAAGCAAGCGATCAAAATGATTGATAAAATCGATAACTTAATTCTGTGTTGTGTCATGAAGTTCTTGTGTCCTTGCATCAGTTCTGTGTTTAAGTCTAAGTTTTTATAAAAATTTAATTAGGGTATCTTACAATTAACAAGCTCAAAACAAAATATGAGTACATACAATAGTCCGCTTTCGTATCTAAACTGCCCTTTAGCGGAAGTGAATTGGGTTCATAAAAAACGTCCGCAATGTGGTAAAAGCGACGCAAGTTGTAATTCACTTTCTATCCCAAACGAGATAGAAAGTTAATTTGGTGTTAATGTATGGCAAACTACTAGCCATACATTAGCTAATCCAACAAACAACATTGGCACAATAAATTCTATCTCACTAAGTGCCCCAAAGCGCCCTAGGATACAGAACAAAAAACCAATCTTCTAGCCAGATGCAAATATGTAGTGATCATTGCTAGACGCTTGGAGGTAGGCATATACGCGCATAAGAGTCCTTTTTAAGTGGTATTGTTACTTTGGTCTATTATAAGTAGTTCGCTTTCGGTTTTAAGGTCACTTTTTCGTGGTCTTCTTGAGGTATACCCTAAACAAACCAAGTTGAGTCATGCGTTATGAAATAATACGGTAGTCTACAGCTAAACATTTATGTTAGGCGGTAACTTATATTTAAACTTATTTATGTTACACTCTAACTTATATTTGAGCTTTGAATTTTCCTTATCGGAAGTTCAGAATAAAGCAGACAAATTGGCTCCGTTGCGTATTTTGCTATTTTTTATTTTTAACCAATTGATTTTATGTTTTTTAAATTCCAGATCTTTGGTTAAGAAAGCAAGATGCAACAGAGCCCGATATGACGCCATTACTTTGTTTATTTGAGTTTAAGTACTAGTTTATTCATGTTTTCTTTTACTGTTATGGTCGAGGGATGCTCAGAACCAAGGACTTTTTCCAATATATCTATGGACCGCTGATACAACGGCAGGGCTCGGTCAGTGTCGCCCGTAGTTTTATACAACGCGGCCAGATTATTCAGTGAGGTTGCTACGTCTGGATGCTCAGCACCAAGGACTTTTTCCCAGATATCGAGTGACCGCAGAAACAACGGCAGGGCTCGGTCAGTGTCGCCCTTAGCTTCATACAATGCGGCCAAATTATTCAGTGAGGTTGCTACGTCTGGATGCTCATCACCAAGGACTTTTTCCCTGATATCGAGTGACCGCAGGACCAACGGCAGGGCTCGGTCAGTGTCACCCATAGACTCATACAACCCGGCCAGATTATTCAGTGAGGTTGCTACGTCTGGATGCTCAGCACCAAGGACTTTTTCC
>JABSOI010000204.1 GCA_013216015.1 Alteromonadaceae bacterium | reverse complement strand
AGTTGTGAATCAAACCCGAGAGGAAAACCCTCTATCACAAGAGCAAGGGATAATACAAAAATCGACTGAAACAAGAATTGCCAAGCAGCCTCACGAATATGAAGATGTATGGCAACGCATTCGCAGTCAGCTGACGATCAAAGCTCCTGATAAGCCAGCGATCGCCAAATGGCGAAAATACTATTTAAGTCATCCTAATTTTATGGTGACCATTGCCCAACGGGCAGAGCCATTTTTGTATTATATTGTTGAAGAAATTGAAAAGCGTAATATGCCTGTTGAACTGGCGTTGTTACCGATTGTTGAAAGTTCTTATTTGCCTTATGGCGTATCCAATAAAAGTGCTGCGGGGCTGTGGCAGTTTATGCCAGTTTCCGCGAAACGTTTTAACGTAGAGCAAAATTGGTGGTATGACGGGAGACGGGATATTGTTCAATCTACTCGCGCGGCGCTTGATTATTTTCAGTTTTTTCACCGTACATTTGACCAAGACTGGCTGAATGCCATTGCTGCCTTCAACTCTGGTGAAGGTCGTGTTGGCAGGGCTATTGCGAAAAATAAAAAGGCCAATTTAGCGACCGATTTCTGGTCGCTTAATTTGCCGGCTGAAACCACAGATTTTGTACCAAAATTGCTCGCTATTTCGGATATACTGCAACATGCGGCTGAATTAAATTATATTTTTACGCCGATTAAAAATAGCCCTGCTGTAGAGATTGTTAACATCGAAGACCAGCTAGACCTGACGTTAGCAGCACAATGGGCCAATATTGAACCTGAAAAACTGTTGCAACTTAATCCAGGACTAAATCGCTGGGCGACTGCTCCCAACAGCCATTACCAGCTGATGTTACCCGTAGTTGTTGCTGACTCTTTTAAAGATAAGCTTGCCACAACCAACAAAAAAGATTGGTTACGGTGGCAGAGATATAGGGTGAATTCAGGTGATAGCTTAAGCGTAATTGCCTCTGAGTATGCAACTAATGTTGCGTCCATTAAAAAACTTAACCACCTTAATTCAGATACAATCCGTATCGGGCAAATGCTGATTGTGCCGTTAACTAAAAATGATATGCATCCTTGGCAACTAACAAAGCCAAACCAGAAAAAGCTGATTTATACGGTAAAAAGTGGTGACAATTTATGGGACATTAGCCGGAAATACAAAGTGAGAGTTCGAGACATTGTTCGTTGGAATAAGTTAGCGGGCAATAGTCTGTTACAACCCAAACAAAAACTTGAAATATTGTTATAACAGATAAATTGGAGGTTAAGTGAAAAGACTCATAATCTTATCATGTTGTGAGTTTAAATGATGTTGGATTTTCTTTCCCTATTGCCAGTGGCACTGTCAGACAAATGACCGGTACAGAGATTGAAAATCTAACATTGTTTTACATTTTAGCTACTATTACTTAGCCTGTTATTTGGGCGTTATACGATCAATTATTATAAAAAAATGGCTCTGTTGTAGATAATTGTTGTCCCTTCAAATGGAATTAAACTCAACCCTTATATCTAGGACTCTGTGACTAATTCTCGTTAAAAGACCAATTTATCGCCTAACCCTTTAAAAATAGGGGATTCATCGAGGGACAACAGTATTATGGAACAGAGCCAAAAAAATACATTATGCGAATAGGTAAAAGCTTTTTAAAAAGAGCACTTATAATTTTAGGGATATCGCTATCACCGTCGACACTGCTCGCAGAAAATAATAAACAAGCTCCAAATATTGTGTTAATTATTGCTGACTATATGGGATATTCTGATATAGAACCCTATGGTTCAAAAGATATAAAAACACCGTCATTAAATACGCTGGCTTCGCAAGGGCTTCTGTTTTCAAACCATTACTCTTCCGCCCCTTCTTGTATTCCCTCCCGAGCGTCTTTAATGAGTGGGAAGTACCCTTCAAAAGTTTTAGAAAGGTTTGACTTTGATAGAGGGCTTGGTTTGCATTCAAAAAATAACAATTTACTCAGCGGGTTAAATGCTAATGGATACAAAACAGCATTAATTGGAAAGTGGCACTTAGGAGCAGAGAAGAATTTTAGTCCCAATGATCATGGATTCGATTATTTTTTAGGATTCAACTCTTGGACATTGGGATACCATAATCACCTTACTTCCGATGGTGAACCAGGGCTATTCAGAAATAAAGAACCAGTAATTGAAAAGGGCTACCTAACCGATATCTTTACTGAAGAGGCTGTACAATTCATAGATAAAAGTGCAAACGATCCTTTCTTTCTTTATCTTTCTTATAATGCAGGCTTACCACCTTACCAAGCACCTGACATGCCAGAATCTGAGTGGGCTTCAGGCTAGGCTGTTAATGATGCTACTAGGGCTGACTATATTGCGATGATTGAAAGGATGGATCAAGGAATAGGAAAGGTTCTTAACAAACTAAGCGAACATGAACTAGAAGAAAATACGCTTGTAATTTTCACTTATGATCATGGAGGCCGGCACCTAGTTGACTCGGGACCACTATTTCATGGTTTTGGTACATTGTGGGAAGGTGGGATCCGTGTCCCTTTAATAATTCGTTGGCCAAACAGAGTGAAAAAAGAAGGTGTTGTTGAAACTCCTACAATTGCCATGGATCTTACCGCCACAATACTCGACGCTACACACACAGATAGCCTGATTGGCTCCCTGGATGGTACAAGCTTATTCGACATCATGAAAAACCCGGATAAGTTTGATGATCGCAATTTATATTGGCGACATGGAAATATGAAAGCGATCCGTAATAATAACTGGAAATATGTGGTAGACGGGCATTCACAATTACTGTTCAATTTACACGCTGACATCGGTGAAAGGAATAACGTGTTTTATAAGAATCTCAACAAAGTTAATGACCTCAGACGAAAACTAGCAGACTGGGAGAATACGCTAGATGAGCATTAATCTAAATGAGCATATTTAGGCAAAATTACCAGCGTTTTATTTTGTTTGCATAACCGGAACCTGAATGGCCGGGTCATCTGGATCAGTGGCTGGATCTAGTGGAATACACAGCCATTTCTCTACTTGTTGAATACTGCATTTTCAAGCGGATTGGAAAAATAGTTTCAGAATAGAATTTTTGGTAGATTTCGCACATTATCTCGGAGAAGTTTAAGAATTAATTATTATAAAATCACTCTGAAGTTGACTTGACAGTCAAGTTTTTTATTTAAAACATCATCGAAAATTCCGTGCATATCAAATCAAGACAAGCCAAGAAAAACACTATAAAAAACAGCTAGATATCTAAAAGTTGAAATTCAATAATTATTGAGATTGAAGTGTTGTTTCACGTTAAACCTGAGTAAATTCCGTTACTTATTTTATCCATCCCCTTTATTACGTAATTAAATTTTCTACACTTATTGGTGTAAAAGCACCAAATCATCATTAATGAAAAATACAGTTGTAATAATTTTTTCATCTTGTGTGCCTAAACTGAAGAGACTTTACCTTGGAAGGGGAATTTTTCGGGGTGCTTGTTACGGTGGGTAATGTACCCAAACTCTGAATCTGCATTTTCAAGTTGCTTGGGTATAAATTACAGAAATTAAAAAATACCAAGGATAACAAAATGAAAAACTCAATCATTTGCAACTCTAATTGTAGAGTTGCAAGTACACTAGTATGTTTATTTTCTTTTCTTCACACATCAGTGGCTAATGCCACTATCCCTCAAAATTATTATGATACAGTCAACAC
>JABSOI010000203.1 GCA_013216015.1 Alteromonadaceae bacterium | reverse complement strand
TTAATAGAATTGATGATGTTTATGGGGATCGGAACTTGATTTGTAGTTGTCCTCCTGTTGATAGTTATGTTGATTAGTTGATTAGTTGATTAGTTGAGTTGGTGATCACAACAGATCTAGTTGGAAACCGGTGACATCAAGTTGGAAACTGCTAATCTAGTTGGAAACTCTAACTGAATAAATTTGAAAGGCGAATCAGAAACGATTCGCCTTTTGTTATTTAATAACATATATACTCAGTAAGCGAGTTCAGAAAATCATTATAGGGTAATCCTATTACCCTATATAATATTCATGCTATTTTGAATATCCTTGAAGTTTATTCTCTGTGTTTCTAGATCCGCCTTTCCAAATTTATATCTAAAATAACTTGAAGTGTGGTCTTCGTGAGTAGAGATAAAAATCTGTCGATCTCTAAATTCATGCCTGAGCAGATCAATAAAACCTGCAACATTAATTTCATCCATTGTCTGTACGGGATCATCAATCAACAATAGTGAGTGCTTGGCATATTTATGGTTTAATGCCATTGTGAACGCAATTACTAATGATGATAATTGCCCTGAACTCATAGTGAAAATTACATCGTGTTCAGCAGTAGGAGTATCTTTGAAGGAGATTGATTTGCCATCGGATTCAATAAATATACCTAAACCATTATGAAAATTCTGAAGTAAACGACCAGAATATATATGGAATAATATTTCAATACCTTTACTGATGCTCTCTATATAGTCGTTAACATTATCAGTGTATAGACTAATTAGATTACCGAGGTTTGAGTGAATTTTAACAGCATTATCGAATTTGTTTTTTTCTTGTTTGTACGCTTTTTCTTGGTCTTTTATATCTTGTAATCTTGATTTAGCATATTGTTGTTGTAAGTACTTTATTTTTATATCTATTGTAGCAATGGTTAATTTAAGTAATTCATTTTCATTGTTTTCAAAAACCTCTGTAAATACATCATCTAGGTCTGGAGATAAATTATCATAGATAACAGGCTTATACAGAGTTTTAACTTTCTCTATTAATAATTCGGTTTGTATATCTTTTGATAAATCAAACGATGGTAAATAGTAACTAGATAAATCTATCTGATATTCATCAAAGGTCTTTTTTAATCGATTTAGGTAATTTATTTGTTTCTTGTCAAGCTCGCATATTTTTGTTTTATAATCAATTTTAGACTTTTCCACGTTAACTATATCAATACAAATACTTATAATCGGGGACAGGTATTTGGTTTCAATATCTTGAACTTTTATTTGTAAACTTGAGTTGCTAGACTTAAGAATTGACGCCAATGCCTGTTCTTGTATTTTAAACTGAGCAAGAAGTTGTTCATGGTTTAACCAGTCATGTCCACATGTAGGGCATTCGGATTCATTCGAATTAAGCTGTTTTTGATATGCATCATGATCTTCTAAATATTGCGCTCTAGATGATTTAAGTTGAGATAAATGCTGGCTTAACTGATCCGATGAATTTAGTAGAGTTATTAACTCTTCAACCTCTGATTGGAATTTATCAAATTTGATGTGTTCCGGCAATTTTTCCCTAATTAATTCTTTTGGAAAAATTAGTTTATTGTTAATTAATTTAACTAATCCAGCTTTTGAATTTTTCACATATTGTTTCGCTACCTCACATAAATCAACTTCAATTTGATATTGGGTAATGTTGTCAAGATGGTGGCCAAACTGCAATAAAGGTATTAGCACATTAGGCTGTAAAGCTAACCTTTTTTTGATGTTCTCGTTATAACGGTTGTATAAGAAATTCTCACTATTCTCTTTTAAATATTTTAAGCGTGCTAATATTCCGGTTTCACTAGTCCATTGAGCATATGTACCAGTGCTAAAGTCAACGGTTTCGCCATCCCAAGGAAAATTTTTGGTCTCAATTAGGCGGGTATGATGCATCAAATTAGAGCTATCGGGGAGCGATTCTTTTTTTAACGAGTTAAGGTCTGAGAGTAAAGTAACTAATGTGGTTTTTTTCGCCTGTGTTTTTAGCTTTGCGATACTAGTTCTGATCTTTGTTAATTTTTCTATCTTTTTTCGGTAATCTTCAACATCAAATAGGTGATCAATTTTTTCTTGCTTTGACTCACCTTTTCTTTTGAGCATTGCGGTGTTTTCTTCTTGTTCAATATAGTGGAATAAACCATAATTTTTTTTGTAGTTATTTCCTAGTAGTTTAGATAAATAAGTCTCGTCATCTGACATTTTTTCCCACTTATCACTTTCTAATTCTTTGACATAAAAGTCGAACTTAGCATCCGCTATACGCTTCGTACTTTCCAGAGTTTCTTTTGTTGCGCATCGTTTTATATATTTAACTCCATGGTCTAACTCAATTTTGGCCTCAATGGATAATGAGTCACCGGATTTCGTGCCATCATAAAGAAGTGGAAAACACCCAATATGTTTTCTTTGATTAGATACATTTGAGTCTAAAGCAATATACCTTGTTACTTCTCCCAAAAATAAGAGTTCTAAGGCATCATAAAATGTTGTTTTGCCAAATCCGTTAGGGCCATCAAGTAGAGCCAAATTAGTAGTTGTAATTTCTAACTCAACAAAGGGAAATATTTTGAAGTTTTTAATAGTCAATTTTTTTAATTTAATGTTCATAATTCACTCGCCCCAAGTTGTTCCATTATTAAATTAAGCAAACTTCCAGATTCACTTGCGAGTTCGCTTTCACTTAAATTTTGAGCCACGGTGTTTAACTTTATTAAACTATCATTATCTTTTATTTTATTCATCGCTATATCATGATTTTTGTACAGGTTTGATATGTTTTCACTAGAACTTTTTTCAATAGGTATGAAAGTTAATTTCATGCATATTCTATAAAGCAATGATTCCCACGTGCCTTTATTTATATTTACTTTATAGCGTTGGAAGACATCGGGGTTTGTCGGACTTTGTTGAAGTAAATCTCGAAGAGGGTAAGCTGAATACTGTTCTTTAAAGCTAGAAAGTTCACTTTGGGTATAATAAAGCACGTTTTTTTTGAAGAAGTAGATATCTTCTTCTGCCTGATGGAGTTGGCGAATGGTTTTTTTGTCTATAGATTCAACATTCCATAAGCAAATAATATTGGCATTTTTCTCAAAAGCGGGATCTACGCAAACTTTTTTACATTCTGCCATTAGTCCACTCTGTATATTCTTTTCTAAAAGTTGACTTGGAGAACCTTGATAAACTACCCAATAGTCTTCCATTGTGGTAGATTTAAATATAGGAATATCACTAGCAGGTAATTTAGAATAGTTAAATATTTCAAAGGTATTTATTATTATTTCAATCATTAATAACTCGCTGGGCTTCTGCTATGGATATGAGTGATACATTTCTAAAACTATTGATTCTGTTCTCGTTTAATTCATCCGAAAATTCATCTTCTAAGTTAAATTCACTTTGGTTACCAACTGCAATATTTGAGAAAATAGATTGACAATTAATATATCGATTAACTAATTTCCCTCCCTCAAACAAGAAATTAACATCATCAGCTATTGAAGCCTCGATTATTTCAACACAGAGGTCTTCAGCTTCTTTTTCGTGATGGTGAATTGCAGTAGGGTACAAATATTCATCGTCATTTTTCCAGAAAAAAAACGACGGTAATTGTAAGGAATCATCAAATTCAGATTGTGCCATTTGATCCAATACTTTCAGTAATCCACTTTTAAAATCATCAAGATTGAATGTATTATC
>JABSOI010000202.1 GCA_013216015.1 Alteromonadaceae bacterium | reverse complement strand
TAAAAAAGCAAGATGCGACAGAACCCATGAATGTGACTTATTAGACAATGCAGGAGCATATTGTCCTGAATCCAGTGTCTAAAAGGCTTGTTTTTTCTACTAGCTTAACGGAGAAAGCAGCGAGTCTAAAATATCATCCGTTAAACTTAGTTTGTTATCACTCACTTCTTCTGATAATAACGCCTTGGCTAGCTCAGCTTTATTTTGCTGTATTTTCAGAATTTTTTCTTCTATTGAATTTTCAATAATGTATTTGTACACAAAAACCGGTTTGTCTTGGCCAATACGATACGCTCTGTCTGTGGCTTGGTTTTCCACCGCAGGGTTCCACCAAGGGTCAAAATGAATAACGGTGTCGGCTGCCGTTAAGTTCAAACCTACACCACCAGCACGTAAGCTAATTAAAAATACTGGCACATCACCGCGTTGAAACTTATCAACGACTTCTTGTCGCTTAGTGGTTGCGCCCGTTAATTTAACAAAACCAATATCCGCGGCCACCAGCTCCTCCTCTATCAAAGCAAGCATGCTAGTAAACTGTGAAAAGATTAATATTCTACGGCCTTCATCAATTTGCTCAGGCAGCGTTTCCATTAAATAATCAAGCTTAGCGGATTTGTTTACTTTTTTAGCACCTTCAAGTGATAATAACTTAGGGTGATTACATACCTGTCGCAACTTTAATAACGCATCCAACACTTCTATTTGACTACGTTTTAAACCTTTTTCAGCAATAATATCCTTTAAGCGACTATCCATGGCTAAACGCACTGATTCATACAGCTCAGCCTGCTTGCCTTCAATACGTAAGGTTTGAACTATTATCGTTTTCGACGGTAGCTCAGTGGCTATTTTGTCTTTGGTTCTACGTAAAATAAACGGCTTAATGCGCTGATTTAATAACTGCTTACGCTCTTGCTCACCATGTTTTTCTATCGGTGTTCTAAACAGTTTAGCAAATTGCCTTTGTCCGCCTAAAAAACCGGGCAGTATAAAATTAAATTGCGCCCATAATTCGCCTAAATGATTCTCCATCGGCGTGCCCGTTAAACACAATTTATGCTGTGCTTTAAGTGACATAAACGCTTGGTATAATTTAGTTTTTGGATTTTTTATATAGTGAGCTTCATCAAGAATAAGGTAATAAAACTTTTTCTGACAATAAAGATCTAAATCTTTAGTAAGCAAGGCATAACTGGTAATAATTAAATCAACCTGGTTGTCGACGCTTTCATTACCGTCAACTTTTTCAAGGCAACCAAAATGCTGATGACGTTTACTACCGTGTAATACTTGATAAGAAAGCTCTGGGGTAAATTTTTCAATTTCATTGGCCCAGTTAAAAATAACACTGGTGGGCGCAACAATTAATACCGGCTTAGTCAATCGACCTTGCTGCTTTTCAATTAATAAGTGCGCCAAGGTTTGAATGGTTTTACCTAAACCCATGTCATCAGCCAAAATACCGTTTAATTGATACTCCCGCAAAAACTGTAACCAGTTGAGTCCTTGCTGCTGATAAGTTCTTAAGGTTGCGTTTAAACCAGTCGGCAGGGCAACCGTAGTTACTTGTTGAAAATTTCTCAGTTTATCAGCCAAGGCTCTTAACTTACTTGTGCCTGTTGCTATCACTCCTTGGTCATCTAGCATGGATAATGTTTGATGTCCTTGAAAACGCGATAGCTCCATGGTGCCATCTTTATTTAACGCATTAGGCATAAAGAGTTCAATAAACTGTTTTAATATTGGCTCTACGCTTTGATATCGCAAGGCAACAAAATCACCATTGTCTAAGTCTACATAAATAGGGGTATCGGGCGCAATAAGCGGTTCTTTTTCGTGACCTACACCATCATGCCCCACGTTTTCGTGATCAATTTCTTCACGATCCACCTTTTCACGATCCAACAGTGCCGATCTAGGTAATTGTTCAATAGCACCCAGCAAAATAGGAAACGCGGGCATTTTCTTACCATCAATGGTTAAGTTTAACCCTAACGAGAAAAAATCATGATCATCGGTTTCAATCACTTCGGCATCAAATATGCTATCGGTGGCGAGCGATTTATAATAAAAAGCATCGGCAAAACTAATATGCCAGCCCAGCTCTTTAAGTAAGGGTAATTCTTGATCTAAAAACTGATGCCAAGCATAGCGGCCTTGCAACAACATGGAATATTTAGGGGTCTTATCGGTAAGTAAAGCGTCTTTATTCAAATACTCGGCATGAATAAAAGCGTAACGTTTAGGTATAGGCACAGGGCTAAATTTTAAGGTGGTCAATTTATCAATAACCATTTGCTCAAAGGCTAAATCTCGATAAAGCTTTACCTCACTTGAGCTCTCGCTTTCACTATCACTATCAGTTAACCTTGCTGGTGTAACCGTAACACTCTCATTATGCGGATTAACTAAATTGCCTTGATAGCAAAAGTTAACCTTCACATTACCCGTTTGTGGATTTTTTTCTAGCGGGGTAGAAAAGTGCAAATACACCTCGGGCTTGGTTAGGTCTTGTGAGAACTGTGTTTTGGGTTTAGGCAAGCGTTGCACCGCATCACCTAACGACATCGACAGCTTATTCATTACCCAGGGCAATCTATCTTCTTCAAAAATGGGTGAGTTGAGTAAGTCAGCTTCAAAATCACATTGAGTATTGGTATTAATTTTCCCAAAGCAATTTTTTTCTCCATCATAAAAACACAGAGGTTGTGCTTTAATAATTTGAATACTGCTTGAGGGCTCATTAAAAACCAGCTGTAACGTATGTAAATTGTTACCCAGTGCTATCCACTGCCATTGTGCTTCTAATGGCTCACTTAAGGTAATGGCTTGGTCCAAGTTGAAGTTTGTATGCCAAAAACAGCGATTTGTTTTTATAATCCGTTCAAATAAATCAAAATACTTAACGTTTTCGTCAAATTGGTTAGTACGCATAAGCTCGGTAAGTACCGCCACATCCTCATTAGTCGCATAGGCACTATTAATTAATGTACTTGCCGCATATTCACTGCCAAGGGAACTGCTCCAGCCGCCACTTTTTTTGGCTCGTGTTGATTTTATTGCCAAATTAAAATAATCATCTTCGTTATAACTGTTGGGAATTAAAAAATACAATAACGATTTTTGCTGAGGATTTGGTTGGTATCTACTGGGCAGGGCTTGAAAGTGGCTAAGCCATCTATCAATGACTCTTTCAGGTGTGGCAATACTGTTTCGATCAAAATGTTCATGAATAAAACACTGCGCCAAGGCTGCACCATGTTTACAATCACGGCCGACATAACAATCACAATAACTGGCAATACCATCATGCTTAATATTTAACACTAAACGCGTTAAGTAACTCGACTGCTTAGAGCGCTCACTAAAAACGACTCCGCGAATGATTTCACCATCAAGGGCACAGGTTTTAATACCATCAGCTTGATAAATTCTCGCGCCTTTTTTCCACTCATTTCTAGTAAAGTGTCGTTCAAGTAATTCAGGGGTAAAGGTATTTTTGGTCATAAGTTTTTAATTAGTAAGCATTCAAATAAGTTGATAGGTTGAGTTAGTTGAAATAGATTAGCGTGTTATCTGCTCTCAACAGCATAATAAATATCAATGCCTCTAATGATAGCTCAGTGGGTAAGGTAAATAGCGACTCAGCTATTATTTTAGTCAAATAATACCATAACAACTTATTTTTCATAAGGTGGGCAGCGATATTTTGCTGGCAATCCCTAGTAGGTTACACTATTTGATTTCAACTAAGGCCATTAAGCTCGACA
>JABSOI010000201.1 GCA_013216015.1 Alteromonadaceae bacterium | reverse complement strand
CATATCAATAATATGCCATTTTAAAGGCTTAAACGTATGTTTTTAGCCTATAAATGGATATCAAAATTAACTAAGCACAAATTAATCAGGTCACCCATTCTTATATTCCCTAAAGATTCATATGTTATTAAGGTGGGTGTCCAGATTAATTTACTTTTACCACTTTGCTGACCTAATTTAGGCGTGAATCTATTACAATTAATAGTCCGCTTTGCCACCAAAGGCGACATTCAGTAAGAGTAGTTTTGGGCTAAAAAAGAAGAATTATTCATAAGCTCGACTCCAGATCTTTATATAACAGTATGAACTGTCAATCGAAGTCGAGATTTTTATAATTAAAGATAGGCGTCTTATTTATTTTCTTGTCCTTGATTATTATTTAAGCTCGGTTTTTAATTGAGTACCAGACCTCTTACTCCCTATTACTCCAGACTTTTTCGACACCATTTCACGGATCGCTTCAACAACAAGCTCCGGCTGTTCCAGCTGAATGAAGTGACCACTACCAGGCGCTAATACATGAGTGCTGTTGCTAGATAGGGTCAGTAAGTCTTTTTGTAACCTTAGCCATAAATCTAATAATTCTTTTTTTAGATCATCATCAAAACCAGTGTTGTCTAGGCGTGCAGGAGATATCGCGGTAATAACCGTTAGTGGAAAATCACCTAAGAAACGCATATCGCTCACTTCGGCCATCATTTGCTCGGCGGATGCAATCTCATCAACAAATCCTGTGAGGCTTTTATGGAGCATTGTCGTTACTATCTGATTAATGTTATCGCCTTTTTCGGTGCTTGGTTGTAGGTTATCCGCCAACATTAGTCGCGCCAGCCCAAAGTGTACGGCTGCTTGTATAAGCAGAGGTGATGGCGGTGACGACAATAGCTCTTCCTTCAGTCTAGCTGACATATGTTTTTTCATATCTGGATGCGAACCATCAACCAGAATCATACCGCCGACGTCCTTGATATGATTTAGTACATAAGGGCGAAGGGTAACTCCAGCCAATGAATGGCCTACTAAAATATAGGGTTTTTCCAGACCCAAGTTGGTTAATAACTCGTTAAGCTCAGCAGCTACAGTCGACGCCGTTTTAGGATTTTCACCTCGCTCACTCCACAAAAGCCCAGCGCGATCATAGGATACTGTGGTAGCAAATTTAGCCACTTCTTCTTGAACCTTAAACCAAGGAAGGTGACCGCTATAACCAAGTCCTGACTCAAAAATTACCGTTGGCCCACCAGTACCTTTTTTCACTATATGTAACTTATGGCTACCAACATCAATCAATTCTCCAGGTTGCTGATGAACTCGCTCTGCTAAGCTTCTTGAAATTTGTTCGTAGCTAAAGCCCAGCACCAGCAATAAAGTGAACAGAATAGCAATTACCAACCCTATTATTTTCAACCATTTTGTCATCAAATACACTCCGTTTTATTGTCATTCAAATAATTCTTTCTTGTTATATAATTTCACTAATGCATAGAAATAAATCAGACTTCAGACCAGCAGGCTTTGTGAGGATGAAGCAATATTAAAACTAAGAGGCGTCTAGGAAATTAGTAGCGATTCAGTCAGTTATTGAAGTACCACGTATATTGGCACTTGCTTCTTCAGAGCTAATAAATAACACGAAGAGTAAAATTACTATCTGTTTAAACATAAAAATTTCCATTACTTAATTAATATTAGAGAGTTAATGTGACGACTAACCCTGGAAAAGTAATGAAATTGTTGGGAAAAAAGGTGACGAAAAGGTGATAAATGGATATTAGTAGGCAAATAAGGTACTGAGGTTTATTTATTTTTAAATACAACTTTCTGTATGATATTGTTTAATAAGGCTGATTAATTTTATTACTGTAGGTTATGATCAAATTTGGCGAGTATATACTCGATGTAGAAAACGCTCGCTTACTAGGTGCTAGTGGCAATTCTGAAATATTTATAGAGCCTAAACTATTTGAATTATTACTGCTGTTTGTTGAGCGTCCAAATATTGTTATCTCAAGGCAAGATATTCTTGAGCACTTGTGGGCAGGCTCTATAGTTACCGATAATGCCATTAATAAATTAATCGGCAACCTTCGTAAGTTACTAGGCGATGATGCTAAAAACCCGAGTTACATTCAAACTGTACCTAAACGAGGATACCGTATAGTTTGTGATATTGAGTTACTGAAATACACCACTTCAAACCAAAGTAATTCAAACTTAAATAATAATGAAAATATACCTGAAGTGGCTTTACATAGCTTTTGGGCTGGGAAATGGAATACTTATACTAGGATTTCTTTTGTTCTCATTTTAAGCTTTATTGTTAGCATTTTTATAATACTTAAACCTCGTAACAACAGCTCATCAAATATTAGTTACTCATTGGCATTAACACGAGACCAAGGTGCAGAGCTTTCTCCTATAATGCACCCAGATAATACGCACTTATATTATTTAAAAGAAAATGATGAACATCCAAGTCATGAGCTATGGCTCAAAAATATTGACACCTCCATTACCAAACAAACAAAAGTAAAGGGCAAAATTAGTCAAATAATTTCTATCATTGAAGACACTAAAGCTAATCAAACTATCATTTTTTACCTTGATACATGGACAAATAATTGCGGAGTTTATCAAGAATTTTTGCCAACACCAGAAGAGCCAAATCAGGTAAGCCAAACCCCAAAAAAGTTATTTGATTGCAGTGATAGGAGAATCAAAGATATAGATTATCATGTTGGTCAAAATGCCTTTTATTATGCAGCTCAACCTAAGAACTATTGGCCGAATCAAATTTATGCTTTTGATGTTGAAACTCAAGAGCACAGGATTGTTACCCAATCACAACCTAAAGGCTGGGGACACCATAGTCTTGATATATCCCCTAATGGTGAAAAACTTTTAGTAATGAGTACAGATAGTGATTACAAAACGCAGTTACTTTCTCTAAATTTGTTGGATAACAAAATTACAAAGGGTGTTAAATTTGAAAAGCCTGTGTACGAGGCTATATGGCACCATAACTCCGAACAAGTGTACTACTTTTCTTCACCACCTGCTCATCTAATAATCAGGAGTGACATAAATGGCAAAAATGCTACTGAAATTATTAGTGTATCAGAAGAAATATCACCAAAACTTTCACGGCTAGCTGATGGTAAAAATATACTATTTAGTACACAGAGCAAAAACTATAACAATCGCTGGTTAGAATCTTCGAATAACAGCGAGCCTATTGATAATTCATCAGTACTTGATATTTATCCTGCACTATTTCACAAAAGCGACCAGTACTTATTCGTTTCTAAGAGAAGCAGCCGTATGCAATTGTATTTAGCAAACAACCAATACAAGAAAGCCAAAATAGTCACTAATTTACTTAATTCGCACTGGCTCAAATACGTTTCAATTTCTAATGACGATAAACATGTTTTGTTAAATGTCGATAACAAGGTTTATCAAGTTCCAGTAAGTGAACTAAACCAAAATGAACTTTTGACTACATTTAAACAAGAACATTTAATTTATGAAAGTAAGAACCCAATCATTTCTTTGGATTGGCTTACAAACCAGAATGCAGCTATTACCACAGTAATTAATGGAAATCCTGAGTTGGTAGTGATCCAACTTTCTAACAAGAAGAAGCTAAAAATTGACGGAAGATGGGCTTATGGGTTGAAGGACAGCGAACACCCAGAACTTATGTATTTTATTGAACAACAAAGTAATATCTTGTACCAAGCAAGCTATTCGACTCTTGAAGATAAACCTTCTTCTAGACAGTTAAGTTTTATCAATACGCAAGTATCCCTACCAACTGATTTTTATAATGTAAAAATCGATTCAAATAACCTGTATTACGTTAATACCG
>JABSOI010000200.1 GCA_013216015.1 Alteromonadaceae bacterium | reverse complement strand
CGCTACTAAAAATCCAACCCCTCCATATAGAACATTATTGAATCACTTATAATGTAAATGTGACTAAGAGACAGCCTTCGGGTACCCAGCTATTCCAGTTGATGTTATTAAAGCAACAGGAAATAGGATCAACACCATTTCCCGTCAATTCACAATCCATATTCTTTACAGTAATTGATTGTTGATTCAAAAAAATCATATTTTTAATATATTGATTAAAACGACTTTTAGAACCAAAATGACCTGCAACAATTTGAGCATATCCATCTTCACCCTCGGTTGAATCAATAAGACAAGCATATCCGCTCATCACCTCTACAAGATGACTTTTTTATCAGTATCAGTTGTATCTTGAAAAAGGCTCTCAGGTAAAAAGATACATGTTCTAAATAACCTTTTTTGTAGGCGTCTTTTGGAAATAACAGCGAGATTTTATGATCAATATCAACTCGAATGTCTTTGTCATCAGCGTCTATGCTGCCAATAGCGTTATCATCTTGCATGACTAATATTGTAGATTTATTAGAATATTGACGGTACCTATTAAGCATTACATGCACTCACCTCGTATGAGTATTGGCCATTAGGCATAGAAGTTCGACGAAATGAAGTCGCTTTCCCTTTATATCGTCGCGTCTTTCCTTCGCCTTTGAGTTGATAGGATGTTGCCCCCGAAACTGAATTCCATTTAACAGAAAAATTACCGTCGTAATTATCAGTTGATAAATTAATGGCAGGTATTTTGGGGGTGTCGCCGAGTGCCTAATACTAGAAAAAATAATGAATAAAAACTCGATAGTTTGCCATTTGATAAACATATTATATCCTTATAAAAATTATCCATTATGTGGCAATAGCAAGTTCTTTAACTTATTAGAATATGAGTTAAGGTGTAGACTTTATTCAATATACTAATACGTATGAACTAATAAGTTTTGAACAGGGAAGGAAAATATTGAGTCAGAAGTGAGTTACATCTATACATCATCATCCCGTCACCGACTGCTTTTTAACCACATTTGAATTCTGCAATAATATTGGGATATAAGGAAATACCAAAAAATGAATAAAATATAACCAAACCTTATCTGAGGGTATAACGACTACTTTTTTATCATTAAATTCAGTGTAATTTATTTTAATGGTACTCGAAGTTTTAACTCTGACTATGACGTTTCTAATCAAACCCATTATATGAGAATGTTAAAAGCAATCTCTAAAGGTGTAAGAAAGACATGTTCAACACGTAATAGTTGGTCTGTGACTATTAGGTAAATTTGCCATTTTAAGCACAGTCAAAACGGGTATGATTTTGCTGTTATTGTTAAAACCTCAGGGGAATGTCGAGGTTAAATCAGATAATCCGTCTTATAAAAACATACAATAAAACTAATGTCCCACACCAAAAAAGCAGAAAAAGAATAAGGAAAATGAGGTCGGGTAAAGCGAAATAAAAACCAAAACTAGTTTGAGCGACTCATAAAATAAGAAGCACGATGTGCTGAAGTTTACGCAAAATCTCAATGTTCCATTCACTAAAGACCGAGGCGAAAATGATATCAGGATGATAAAAGTACAGCAGACAATATTGGGTTGTTTCACAGTCATGAAGGTGCTGGAATATTCTGTCGAGTGTGTGGTTATTTCCACAAGGCATGAACATGTCATGGGTAGTAGTCAGGCGATGGAATTTCTTTTGGGGGCAAATTGTAGGTTTTTTCCTCGCTAATGATCATCTGGCAATATTAAATTTAACAAATATTAATAACGGATGAATGAGAAAGGTTTACACGTATCCGTGATAATACTGTGGCGTGTTTTCTGAGAAACAAGTGGTCCCCACAAAGGGGGAATCACGTTAAATAAATACAAAAAAGCGTTCAAATAATTGAAGTCATTATTTGCGTGTGTGTTTTGACGTATAAGATGTTTGTTTAGGGGTTCTTATGTGAGCTTAAAATCCTGACCTAGAGCGGCGGAGCCGCCGAAAAGGAAGGGGCAATTGCTTGTGATGCCATTTCTTTTCGGTGTCTCTGCTCCGGTCTTGCTCCGCAAGAACGCTGGTCGGACCATTCCTCGATGGTTTTGTCCGGCCACCACGGGCCGAAGGTCGGTGGCACAAAAAATTGCAATAAACTTGTTTTATTGCGGTTTTTTACCAAGAGCAAGGAAAGTTATCCCTATATCCATACGCATCGAAGAGCTTTATTTCACTCGTAGATTTAGTGTGGGTATGGGGGTAACTTTCCTTTCATTATTATGCGCGGGGAAAAATTATTTTCAGGCGGTTTTTCGTTCAAAACTTGTTGTGTAAAGGTGCTTGTTGTGAGAATCTTTTAGCGATCATTTCTATAGTGAATTAACAAAAGGCGCCTTCGGGTTACTTGTTATTTGAAAATGCAGAGTCTTTATAAATGAGTTTTTTTTAGACATCATGTTTAATACTGATCATCCACTCGTATAAAATTGTTTGGGATTGGTCACGTCTTTTTGAATGGTTTAAAAGGAAAAGTTTTATGTATCCGGCGGTGATGAAATCCATTGAGGATGGTTTTGTTGTTCCTACGAATGAAGATTTGATTGAATTCAAAAATCATGTCGGTTGGTCAACGAACGATCTGGCTAGGTCAGTTGACATCAATCCTAAAAATCTAAGGGATTTTTTAAATGAAAAATATTACATTCGTGGTCGTCGCATTAATTATGCTCCCTGGCGTTTGTGGTTAGAAAGTTTTGGATTTTTAAAACCGATACATAAAACTGTCAGGGGACACGCTATCGAGAGTGGAATCTTTATTAAAGAAAACTGGCAAACGCCATTTACGCAGGACTTGCGTTTATTGGTATATAGATCAGGAAATTCTAATGAATTTATTGCTGAGTTACTTGATAAACCGGTACCACTTATTCATGGTCTGATTGAATCATCCGAGAATAAACCTTTTAAGGTTGATAAGAACAAATGGTTTGAATTTTTGGACAAAATAAACATTAGATCGATTGATGAGTTTGTTCAGCCCCCTGTGCTTTTTCCGGCCTCTTTACTGCGGTTTAATGATGGGTATGAAGCACCAAACCCCAAACAACTACGTCAATTTGTTGCATGGTCTGGTTATAATATTCAAGAGATGTCATCGTTTTTTGGACTTGATGAAGCCAAGGTGCGCTTTTATACCTCTAATCGATCTTATAGAGAGAGCGATGTCTCTTTGCACCCAAAGCTATTCAGTCGTGAAAATTGGTCATTGCCTTACATGAGAGAATTACGGGCGTTGATTAATATATCAAAAGCTGATCCAGATAGGGTCGCTCAGATATTAAAAATGGACAGAAAAGAAATAATGAAGTGCTTAAAATCACCTCATTCAAAAAAAGTTTATATTCAGGAGGATGATTGGTTTACATTACTTGAAACCCTGGGGTATTTTTCTGCTGAAATGTTTAATAAACAAATAGCACATGAAAACTCTCGTTATACAATTCCATATGCACCTTGGCGGTTAATGTTGCAATCATTTGGACTCGTTAAGCCAGAAGCGTTAGTAAAGCCTAAAAGGAAGCAGCCTAAAGCCAAAATTTAGTTTAGTGTGAAATTACCGATTATATATCCCTAAATTATCGGTCATTAAAACGTAAATGGTCTGGCAAAATTTATTAATATTTAAATCGTTAGTTTTTGGGAAGAAGGTCATTCGACATTTTCATTTTTTCTAATTCCTACAACTGATGATAAAATATTTTTTGTAGCCAAAAAACAACGATAACGTGCCATGTTTAAAGTGTCTATTTTACAACCAATCGTTATTATGTTTCTCTTTACCTTAATTGTTGATGCTCTTAGCAAATGGGTCGGTCCCTGAGGGATCCCCACGAAATTAGAAACCCGCCTGTGGATCAGCAATCAATGAATTCAGTTCCTCAATCGCTGC
>JABSOI010000199.1 GCA_013216015.1 Alteromonadaceae bacterium | reverse complement strand
TCTATTTTTTAACCTATTGATTATATTCTTTTTAAATTTCAGATTTTTGGCTAAAAAAGCAAGATGCGACAGAACCAACAAAAACGGCCTCTGCTATCGGAGATATATTATTAATATCATTGGCACCGGGATCAAACTCATTTAACAAATCTGGCCGTGACATTTTAGTTCTTAGCGTTTTCTCAGGGACACTTTGACAGCCCGATAAAACAGTTATTACAACAAAATTCAATAACCGCATTGGTTCACCTAACCTAATTCAAATGCTCATTTAATAACCTGACGGTATAATATTATATCGTAGATTTTAAAACGAAAATGGCACGGTTAAAAAAAAGACAAAAAAATAAAGAGTGGCAGTGAATGAAGACTAAACGCCATTATTCCACTGGACCTAAATAGAGCTATTCTGTGTATTAAAAACTTGCAAGCACAATGCTGAGGAGATTAACGACCATAAATCCTACTCACTTATTCACAAATGATAAAATGTATAAGCAACAAACAAGAACCGTACGCACAGTTATTTGAAGGGGATGAGGAAAAATCGCCTATCCTACTCAATACTGTTAAAGTGATCGTCGTTAGAGTTTTAAAAGCTAAAGAAGAAAAAGAAAATATTGCAATGCTTGCTGATAATTTTTATATACAAAGAGGCTTCTCAGTAACATCATCACGTATTTGAATGGACTCTAAAATTTTTTCTGTTTAAACATTATAATGTTGTACAATAATACGCACAGAAGTCGTCATAAATATTTATCCCATTAACTTAAAACTAATTTCATTTAGGATAAGTGTACCAGGGCTTGCTTTTTATGCGAATCAAAGTCGCTTTCCGCAGCAATTGCTGAAGCATTAGAGATAGAAAAAGGAGAATAATTTGAATGGACGATTGAAGATAAAAACACATTAGTTTGAACAAAAACCCCATCATCTAACCTGGTGCAAATATGACATAGAAGAACCCCTTATTAATAAAGGGCTACAATAGGGATTTCCTAGGTATAATAAAACGGGTGGTCACCTTGGAAATTAATGACAGTTCAAATAATGATCAAATCCACACGGACTTATGATCTCTGCAAAAAGTGTTAAGTTATGGCATACAAAAATATAAAAGAAGGATTTTCATAATGAACAGTGTAATGAAAAAAGGCATTGCTAGTACTACACTGGTATTAGCAGGCTATCTCGCATTTTGGCCTGTCGCTGTTGACCCTGTTGCATGGCAGCCACTTACTAACTCAGGTTATACCGGTGAGTTTTCTCAGAACCAGAAACTTAGCCAGATCAATCGCATTGAATTACAAGGTGATATTGGTCCTGAAGATTTAGCTCTTGATAAAAACGATAATGTTTATTTCGCATTATTAAGTGGTGATATTAAATATTTGAATTCAGAAGGTCAGATTCAGCCTTGGGTTAATACCGGTGGTCGCCCACTGGGTATTGAGTTTGATGCGGAAGGTAACTTATTAGTCGCCGATGCCTTCAAGGGTTTATTGAGTATTTCTGCTGAAGGCGAGATTTCAACTCTGGCAGATAGCGCTGAAGGGGTTGCGATTAACTATGCTGATGACGTGGATATTGCTAGCAATGGCAATGTTTATTTCTCGGATGCTTCTTCGAAATTCCATGCAAAAGAATACGGTACTTACGGTGCTAGTCTGCTCGATATAAATGAGCATGGTGGTCATGGCCGTATCATTGAATACAACCCAGATACCAAAACCTCAACGGTATTAGCACAGGATATTAATTTTGCTAATGGGGTAACGCTGAGTCATGACGAACAATATGTATTGTTTAATGAAACAGGCAGCTACCGAGTTATGCGTTTAGCGCTTAATGGCCAGCAGCGTGGCAAGTTAGAAGTTGTGATCGATAATCTACCCAGCTTTCCTGATAACATTGCGAGAGGTAGTAATGGGCTATATTGGCTTGGCTTAGTCAGTCCGCGTAGTAAGCTGTTGGATATGCTATCTAACTCTCCACGTATGCGAAAAGTGATTCAGCGCTTCCCTGAATTTTTACGCCCTAAGGCACAGCACTATGGTCATATTATCGCGATTAATGATGCGGGTGAAGTTGTCTTTAATTTACAAGACCCTCTCGGCATATATGGTCATACCACGGGCGCATTGGAAGTAGGCGATAAACTGTATATCAGCAGTCTGCATGAAACCGCTTTGGGTGTGATAACCAATGTGAACCAGTGATTTATTCAGTGGCGTATTTTACGAAGCTGATGACTTCATCTTCTGTTAAATAGCGCCACTGCCCTTCTTCAACATCGCGCTAGGTTTCTCCAATTTTTTCACGATGTAAAGTTAGTACTCTATTACTCACCGCTGCGAACATACGCTTAACCTGATGGTATCCGGAGTGTAATATATTGATTTGTAATATTAGGGTGATATACTTAAAAGTAAGCGACTTTAATGTGTGTTTAGGCTGCTTTTTTATTCCAAGATACGACAAAACCGCTTTAACATATTCCGTCACTAAACTGGTTTAATTACCAAAGTTGTCACACTTCCTACAACTATTAGATAAAGTCTTCGTCTCTATACATAATAATATCTCTAAACGTTAATAAAATTCATTATACAAATTCTAATATCATGTTGATAACTTGTCAAACCAATCCACTCCTACCAACACGGTTAAATTATCATCTTTATCTGGGAGCTTTAATTTTAAATGACTATCAAATTTAATCGCGCATTTTAAATTGGTTTCAATTTCTGACAATATAATTCTTTCAGAATCTAAGTCAATGGGTAACCCATCACCAAATTTAGATAAAGTTTTATAACAGGCTATGTTCCAATACATTCTAGCCTTAACAGCATTACTCATATCAGCAGTACATAAAGCCTGCTCTAATAAATCAATGGCTTCAGATAACTTTTGAAGACGACTCAACGCTCTTGCTTTGATCCCCATTGCTCTAGGATGACAAGGGTATATTGAGGTAAGGATCTCATCACATATTTCAATAGCGTCTTCAAGTTGATTATTCAGGATTAATTCTCTTGCTCTTTGCAATTGAATTTCAAGCGTATTTTTTTTTGTACTCTCATATTCTTTATCTACTTTTTGTTGAATATCATTGAGTTCTTCTTCCCCTACATATCTATTATAGGCACTTGATACTAAACCTACTCCCCCAAACCCACTCAAAATTGAAAAAGCAAACATTTTAATCCACGTCCAAAAAGCATTATCGGCTCCATTAATGGAATTGTTTTCTTGTGCAAGATTATGTTTAACAATGACTTTAACTACATTATTAATAACTTCAGCATTTTCCAAAGGAATATTAGAAAATAACTCAATAGGGATTTTTATTACAGTTTCATTGCTGTTATTGCCCTTACTTTTAAATGCGTGCTTGCTAACAGCAGAAAAGTCTGCTGAACCACTCATCGTTAAGAGACCAATAGCCATAAAAGCGGTAATAATCCCAGCATAAACAAAACCATATCCACCCAAGTCCCAATACTCAACTTTAGAGGTTTGATTATTATCTAAAATGTCATCGTCATGTTTAAATCGATTTGATTTTCTAACCTTATATGACGTAGTTGCGCGCATGGCTTGAAGAAAACCACCTAGCCCACCACCTACAGTGATTATGGACAAAAAAAGAGTAAAAAACCAAAAAGGGCCATATTCCACTACAGATACCTAATAATAGTAATTGAACTTTAAGGCAAATTATTTAGCAAATGTGTGCTAATTACTACTAACTATTTAATCTAACATATATGTTCTATAACAGATTTAATTTACACCTAGGAAATCCCAATTATAGCCCTTTGTTTATCTACGATCCAAAATGTTGGTTGAAAAACAACCAGTGATTAAGTTATACTAAATTCAAAGGATTTATAGCTAAATTTAAGAAACATGAATTTCAAAGGATTGAAAT
>JABSOI010000019.1 GCA_013216015.1 Alteromonadaceae bacterium | reverse complement strand
ATTATTAATAAGATACAAAGTCGTTAATGATGTTAAGTTAGCCAAGGCAGAAATATCACTGATTGGATTACTCGCAAGATACAAAGTCGTTAATGATGTTAAGTTAGCCAAGGCAGAAATATCACTGATTTGATTATTTGTATCAAGATACAACACCGTTAATGAAGTTAAGTTTTCTAGCCCTGAAAAATTTGTAATGCTTTCAGTGCAACTAAGTTCGTCGACCTCACTGATGAGTTCCCAGCCATTCTCTTCTTTAGCGGCTAGAACACAGATTTTAAAATTTTCATCAATAAAGGGTACTTCGCTTATGGCTAGATAGAGCACCACATTAACCGTTCTTGTAACGGAAGAAGTATTACCAGCATTGTCAGTGGCGGTATACGTGATGATATAAGTGCCTAAAACTGATGTGTTGACAACATTATTGATTTTAACTGTTACGTCATTATCAATATTGTCTGTCACCGTTACACCTAAATCGGTGTAGCTTGCCCCTTTTTTCACATAAACTATTTTGTCGTCCAACAAAGTGATAATTGGAGCAGTGGTATCTAATACAGTACCTGGCGTGGCCGTGATTAAAATCACTTGAGGGCTATTAGCCAAATTTCTTATTGTCGTAATAACAGTGACGTCACTGTTATTACCTTCTCTACCGCAACCAACCAGTAAAATAAATATAAAAAACAAACCCAGTAAACGATGTGTATTCAAGTGGAAAACCCTTTTTATGTATTGGCGTGTTAAATTAAGCATTACACTAACTGTAAGCATTGCTTATTTAGTGTGATTTTACAGGGGGGTATCTTATAATAAGTGATGATAATGTAAAGTGATTTGTGAAGTAACAATAAAGCTAACAATTCCAGATGGTTATCATGTTACTCAACCAAAAATTTAGTACCAACGTCCAATTAATGGACTTAGTAATAGTTGGCTAAAATGTGTAGCGAAACGCAGCTAACTGTATTTAGTCCTGTTTGAAATTATTAGGTATAACTATTTTTGATTGATGGTTAGTGAATAAAAGCAATCCTACAAGCATTGTAATTTCTTTGACCTAAAATTATAAGTAATTGACTCATATGTGCAAAAATCATAGTAACCAAGCAAAGTAATTCCTTACCAAAAAGTCGCTGAACAACAATCATTGATTTCATTAGGAAAAAAACAGACACCCAAGTTAACGATAAAGCGGCAAACCTTTATGTATAAGCATTAGAACAAAAACCCAAACCATCTAGCCAGTTGCAAATATGTTATAGCTTAATCCCTTATGAATAAAGGGCTCCAAGAGGGATTCCCTAAGTATAATAAAAAGAGAATTAAATAGTTTGTTAATCAAACAGCTTCTTAATTGATATCACTAAAAATAAAGCTAAGGTAGCGAAGCTGATTTCATCAAATTATTAATTTAACCCATGAACATCAATAATCCAAGGCTCTAAACGACTGCCCCACTTTACATTCACTGCATAGCGAGGTTTTGAAATAGTTTTCCAATCCAGGGTCTTCAAACCCTTAAATACATCAGCATATTCCAATGGCACCATAATATTTAATATCAATAACTGGTTAAGTGAAAGACGATAAGTTTTATTATCACTATCGTAATTAGATTCTGCCAATCCTTTAACAATTAACACATTATCCTGATCTGAATATTTTGCAGCTAATGTTTCATAATCAACTGCCCCTTCCATAAAAAACAATCGGCTTCTAGTTGTTTTTTCTCTAGCAAGACTATTTTTCAGTTCTTCTTTTTTTCGTTTATTAACATCGTTCGGGTCGTTATTAAACACGATCTGAGCTTCTTGATAGCTTGTTTCTACTTTTTTAATTTCAGCGTCGTGTAACTCGCCATCGAACTCTAATGCCCAATATAGTTCACGTGACTCTGAGCTGAATTTCTTCTTTTCGTTGGACTCCCTAAACCCCAAATCAAATAGTTCTTTTTCTGAAATTTCAATATTTTTCAAACTATAGGAATAGGATCTACTGGAAGTACGCCAGTTAATAGTAAGTGATATTCCTGAGTTTTCACTTTGGGCATCGCTATTATATGGCAATTCTAATTCTCTTTCGGTCAAGGTTAATTGCGATGTTTGCTCTCCTGTCCGGTTTAACGCTACACCACTTAATGCCACTACATTTGTACCTATGAGAATAAATAAACCAACATACAAATACTTTTTCATTATGCGTTTCCTTCATTTAAATTGGTTAAACGTAGTCGTTTAAATACAATTAAAGCCAGTAATGCTGATAAACCCAAAATAAAGAAAAATATATATTTAGGCATCCATTCCCACCACCAATCGAAAAATTTTGTATAAAGAAATAAAATGAAAAATACATTACCTGTTTGAGTAACATGACTCCAATGGAGCTTAATACCAAGCCAAATAGCAATAACAGAAAGTACAAATCCAATGAACTGATAAGAGCCTTCAATAATATCTGCGGCCCAAGTTAAATAACTTATTCCCCCCCAGTTAGACAATATTAATATCGGCATAAACACTATTATCATCGCCATCACTCTATAGATAACATCGAAACCTGTGTAACGTCTGTGATTAATAAATTGAGGCAGCATAAATATAATAAAGCCTGGAATGAAAAAATTCTCTGGTCGTTGACCAAAACTTATCCAATACATTCCACTCCACGTACCAACTTTCATTGCAATAAAACAACAAATACTGACTATGCCAAAAAACAACATTAAGCGCGCATTACATGCGTAGGCGAGTATAAAACTAAATGCACCCCATATAACAAGAGCATTCGGTGATGGCGTGAGATTAAAAATAGCCCCTAACATAGAAAGATTAAGTACAAAACAGGAGAAACTTACTAGTGCCGCTATTTTTGAAAAGTACGCATTTTTTTCTGTTTTAGCTAAATGAAGTGACAACAAAAATAATGAAACTGGTGCAGCTATTAATATACTCACTTGAGTCGTAGTACCAATATGTCCCCAAAATTGATAAAACAAAAAGAAAATACTGATAGCCATAGCTAAAGCACCAAACAATGACGCTATTTTCATTCCTATCGTTAACTGTTTAGACTGTTTGTTTATGTCTACGTCATAAGTTGCTGAAAGCTTTTTAAGTAACAGGGTATGATATGAACTAATATTATCTGATTGTTCTTGAGGAACATTAATAATACCGTTATTTGTCAGCTCAACAAATTCCCGTTGAAATGACTGAATTTGATCAACACGACTTTGAGCGTCAAATTGAGAAAGTGATTTTTCTTCCATACAAATATCCTCCTTTTTATTCTTTTATTCTGCCTTATTATTTCTACATTTGCTACACAGATTATTGGCGTACTTTTAAGAATTTATGCAAAAAACCACGCCTTGTGGGTTCACTATTATTTTATTTCACTGTACTCGGACTTAATTAACCCAAAGCATTTAAGATCATGAAATTGACCTTTCCAATAACCGCTCTGGCGACGAAGCCCTTCTTCCTTAAAACCAATTTTTAACAATAACGATTCGGAGGCCGTATTACCAGGCACGGTATCTGCCTGAATTCGATTAAGCTCGCCACAAACTAATTCGCCTGAAAATACCGCTTTTACAATTCGATGAACCGCCTCTGTTGTATACCCCTTTCCCCAAAAAGAAGGGTATAAATCATAACCTAGAACAGCATTTTTCATTGGGACACTCCATGAATTAAAACCACACGTGCCAATTAATTGATCAGTTTCCTTTAACCGAATTCCCCACCTGATTCCAAGTTCGTCCGTAAAACGAGTATTGAAAAAATCAATTAGATTCAATGCTTGAGACTCACTTATAAAAGCTTCAAGATCATAATATTGAATGACTGACTCATCAGAAAATAATTTATATATACTATTCACATCGTGTCTGGACAACATGGTTAGTTTTAAACGCCGTGTTTCAAATTCTGGAAAGTTCAACCTAAATTCTCCTTACAATATGCCGTTTGGTGCTAAGCATTAAATGTTAAATGTTTTATTAGCTTTTCTAACTAAGCGCCATTTTAATACCAAAACACAAAAACAAGCTACCTGTCAGTTTATTGAGTAACTTTGAAATGGATTTATTGTGCTTTATTTTTAAACTCAATGACGATGAAGATCAAACTAACAAATGACACCAGATCATACCATTAAAATTAAAAACCAAGCCCAGAAATATAAAAGCTAGATACAGCCTATTATTTTAATAATGGTAAACGCCATTGAGGAATTTCAACAGTTAAAGCAGCTGCTGCACCATTTTCTTAAACGACTTCCCGACTTTAATAATTCGACCACATTCAAGTGTGAGAAACTCTGTTTCCACCGCCGCAACTTTAGAATTGTTAACGACGAAAGACTTGTGCACCTGAGTAAACTGTTTATTTGGCAGTTGTTCAATTACTAGCTTCAAACTACTGCTAACTAATGTAATATCATCGCCCCGCCAAAGCTTTACATAGTTGCCGTAGGCTTCTGCAATGTAATATCAGCAAAACCAAACCTGCTGAAGATGCCACTTTGGCTGAAGCAAGTTTGCAAGACAGGTATTTTTTTGAACTTATGGCAAAGGAGAATAGCTAATGTTGTTTATCAATGAATTGCGATTTTGTTTACGTCAGCCGCTCGTATTGTTGAGCCTGTTCATTATGCCGCTTTTTGCCTATTTACTCTCAGTAGGCATTCCTGAAGGTGATTATAGCCCGGAAAATCAGCTACATTTCACCCAATTCACCCTCATTATTTTAGCATTGCCTATCTTGCTGGGGATGTTATCGCCCGTTGTATACCTGCGCGATACGGCAGCCAACATGACGGAGCTTATCCACAGCACACCCATAACCAGTAATAAACGCTGGTTACTCCGCTATTGTGCTATTGTCAGCCTTATTATGCTGATATTTATTTCAAGCTTTCTTATTACGTTTTGCTTGTATTCGCTTCAGATGGGCTTTGTTACGGAGTTTTTCACCCTGACAATGCTCAACCTAATATTTCTGGTATTACCTGGGGTATTATTTGGTACAGCGCTTGCGCTCTGGCTCTCGATTTACCTGCAAAGTGTCATGGTTATTTATGTCAGCTTCGCGGTATTTGGTATGGGTTACCTGGTTCTGGCCAGCATGACAGGTTCTGTGATCATTGCCGGTAGCAGTCTGGTCAACGATACTTTTTATAACGCTATGTTATGGTTTGATCCCTATGGCCTCAGTGCTGTACTCGATAGCATAAAGTCAGCAAATAGCTATATTAGCGGTGAACTGATGGCAAACCGCTTAGCGTATCTGCTGGTAAGTGTTGCGCTTGTGTATTTCACGCTAACTATAAAAATAAAGTCAAAGACGACTAAAAAACAGCTCGATACTTTTGCTGCACAGCCTGAACTCGCCAAAGATCAACCAAGGTCAAAATACTGGTTGCCCAAGTCGCCTCTCATGCAGTTAATTAAAATACCGCTCTTTACCCTGTTGTACAGCCGGGTAACGCAAGTCATACTCTTCATTTGGCCAATTTTAATCTTTAATGAGGTGCTCCCTGGCATCCAATATGTAGAGCCACTGTCTGTCATCGTGCCAAATAGTATAGATGCGCTCAACCGTGTTGCTTTTGAGGTGCTTCCAGTCATAGGCGCGTTTATAATTGCCCTTTGGAGCTGATCGCCGCTTCACCAATTTCCAATATCCAACTTGTTTTGGCTCAAGTTATTGCGCTTACTGTGATGCTGGCATTGCTTCTTTTGCTTACTTTCGTCGGCAGCAGCATTGCTGAACTGTTTGCTGGCAGTGAATTGTTATTTCATCACTATGTGGTGCAGTTAAGCCTAACGGGTTTACCGCTACTATTGCTTGGCACCATATTTATTTGCATACATCACATTTATCGCTCAAGCGTTATATCCGGCATTATTATCGCCCTAATTTTATTGATAAAATTTACCGGACTCGCCACTTCGTTAGGGATGACCCATACACTTTGGAATATTGCTGACTCCCCCCTTCAAGCTCCTGATAACTTTTGGGGTTATAGCGCCAGTGCGTCAGTTTACTTGCCCTACATGACTGTATGGTTAGCAGCTTGTATTAGCCTGTTTTTACTTGCCACTAACTTTTCACATCGCGGAACAGGCCTTGGAAGAGCCTCAATAAAGCACTTACCAGGAAGAATACTCGTCTCGTGTTTTATTACTTTATTTATCGGCTTGAACTTGCATCTATCACTGATCAGCGAAAAACCATTGGTTAATTCTGACAAACGTGAAGCATGGAAAGCACAGTATGAAACTGACTTAGATGACTGGCAGCACAAACCACAACCTTCAGTTGTTCACATTGATTCTAAAATTGATATTTACCCAGAGCAGCAACTTGCCAATTTCAAACTTAGTTACACGTTAGAAAATCGTACCCGCACACCAATCAAACAGGTTTTAGTCGGGCGATATGGCAATTACGGTTTTGGTGATATCACGCTCGATGGAGCCACACTGGTTGAATTTAATGCTGATCTTAACCAAGGAACTTACCAGTTCTCACAGGCAATATTACCGAACGAGCAGCGTATTTTGCACGCAGAGTTTACCTTTAAACAACCACAAGTATGGCCACATCGTTCACATCAAGTCGTTAAGCCAGAGTTTACCTATCTTCGCTCTTTCACACTGCTACCAACTATCGGCTATCAAGTTGATTATCAGTTAAAAAATGCACAAGTCCGAGCAAAGTATAACCTGAAAGAAATTAAGCGACAGTTGCCTTCTGTACTTTTTAAAGATGAAACCAATAACTCTGGGGCTTATCAATGGTCGTCTCTGAGTACTGTAATTTCAACCCTCAAAGGCCATTATGCGATTAGCCAGGGTGAGTTAATAAGCAGCTGGCAAGACAACAAACGCTCTTACTTTAAATACCAAACTAAAAAGCCTGTTCGCGCCATTCCAGCGTGGTTATCAGTGCCTTATTCTGCCGTATCCAAAACCATCAAGGGTACCACCATCAATGTGTATACTCCGCATAAAAACCAAGCCGCCCAATTACACATTAAGGCAATAACAGATACATTAGATTGGTTTGCCAAACACATATCTCCTTATAACGCTGCTCAGCTTAACTTAGTCGCTACACCTGATTTAGGTCCTGCTGGCTATACCTTGCCGGAGATTATACTGATAAGTGAAAAATTAGGTTTTCGCGCCGTGCCATCCTCAAATGCAGGCTTTGACCAACGTTATCGCCGAGCTGTTCATGAAACTTCGCATCAATGGTTTGGTCATGGCATTGGTAATGGTGTTCCTGAAGACCACTCATTTCTTGCAGAATCTTTGGTCAAATACATCGAACTGGTTTTACTTGAAAAACATTATGGGCGAGAAGCTATGCTCTCTCTGGTCGTGTATGAACAAAAACGCTTTGATCTCAGCGAACGCAATAATTTACAGGCACCAGTCGCTCTTGTAGATGCCATGCAAGACCATGATGTGTATTCGCGAGCCACCTTAGCGTTTGCCAAACTACGCGAAACTGTAGGGGATAAGGCCATAATAGCAGCGCTTAAATCGCTTTGGTTACAGCATGCCTACCCAAATACACCTGCCACTTCGATGGATTTTGTCAGGGCATTAAAGCACATTTCTTTACAAGAGCATCATTCTCTTATCAATGAGCTTTTATTGAGTAAATAATTTACATTGTTATTTTTATAGTTACTCGTACGAATACGGGTAACTTGTCCTTATACCTAGGAAATCCCTCTTGGAGCCCTTTATTAATAAGGGGTTCTTCTATGGAATATTTGCACTAGGTTAGATGATGGGGTTTTTGTCCTTCAATCATGCGCCAATATTTCAAGAAACAATTCATTCAAAGCGTTAAAACCAACGCTTCTTTCCTTAGATTTTTCACCATACCTTTCTAGCCGTTCTAGCTCCATTTCAATAAACTCATTCAGAATTGGAATAGCTAGAGCCATTGCTTTTCCCAAGCTGACACATTTACGTTCAAGTAGTTATGAAATTGCACCATCAAGAATTTTATTATCATTAACTCTTATCCTTTCATTCACTAATCATCATCCTTTCACACAAACTACTTGCTTCAAGGTGTGTACCACTTCAACTAAGTCCTTCTGGGCTTCCATGACTTTATCAATGTCCTTGTATGCATGTGGAATTTCATCAATTACCGACGCATCTTTTCTACATTCTACGCCTTGAGTTGCCGCAATTTGATCCGCTACGTTATATATTTTTTTAGCCTGTGTTCTAGACATCACACGTCCGGCACCATGACTACAGCTGTTAAAACTTTCCGGGTTACCTAATCCCCGAACGATAAAAGAACGAGCCCCCATACTGCCGGGAATAATGCCCATTTCACCTTTTCGAGCTCGAACAGCTCCCTTTCTTGTGACATAACAGTCTTTACCAAAATGATGCTCTCGCGATATATAGTTATGATGACAATTCACCGCTAACTCTGCGATTGAAAACTTGACAGGTAATTGTTTTCTGAGCGCCGCAATGGCATTAAACATCATTATTTCACGATTTTTAGTGGCAAAATCTTGCGCCCATTCAACCGCTTCAACATAGTCATCAAAATAATCACTCCCTTCTTCCAGATAAGCCAAGTCCATATCAGGTAAATTAATCTGATGACGCATCATTTCTTTTTTGGCAAGCTCAATAAAATAAGTGCCTATTCTATTACCAACACCACGACTACCTGAGTGCAACATGATCCACACAGCATCATTTTCATCTAAACATAGCTCCAAGAAGTGATTGCCAGTACCCATTGTACCTAAGTGAATAACATTATTGGTTTTCTTGATTACAGGATGTTTTGCACAAATTAGCTCAAAACGTGCTTGTAACTTTAACCACTCACTGGCAACAATATCAGGAACGTTATGCCAAGAACCTCGATCAGTTCTTCCACGACCGCTGGTTCTTCCATGTGGAACTGCTGCCTCAAAAGCGTGCCTGATTGCCGATAAATTATCAGGTAACTGACTAGCTGTTAATGTGGTTTTTGTAGCGACCATTCCACAACCAATATCAACTCCCACCGCAGCCGGTATAACAGCTTTCACCGAAGGAATAACACTACCTATTGTTGCACCCTTACCTAAATGTACGTCTGGCATTACCGCAATATGTGAATGCACTAATGACATACTCGCCATATTATTTAATTGCTGCTTAGCTTTTTCTTCAAATGGAACACCCTTGGTCCAAGCCTTGATAGTTGCTCTTCCTTCAGTCTCAATAACGTTATAATTTTTACACATTATTAGTTCCTTAATTTATTTACTACGTTTTACCTTTTAATGTTAGTCGAACATTACAGTCTCAACCCAATGATTCCAATCGCTGGCATAAATACCTCAGTAAATTTGGGCTTAAATGGGCAGACATCATGAAAAGTATAAGTATCAGGATTTACGCAGTTGCTCAAACTGCGACAATTCCCACGGGCGCATAGCCAATAACAACCCGATATGCTGGCGATTTTCTAAAGGTAATGACGCATCTTCCTGATTTAATAAAGCCACTTCTTTTTTTAACTGATTTAATTTCCGTTCAATAATATCAATGGAAGTTTGGCTGTATGTGCCACGTATATAAAACCTGAAACTATTTTCACCAACAAAACTCGATGCCATAAATTTACCAATACCCTCTTTTTCCATAAATCGCTCAAGTGGTCCGTTGGGTATCCATTGAAAGTCTTGAGCAATAAGTATTTTATATTGATTATTTGGTAATAACTGAATGATTTTCAATCGATCTAACTTAGCCATTAATTGGATACATTCGAATTGATTAATTTGATAATGATGAATTATTTCATCAAAACTCCATCCGTCACGCACACAGGCCGCTACCAGGAATAACTTAACATCATCCACTAATTCTTGCTCTTGTTCAGGCGATAACTGAACAAGCTTGTCTTTTTGTTTTTCTATCAACACAAATAAGTCAGACAAACTAATACATGCAACATGGCAAATATCTTCTAATCGAGCGAGTGAGAATTGTTTTAATGAGAACATTCTTTTGACATTCGCCTCACTCATATTTAACTGCTTAGCAAGCGCTTTATACGTGATGTTTTGCTGTTTCAGGGTTCGTTTCAATGTATCACAGACTTCATCCAACTGACTCATAGTATTGTATTCCTATACCAATAGTGTATTTAAACGATACATTACACACATAGGTTTATTTATTCAATTCTTAGTTCATAATCAATCTTGTTTTTAACATACATAAAGGAAGCAAGATGAAAACATTAAATAAAGTTCTATTAATTGCACTAACAATGACAAGTTTCCATTCTTTAGCTGACAGTGGAGCGTCACAAAATGCCAGTGCAGCTAGTAAGCACTCAGCATTAGCGGCTTCGCATGGAGCATTAGCCAGTGCAAAAATAGGAAGCGCAGTGATAGCAACACCATTAATTATTGCAGGCTCTGTAGGAAACGTTTCATTGCAAGCAGGAAGTACGCTGATGAAAAATGCTGTTGAAAATAAGCCGCTGGAGATAACTGACAAGACAATTACCGCAGCCCCATCTCCACAACAAATGATAAATAACAGTAGAAACAAAAATACACAGGGGAATATATAATGAATAAATTATTACGGTCTATTTTTGCTATTGCTGCACTAGTTTCTCTACCGGTATTTGCAGGTAGCGCACAAAATACAGAGATTAAATACTCTGTAGAAACTGTAGAAAAATTTGCTAAAAATGTCGAGCATTATGCAGCAAATGAAGGCGCTAGGGCTTTTATTATTGCTAGAGTAGGACGAGCCGAAAAAGACTTGCCCAAGGGGATAAAATTTACCCACACGGCAATTGCTGTTTATTCTTCAATTACGCTTGAATCAGGTGAAAATGTTAAAGGCTATGCTATTCATAACCTTTATCAAAAGGAAAATCATTTAGATAAAAGTGAACTAGTTATTGATTACCCGGTAGATTTTTTTTGGGGGGTCAATAGTCTGAAAGTAGGAATAATTATTCCTGCACCAAACGTTCAACAGCGCATTATTGACGTTATAGCCAGCGGCAAAGACAAAGTAATGCACAACGAAAACTATTCGGTGATTGCTAATCCATTTAACAATATCTTCCAAAATTGTACAGAGCATACTTTGAATGTGATTAACTCCGGTATTTATCAAACTACGGATATTGAACAACTAAAAGCCAACTCAAAACAACATTTCAAGCCACAGAAAGTGAAGGCTAGCCCTTTTAAATTACTATTAGGAAATTTGTTCATGGATGACGTTTCAACCAAAGATCATCCGCGAAAAGTATACACAGCAACCTTCACAACCATTGGTCAGTATTTAAAAAACAATGAGCTTCTTAGCAAAGCTGTGGTATTAAAATCTGACGGGACAATTAGCCAGCTTTTATAACGAGTGTCAGTCCTGAACGGGATGTCTACTAGGGACATCCCACTGACACTATCCGTACTATTTAATAGTACTTTTATACCCATTAGTTATTAAGCAATCACTTATAAAGCAATTTCACAATCTAATTTACTGCTTTCATTTATTCCTAAAAATGATTCAAACTCTTCTTCGATTAATGGTTTTGAAAATAGATAACCTTGCCCATAATCACACCCCATATTGCAGAGTATCTCTTTTTGTTCTTGTGTTTCAACACCTTCAGCAATAGTCCTTATATTCAATACATTGGCCATTGCAACTATAGCTTCACATAAAGCAAGATCTTCATATTTCGTTGACAGTTTCTGCACGAAACTCATATCAATTTTCAAATAATCCGTTTGGTAATTCTGTAAATATGACAACGAAGAATACCCTGTACCAAAATTGTCAATAGATATAGCGATCCCCTCACTTTGTGCTGCTTTTAAAATTTTTGCGACGTCATCTTTATTTTCCATCAATAAATGTTCAGTAATTTCAAACGCAATACCTGTTGAATTTTGGTTATTGTTTTTAAGCTGTTTAATCCATTGCCTTATGTTTCCTGTATCATCCCTATATTGAAGTGGGGAAGTGTTAATACTGACTTCAAAATCAGGATGATAATTCTGTTTCCATTTGGTAACTAAAGGTAAAATTTGTTGGAACATCCAATCGCTGATATCAATAATCAGCCCAGTTTCTTCAGCTAATGGAATAAAATCTAACGGACTTACAATCCCTCTGGACGGGTGTTGCCAACGAATAAGTGCTTCCGCTTTAATTGTTTTACCCGTTTGTAAGTTAACAATAGGTTGATATACAACAAAAAACTCTTCATTTTTGATCGCGTCACGTAGATCTTGAATCAACTGCATTCTGCTTAATGCATTGTCTCGCATACTCTCGGTAAAATAATGATAATTATTGCGGCCTAAATTTTTAGCACCATACATAGCTTGATCGGCATTTTTTAATAGCGATTCAACTGTAAGCGTATCATCAGGATAAATTGTGATGCCAATGCTAACGGAACTATGTACCACTTCCTCATTCAAATAATAAGGAAGAGATAATTGTTTCAGTAACTTATCAGCGACATGTTCAACACCTTCCATGTCATTTAAATCAGAGAGAATAATAACAAATTCATCACCTCCCAGGCGCGCAACCGTATCATTGTCTCTTATACAGTTTTTTATACGTATCGCTGTTTCTTTTAATAATTCATCACCAATATCATGCCCTAGCGTGTCATTTACATATTTAAATTCATCTAGATCCAGAAATGCCACAGCGACTTTACTCTTATTGCGTTTGGCACTGTTAATTGCTTGTTTTAAATGTTCATACATCATACGGCGATTAGGTAAAGCAGTAAGATTATCAAAATTCGCCTGTTGCCATATCATTTGACTACTTTTTTCTTTCTCAATGGAAATACTGGCTAAGTGGGCAAATTGACTTATTAATTCAAAATCTTTCGACGACGGTTGTTTTACCTCTTTGTGATAAATGGCAAAAGTACCCAGTACAATACCATGTGAATTAATAATAGGCTCCGACCAGCACGAGCCTAGTCCAGCTTTAGCTGCCAAATCAGTCCATGGCGCCCAATATGGATGAGTCATAATATCTTCAACAACAACTCTTTTGCCTAAATAAGCCGCTGTACCACAGCTACCAACGCCGTCACCAATTTCAACGCCGTTAATAGCTTGATTATAGAAGTCAGGTAAACTCGGAGCAGCGCCACCAAGTAAATGCTTACCTGAATCATCAAGTAACAAAATGCTACACATCATATCATCATATTCAAGCTCAACATTTTGTACGATGGAATATAAAATTTCTGATAATTTTTCTGAGTTAACAATGAGTTCAAGTGTTTTATTACGTAAACGACTGATCTTTTCATTTTCAATAAGAACTTTATGTTGCTTGCCTGCGCTTACTGCAAAAACACAAGCAAAAATACTTGTCATTACCAGTGTAGTAAAAATCGTTAAAAGTTGAATAATCTCTACTTGGGGGGAAATAAATATCGATATTATTAACACTAACAATGCGTTAATAACAACCGCCCTACGTGTTTGATATAAATAATAGGTTGCTATAATTGCTGGGTGAACCCAATAAACATGCGAAACACCTTTCACATACACGGTTACAAGCACACCAATTATTGCCAATAAAACTAAAGTTTTATTTGGTTTTTCTATTTTTCTCGTTTTATATACATAAGCAAAAATAATCGCCATTCCACACGAGATAATGGTATCAACGGTAGCAGTGATCCAGTCTTGTTGAGAAACACGAATAACAATAAAGGGCAATATAGCAATACCAGTAAAACAAGTAAAAACCAGTAATAAATACTCTTTTGGAGAACGCCTAAACATCAATCCGCCACCTCAATAATTCCACAAAAAAAAAGTAAGTATCTATTAACAATAAACTTTTTAATGAGGAAATAAAAGAAATGATTTGGCGGACATGTTGCCAACCACAAAATCCATTTATTTTTTATACAGATCCAGCTTAAAAAACAAGCGAATAGCGGTTTTTCAGTCGTGTCTTGTTTTAACAGCACTGACGCCAGACGTTAACACAAGCCACCCTAATCATTGATGAGATTAATATTGATAACATGCTAGTAATTTTACTCGTCTGGTAAATTTGCATCCAGTGATTTTAGCGAACGAAGAAATAAACCTAAACCACCAAATGCTAAAACGAGTATCACTATTAAATCAAAAGAACTCATGGTCTTGAAAGTAAAACGTATTGACGAAATAACGCCAAAGATAAGGCCGGTCATTGAACCAAGCGCCAGCAACCAGCCAAATATATTTTTACTATTATAAAATATAAGCCCCAAACCAAATATAAAAGGGATCATTATCATACCGCTGGTAATTTGATAATTTCCACCCGCCCCAGAAAATCCATACAATCGCATTCCCATACCAAAACTAGAAGTGACAGAAATAGCATTGAGCAGCATATAAAAACCGCCACACATCATTATGAGACCAATAAAAAAATGACCTAAGCCACCAGCCGTACCACCTGCACCTCTCATTCATATTCTCCCTGTAATATAATTGGTATAATTGGCATAATTTTCAATCTGTTACTTTTCTGCTGAATACGGATCTTCAGCTAATATGTAAGCACGTAAATCAGCTTTGTTTGGCTGTTGGTATAACCATTCCCTAAGTTCTTTTATTTTGTTATATGTTTCTTGACCAAATTTATCTTTATAAATTTCAGCAAAATTTTCTTTGGTATTATTTATACGGATATTTCGTTGCCAGTGTGCTGTCAACATGGCATTTAATGAACCCGCTAATCCTTTTTCTTTAAGCAACTCCCATTCACCTTTATCTAACCAAACACCCCCCACACCAGCGCTATAATCAATACGGTGCGTAGTACTTGAACAAAGGCGGAATTTTCTCATAATTGTGCCGGTTACAGGACATAATAATGCGGTTGTAGTTTCTTCAATTTCACAGGTTACACTATCGTCAAATGTATATTGCGGATTACGCTCTTTCCATGACACATAGTCTTCTATAAGAATCCAATTACCATAACAATTTGAACATGTATGGGCCCTGAATTGCCCATCAATGAAACTTGGCATTAATTCACCCATTTTACAACTTGTACAATTCATTTTTTTATATATCCTTTCTTGGGTTTTATTGTCTGTAAATTTCTAATTCATCCCATCATACCGTTAATAATCTAAAGAATGCTATAGAAACCCTCAGAGAAAATTAGATTGATTATTTATTGTGTTTACACAAATTTTCGAAGATTTTTCAAAACAAGTATGATAATTTGTCTCCCATTAATATTCACAGTGAAATATTCACACTTCAGCCTATTGACATAATATGTCATTCGCGTATGGTGAGTAGAGTCTCTGGACTCACAGTAAAATTATCAGAATAAATTACAGCTATTATTTTCAAATAATTTAACAAAACAATGACCGTTATAAAATGTTTAAGGATGAATCATGACACAGTTATTCGAAGTAGCTTCCCAATTCCCTACTGTTATATACACCACCTTACTTGGCATTGTCGTTATCTATTGGCTTGTTGGAATGCTAGGTCTTATTGATCTCGATTTTGCTGGTGATGTCGACCTGGATATAGACGCTGATGTCGATGTCGACACAAGTATTGGCGGATTAACCGGACTATTACTCACCTTCGGTTTAACTGGCGTACCCTTCACTTTAGTGATCAGTATTATTATTCTTGTTTGCTGGCTGATCAGCTTTTACCTGCAATTTTACATTTTAACATGGCTGCCTGAAGGCTGGCTTTATTACTTAATAGGCACAGTGAGTGACTTTATTGTATTTTTAGTTTCCTTACCTATTACAGCAATAATCATTCGCCCACTTAAAGGCATGTTTAAAAGTGTTGAAACAACCACCAGTCAAAATTTGGTCGGTAAAGAAGCCACAATAGCTACAGGCACAGTAAGCGAGACTTTTGGTCAGGCACGGGTATTCAACGAAGGCGCTGAAATTTTACTTGATGTTCGCTGCGAGGGCGAACACTCGTTAAAGATGGGTGACAAAGTCTTATTGATAACATACCTAGAAGACAATCATACTTATATTGTCGCCCCCTACCCACAATAATTATTCAAAAATTTAAGCATCAATAATTTAAGCACCAGCATATTAAGCACCGATACATTTACAAAATATTAGTTTAAGTTGCCACGACAACCGTGGCAGCCCGTTTTTATAAGAGGAAATACACATGGTAATGGAACCACTTTATTTAGCGATTGGCATAGGCGTATTGTTCGTCTTTTCACTTTTGATCATGATCGCTAAGTTTTATATCAAGGTAGAGCAAGGACAAGCACTTATTATTAACAAACTACGCGCAGAACCCGAAATTAGTACCACAGGTGGCATGGTTATTCCTATTATCCATAAAAAAGAAATTATGGATATTTCAACTAAACGCATGATGCTTGAGCGTAAAGGTCGTTCAGGACTAATTTGTCAGGATAATATTCGAGCTGACATAACTATCACTTTTTACATAAGGGTGAACGAAACGAAAGAAGATATATTACGGGTTGCTAAACAAGTCGGCTGTGAACGTTCTTCTTTCCCTGAAACTTTGCAGGAGTTATTTGAAGCTAAGTTTTCTGAAGCTTTAAAAACAGTTGGCAAACAACTTAACTTCACCGAATTATTTACTCAACGTAATAACTTCAGAGACAAAATTAAAGAGGTTATTGGACAAGATTTATCGGGTTATGTATTAGAAGATGTAGCTATTGATTTTCTTGAACAAACTTCAATACATGATCTTGATCCAAACAACATTATGGATGCTGAAGGTATTCGTCGAATTACCGAGTTAACGGCCTTGCAAAGTGTTGAAACAAACGATTTAAAACGTCAGGAAGAAATAAAAATAAAACGGCAGAACATTGAAGCAAAAGAAAAAGGTCTGGAATTAGATCGTCAGTTAGCTGACGCAACAGCAAGACAAGAACGGGAAATTTCCACAGTTCAAGCGCGTGAAGAAGCCGAAACAGCCAAAATTGTTCAGGAGGAACGTTCTAAATCTGAACAGGCACGTATTGCTACGGAACAAACTATCGAAGTAGCAGAACAAAATAAACAACGTGAAGCGGATATTGCCGAACAGAATCGACTGAGAGCGGTTGCCATTGAAGAAGAGAAAGTAAAACGCGCTCGTCAGGTTGAAGCTATTGCTCGAGAAAAAGAAGTGGAAACATTACGCATCAATAAAGAAAAAGCGTTAGAAGTTGAAAGAAAAAATATAGCCGAAGTACAACGTGAACGAATTTCCGTTGAAAAAAGTGTCGCACAAGAAGAAGAGTTGATTAAAGACTTACGCGTTGTTTCAGAAGCAAACCGCTTAAAAGAAGAGCAAGTTATCCGAGCCAAAGCTCAAGCCGAAGAATCATTAGTAAAAGACATTGAATCAGCAAAAGCAGAAGAACAAGCCGCTGAACATATCGCGCGTAAAATTCAAACCATTGCTGATGCAGAATTGAAAGCGGCGGTCAAACAAGCTGAATCTAAAAAAATATTAGCCGAAGGTAACCAAGCAGAAACCGCATCAGCAGGTCTTGCTGATGCTCAGGTAACCTTAGCACAAGCCGAAGCCCATGAAAGACAAGGCGAAGCCGAAGCTAAAGGCCTTGAGCTTAAACTAACGGCTGAAGCAAAAGGCATTAAAGAAAAAGCCTTAGCCGAAGCGACTGGATTACGTGAGAAACAAGAAGTGCTCAATTCAATGTCAGATTCAGCTCGTGAGTTTGAAACCTTCGGTTTACGTTTGAACCAGGAGCGGGAACTGACCCTTGCCAAAATAGACAACAGTGTTGAATTGGCAGAGAAACAAGCACAGGTATTATGTGCAGCATTACATGAAGCCAATATTAATATTATGGGTGGCGACGGCCAATTCCTGAATCAATTTATGAAATCTATCACTGTTGGTAAATCACTTGATGCATTTGTGAATGAAAGCGAGACAGTGCAAACATTATTCAAAGACCACCTTAATGGTGATCGTAATATTGTTGAAGACCTTAAAGGTGTATTGGCTGGAGCTTCTGACTCAAGTGAAACATTGAAAAATTTCAATATGGCAAAATTACTTGCAACCTTGAATAATGCCGATGATTCACAAAAAGGAGCCTTGGCAAGTTTATTGAATTTAGTCAGCCAAAAAGGTTCTGACGATAAATAAACGCGTCATCTTGCGTAGGTCGTAAAAAGTTAACTTCGACATGCCTGTTCACGAAAAGATTTTTTCGAAACGTGCTGTCGAAGCTATTTATTGAAGCTTTTTATGTAAGCAAACAGCGACCTAACAATTATATTAGTACTGAAGTACAAAACTGTAAAAGTACTAAAGTGTAAAAATACAAAAGATTTCATGGAGTTTTAAATGTCGGATAAGGACAAAGTCACTAATCAAGCCGTTGCAGAAGGCGGATCATATGAGCTTATTCAGCGTAGGTTAACTGCACTTGGTGAAGAGTTAAACACTCAACTAAAACAGCTTAATGACCAGCGAATGTCGACATTTGGCTCAACCGACATGAAAGTGGCGGCACGGGTTCGGGTGCGTACTGAACATAATTGTGTCGCACGGGATATTGCTGCAATTGGTGATACTTTACTTTTTGGCTATAACGTTTTTTTAGGATTAAAACGTAATATCACCGTTGCTGATGTTTTTAGTTTGCATCAAGTAAAAGAAAGCACCACTGCTTCTGTTTCTGGTAATTCACCTCCTGGTAATTCACCTCCTGATAATTCACCTCCTGGTAATTCACCTCCTGATAACCCGCAAAATAGTGAGTTGGAAATTATCGATCTGCCACTGCAAGGCAGCTTTTTAGAACACCCGGAATTCGTCCGCGATTTTGACGAATTATATACATATTATAAAAAAACCTATCTTAGCCATGTGTATCGTCAAGGTAGCAAGGTATTCGCCATTTTCCGTATTGGCGAAAGACTGGATGATATACGCGTTTTTCGCTGGGGTATTGATGCCGACAACCAGGTTAAATACATTGATAACCGAGGTGAACGAGATATAAAGCAACCGGAAAACTTTGATTTTGAATGGTGCAAAGTTTCACGTGAGCAACAAGAAAAAGGCAAACATCCGCATTTTAATATATTTGATACCCTGTTTGTTGAAGCTATTGGTGGCACATTAACCATAAAAATAGAAAACAATACCGAAGACGGCGAAGGCATTTATTCAGAAAATGTTGATGACCAACATCAATCTTTGGATGACGCACAAATTCACTATGCGAAAGTTGGCGAGTTAATTCTGCTTAAAATAAAGCCTTACCGAGAGCAACAAACACGTCATCTGATTTATAATTCAAAAACCCAAAAAGTTATCAGGCAAGACGCCATCGCCCATGCCTGTATTCAGTTACCGGAAGATCACGGTATTATTTTTCCCGGCGGCTATTACTTACAAAGTGGCGAAAACAAAAGCTTTGATGACAGCGCAAAAGATCTGCAATTACATCGTGTCGTTAAATCACCAAATGGCGAAGACGTACTCTATATTTTTTATGAACCGAACGAAGGTCAATACGCCTTATTCAGTTATAATTTGATCACCCGAACCCTGCAAAATCCAATTTACGGTCATGGGCAAAGTTTACATATTAACGGTAGAGCTATCGTTTTTAATGCCGAAGAAGAGCCTTCACGGGTACATGCCATGCAAATATGGCAAACTCCTTTTTGCAGTGAAGAACACGCCAGTTTGCAACCAACCGATAATAGTTTCTTCGGTAAAATTGGCAACCCAGAATTAGTCCGTGGTATTTCTGATTTATACGGTGTTGCAAGGCTAATTTCAACACAGGAACCCAGTGCCTACCATTTTAATGATTTAGTAAAACAATCAGGCCAATTACTGGATAAATATCATTGGTTAACCGATCCTGAATTAGCTCAACTTAATCAAATATTAAAACAAGTGGTAACCACCTCAGAATTGGTGCTGGATGAATTTGAAAAAGTAACCAGCATCAAAAATAAATCTGATCAGGTTATGTTGCAAGCAAGAGAAAAACTTGACCAGCTCATTAATCAAATGAAAGCACCTGTCTTTGACAACGCACAACAATATGTTGAAGGTTTGTCAGAACTAGCAAACTTTAATGGCAAGTTAATTTCTCACAAAGAACTGAAATATGTCGATTTAACTGAAATTGACCTGATGGCGGCTGAATTAGCATCTTTGTCAGCAAATTTAAGCCAAGCCACGGCTGATTTTCTACAGCAAGATCAAGCATTCGCTCCTTACGAAAATAAAATTGCCCAATTAGATGCTGAAGTAGCACAAGCCCAGTCAATTACCGCATTAAAACCTATTCGCACAGCTGTAGACGAACTGGTACAGGGCTTAGAACTGCTGAACCATACCATGTTATCGCTGAATATTGACGACAGCCGTCAGCGCACCCGTATTTTAGAAGATATCTCCAGCATATTTAGTCAAATAAACCGTGTTAAAGCCAGTGCTGATATTGCAACAAAAAGTGTTGGCTCAGAAGAAGCCCGCGCTGAATTTGGTGCACGTTTCAAGCTGCTGACTCAAAGTGTCACCAGTGCTTTAAATGCCAGTGATTCACCTCAAGAATGTGACCAACAACTGTCTCAATTACTGATCCAATTAGAAAATTTGGAAAGCCAATTTAGCGATTACGATGAATTTTATAATGAAATTCTGGCTAAAAGAGACGAAATATACGACAACTTTGAACAACATAAACAGCAACTTATGGATGCTCAGCAACGTCGTTGTTTAAATTTAATGACCGCAGCAGAACGCATTATTGCCGGAGTTAATCGTCGAAGCCAGGCTTTCAATGATCAAGACAAACTCAATAGTTATTTCGCCGCCGATCCTATGGTCTCCAAATTACGTGCACTCAGCGAACAGTTACGCAGTTTAGATGACAACGTACGTGCGGACGATATTGATGCCCAGTTAAAAAATGCTAAAGAGCAAGGCATTCGCGCACTGCGTGATAAAACCGACATTTATTCAGCCGATGGCAGCCTGGTTAAAATTGGCGAACATCAATTTTCTGTTAACCGACAAAAATTAGAATTAACGTTATTGCCACGGGGTCAGGCAATGGTATTGCACATCAGCGGCAGTGATTATTTTGAATCACTGGATCCAACTTTATTCGCCGGCAGTGAATATTTGTGGCAACAAAATTTAATTTCAGAAAGTGATCAGGTATATCGGGCAGAATATTTAGCCGCCAGCATTTTATTTGAAGCTGAAGCTAACGGCGTAGCAGCAGTTAACGAGCTGACTGATGCGCTGAATAATAAAAAACTGCTTAAACTTATACAAAAATTTGCCGAACCTCGTTATCAGGAAGGTTATGACAAAGGCGTGCACGACTCAGATGCCAGCTTAATTTTAGCTGAATTATTAACTTTACGTGCATCCGTAGGCTTACTTGCTTATGCTGCACCAGAGCGACGATTAGCTTTGGTTTATTTTCAAACTGAACTCAATGAGAAAACCCGTCAGGATCTGGTGAATCGTTGTCTTAATTTACATCTTATGGAAGAAACTTTTGGTTCGAGTCAATTACGTCCTCAACTTTGTGGTGAACTGGCACAAGCTTTAGCATGTCTTGTAACAGAGCAATCTTGGTTAAGTTGTGATGTTTCATTAGCAGCCGACTACCTGATCCAAGAATTCGCTCAGGGCAAACAGACATTTGTAAACAAAGAAGCCAGTGCTGAACTCGTCAGACAACTGCAAACTCAATTAAAACATAAAAGTCTGACATCGCAATTAAACTCTGCCCTGGGGGCATGCTCAAGTCTGGCGCTGAAATATCAATTGCATCTTGGCTGGTTACAATCATTTGCCAATCATCAGGAAAACGGTGTTGATAGTGATTTGCTTATTGAAGCGGCAAGCTTCATGACATTCACTAATCAAATGGAATTTTATTCCTCAACGGCAAATACCGAGGGTAAAATTACTGGCTTGCTTGGTCAACATGCACGTATTAAAGAACGTGAAATATTGATCAGTTACCAGGAATTCATCACTCGACTTCGACGTTTTTGCAATGAACAAGTACCCGCTTTTACTAATTTCCATCAACTTAAACAGCAAGTAATTGAGAAACAGCGTAAACGACTGAAATTACATGAGTTTAAACCTAGTGCATTAGCTTCTTTTGTTCGTAATAAATTAATCAACGATGTTTACTTCCCTATTATCGGCACCAATTTAGCCAAACAAATTGGGGCTGCAGGCAATAATAAACGTTCCGATTTAATGGGATTATTATTACTTATTTCGCCTCCGGGTTACGGTAAAACAACACTTATTGAATATGTGGCCAGTAAACTGGGGATGACATTCGTCAAAGTGAACTGCCCTTCTATTGGTCATGACCAATTGTCATTAGATCCCGCGCAGGCAAATAACTCGACAGCAAAAAGTGAAGTTGAAAAAATCAATTTAGCCTTTGAAATGGGCAATAACGTAATGTTATACCTAGATGACATTCAGCATACTAATCCTGAGTTTCTACAAAAATTCATTTCCCTTTGTGATGGCTCAAGACGGGTAGACGGCGTTTGGAACGGTGAAAGCAAAACTTATGATATGCGCGGTAAAAAGTTTGCCGTAGTAATGGCGGGCAATCCGTATACGGAATCAGGTGAGGCATTTACTATTCCTGATATGCTGGCAAACCGTGCCGACATTTACAATTTAGGGGATACTTTAAGTGGCCGTGAACATGAATTTTCATTAAGTTTCATTGAAAACAGTTTAACCAGTAACTCTTATATAGCGCCACTTGCTACCCGTGATATGGATGATTTGTATCAGCTGGTTCAAATGGCAGATGGCGGACCAATTTCGCTGAACGAATTAAAGTATGGCTATTCACAAGCTGAAGTTAATGAAATTGTGGCTGTGATCAAACGGATCCGTAAAATCCAGCAAACCGTACTCAAGGCAAATGAACAGTATATTGCCTCGGCTGCCCAAGACGATAAATATCGCACTGAACCACCATTTAAATTGCAGGGTAGTTACCGCAATATGAATAAAATGGCTGAAAAAGTAGTGCCTGTGATGACAGATGAAGAGTTAGAACAGCTTATTAGTGATCATTACCGTGGCGAAGCGCAAACCTTAACGGTAGGTGCTGAAGAAAATCTGCTGAAACTGGCTGAATTACGTAATAAGCAAACCAAAGAACAAACAGAGCGCTGGAAGCAAATTAAAGCCGACTTTGTTCGTCATCAGAACTTAGGGGATGGTGGTGATCCCCTGGCAACTATTGCCAGTCAAATATCTTTATTACAACAAGGCCTATCTACAATTGGCAGCGCATTACAGCAGCCACAATCAGGTGGTTTAGAGCAACTGAACGAAACTCTCGCTAAACTTAAACTGCAAGTGAATGTAGAAAAACCCGAAAATACTGAGAATACTGAATTAGAAAAAACTTTATCTTTGTTTTCTCAAAGCCTTGAATCTTTCTTAACGCCACTGGTAACCACTTTACAAAGCCGTAAAGATGTTGATTTAGCAATGATAGATACTTTAAAGACACTTAATGTTTCCTCTCAAAACAGGAGCAATAATTCAGAATCACATATTCAAAAAATAAGCAGGGAATTATCAAAAGATAAATAAGCGACATAGGCAACTCTATTGGCTATGTCGCAGTTTAGTGTGGCTGTTAAATTTAAAAACCGAGAAGAACACATCCATGAAAATTTATTCGAGCAATCAGAACGTGGATTTATCCACGCATTACTTTAAGGCGCACATAAATGTGCGCACTACAAGCTTGAAAAATAACGACTTAATGAGTCAGCCACAGTTAAATGTGTCTACAATAGTTGTAGGATGGGTTAGCCAACGGCGTAACCCATCACATTTGGTGACCACCCAGGCGTTAACCACGTGATAAACTTATGTTTTGATGGGTTACGCCTTCGGCTAACCCATCCTACGCGCTGAAATCTTTAACTTAGATATAAATACAGATAAAACAATGAATTACGACAGAAGACACAGTTAAAATTTAAAAACCGAGAAGAACACATCCATGTAAATTTATTCGAGCAATCCGTAGAACGTGGATTTATCCACGCATTACTTTAAGGCGCACATAAATGTGCGCACTACGAGTTTGAAAAATAACAACTTAATGAATCAGCAACAGATAACTGGGACATAACCAATTCAATTAAGATCCTTTGAAGACTAGGGTCACAAATCTTTCAATTTCATCCTCGCTTTTTTGCGGAGCTTTTTGTCCAGTGCCCCAATAGCGAGGAGGTTATATTGTTGTTTAGCTAGTGCTGTTTGGCCAACTTCATTTGCCATCTGGGCCAAATACAACCGAGCCTGATCATTTTCACTTGTTGCCAATTGATTAACAGCCAACAAGCGTTGCATGGCAATAACCACTAAGTCAAAATTTTTAGTTTTCCCGGCCAAGTGTTCTACTTGATAACAACTCGATATCCAGTTTATTCTGTCTAGCCCTGATTGGGCTGGTAACTGACAAGCCTGAGCATACAGTTGTTGAGCTTTTATCTTATTTTTTAAAGGTGATGAATGCATTTTAGCGGCTCTAACTAACAGTAAAAAACTATTGGGATATTGAGAGACGGCTTGTTCAGCCAATTGGGCTGCAAGTTTATGGTTTTCTTCGTTTTGAGCTAAATCCATCGCCGCTACTAAGCCATATTGTGAGTTCAGCGACTGAACTTTGGCTAGAATAGGCCGTTGCTTTTTGCTGTCACCCCCCATCATATCCAACTGTCCGTAAACGCTGGCCTGTTTCGTTACATATCTGGCGTTGTCCGGAGCTAATTTCCCGGCAAGAATATAGGCGGCAAAACAGCTCGACGATAATATTTAATCTTGGAACAAACGCTAACCTGATGACCTAATTGTCGCCACATACCGCCAGCGAAATAATGATAGTCTGCATTGGAACTATATCTTTTTTGCAACTTTAATAGTAACTCCGTTGCTTTGTCAGCTTCTTCCCGCCCGATCCACAGCATCACCTGCAGTTGCGCTAAAGCCAATGACTGATACTCCGACTCGCCAGCCAACAGTTTCTCGGCTAGTCTGGTATCACCCTGAAAAAAAGCATGTTGTGCAGTTAAAATTTCGTTATCAGGCGCAGAGTTACTGCTAGCTACGGTTGATAAATGTACTGTTGAAAAAGCTCCTGTTGACAAAGATAGGGTTAATATCATGAGCAGAATTTTATTTAACATTTTGAGATTTTTCCTTTGGACCATGATAATTGCGCTGATGAGAAAACTGAGGTGAATAGCCAGACTTATTCTGGCTATTTGAAGATACGTAAAGTCTATTTTGATGCAAAGACCGGAACCGATACATTGTTGTCACGTTGCTGATCCAACTTCTGATAGAAAGGATCGATGGCGATATGAGTTGGTTTCCCAGCGACTGTCCAACTCAGACAATTACCTTCTGATTTCACCGCCACTTTAGCTATTTTTAATACCGCACTATCCGAGCCCCTGCTAATCAAGTTATCAGGATGTTCACTGAAAACCCCTAACCATGCTGTGGTTTCAGTCGATATCGCAAAGCTGTTGCCTAGCCCGTCTTCCTTGGTTTGCTGACTTTGCAGACAAACATTTACTTTATAGTGACTATTGCCGAGTTGCTGATAACTGGCCGAGGTTATCGACAAATCATCAATAATAATTTGCTTTAACCAGCGATCAATTACCGGATAGTTATTAGCTGTAGTCGTCTGTTTCAATGCTGCTATCAGGTCTAGCGTTGTGGCAGGTATTTTCGGATATTTATGGTTTTGCATTAATTGACGCAATGCCTGGTTGATAGCCTCTTCTCCCAAAATGTTCTTAAGCGCATACATTGCCACCGCCCCTTTGCTATAAACCAAATATCTTGCGTCGGCCCGATACAAAGGTAACTCATGCTCACTGCTATAACCACGGCCATTAAAATAACGCCGATGTTCATATTTCATCAGTCGTCTCACATATTCATTGCCATAACGCTGCTCCAATAGTACTAGTTCGGTGTATTTTGCCAATGTTTCCACCAGAACCGTACCACCCTCTACAGCTGCACTGTCCAACCCATGTCCCCACCATTGATGGGCAACTTCATGGGCAGTTCGACGAAATACCTGATCAAACGCCTCTTTATTGCTCAGATCCGTACGAAACCCCTCAAGCTCTGAGATTAAAATGGTTTCAGGCATAGCATAACCAGACAATCCCAAATTCCTTGGCACTTCCATCAAACGCAGTTGTTCACCAAGATAACGACCGAAATGCTTATTGGCATAATTTATCGATGCACTCATGGCATCCAGGGTATGTTCAACATTATCCTGATGTTCTGCGTGATAATAAACTTGTAACTCAATGCCGTCTACGAATCGGCTGGCCATCTTATAACGGCCGGATATATAGCTGATCACATTTCTGATCGGTCCGGCTGTTTTATAGTGGTAGTAGTTACGATCATTATTTTTCCACTTTTTGATTAATTTACCCGGTGCTATAGCCACTTCATCGGCCGAAGTAGACAGTACGGTTTCAAATTCCAGCCAATCGTAATCAGCAGAAAAGTCTCCTTTAACCTCATCAACAGCTTGCTCTAAAGACAATGCTGGTGCCAGCTCTGGCAAACCTTGATCCCGGCGTAACGAGGGAGATTTAAGCTGATAATGATGGTTAAAGCCAAAAAACGGCATATAACGCAGCGCTTGTACATAACTGAAACCGGGCGTTATCAGGTTATCTCGCTGCAGGCCCAGGTAACCATTTTGTACTTGCGAAGCAGTGAAAGTCATCTGCAAGCGATCTCCAGGTAACATTGGTGCATTTAATTTAAACAAATATTGCCCAAAGTCTGCGTCGTAATGGCTCAGAGTTGCACCGCTAATGGCGACATTCTGATAGTGGACATCGGCATCTGTACTGACCAAAATCTGATTTAATGACTCAAAGTGGGAATTAACCAAAGTAAAGTCAGCTTTCATTTGATAACGGTGTTGCTCAGGGTACAAGGCCATGTGAGTTTTTATATTGACTACTTTCGGGCTGAGCATATGTTCATATTGGTCATATTTACGCTCATACTCCGCACGCCAGTTCACTCTCTCTTGTGATGATTGATAATGGGCAACTTCATTGGTTTGATAAAACACCGCACTGCCAAAATAGCCTGAAGCCAATACAGAAACTACCATCAACGCCAGACCTTGATAGCCCCATTGTTTACCAACACCTTGTTTACCAACACCTTGTTTACCAATATATTGTATTCTTAACCTTAAAGGTACGCCAACACCACGACGGTAGAAACCATAACCCAGTAACACCATAACGGCAGACAAACTGAGCCAGTATTTTATATAACCGTTAAAGGCATCAGAGGTAGAATTAAAACCGATGAGATCGGAATATTGCATTAGCGGACTGGTGGAGAATTTAAACAACCCATGTTCAAGTCCCAGTTGGCCACCTAACGAGGTTATCGCCAATATCACCAGAGAAAAGCTAATACTCATGCCGACAAATTTATTAGGGCTGACACTGTGAATAAACAAACAAAGTGCCGCTATACACACCATAGGCAGTCCCGAATAATAATAGAGCGACAAATATAATGACCATTCAACCTGCCCCCCGTATATCACTTGTAAACCGGATGAAATTCCAATTGCAATAGTTATAAAAGTAACGGGGATCAACAGTAATGCAATCAGTTTGGCAAAAAACAAACTAATATTCGCAACTGGGCTGGAATATATGAAACTAGCGACATTGTTCTCTTCGTCACGCCAAGCCATTTCTGCCACGAAATAGACTAAAAACAGGGTGATAAAACGTGGTAAAACATCATATTGAAAGCGCCACAAGGCCTCTGCGGTGGACGCAATTGGAGTGGTTCCCAAATTTTCAAGTGACGAAAGGCCTTCGATTATTTCGGTCACTAACACAACAGTCCAAAAAACGAGTACAGCAAAAAACACCCGCGTTTTCAGGGTTGATAAATATTCCAGTTTACATTGCTCAGTAAAAGCCAGCCAGCTGGCCTTAATCCCGGTATTGGGTTGCACGGGCTGATATCGGTATTGTATTTCTGCTACAGTCGATTTTTCAATAATGCCGGCTTTACTTTTCGAGGCTGTCTTATGCTTAGCTAACTTAAAGTCAAACTTGCGATAACACAAAGCTAAAATAACCACAGACAGTAATAATACCCCCACCCGGTTATATAACAGCATCCCCTTTAACTCAAAAAACTGGCTATTACGCTGCGTTGGACTCCAGTATTTTACCTGTTCAAAAAACGAGGTGGCACCATAAGGATCAATACCAGAAAGTATTTGTTTTAGCGTCTCGTCGGGTGCAATAGGATTAGCCATTAGCGGCGAACCTGAATAGACCGCCAATAATTGATAGAGCAAAAAAATTATGACAGCGACAATATATACTGCAATGTTTTGATTACTGAATAAACCCACTGCAAACAATATACTAGACAGCAGCGCGATACCTGGCAATATCAAAATTATCAAGGGCCACAACAAACTCCACAAAGTATGGGCAAAGCCAATTTCACCAGTGTCGGAAAATAACAAGCTGACTAAAATACCAATAATGGCAGATGTAAATACCAGACTACTGATAGCCACCAGACCCAACCATCTTGACAATAGGTAGTGCATTTTGGTTATGGGCGTACTGAATATCAGTTCTGTAATTCTGGCATTACGGTCTCTGACAATGGCATTACCAGTAAATGCACCAACTAAAAAAGGTACTATCATTAACGCCAGAATACAGATACTGTTTGCCATGTTATAGGGACCAGCCACCAAAACATCTGAATCTACCGATTGATTTTGAATTAAAAAACCACCAAAAAAAACACAGACCAATAGCCCGAGCATAAATACTGGTTGTCGGGAATGCAGCTGCCATTCAAATTTAAGCAAAGATAACATCATATTAATTTCCTCTGGCCGCGATGCCATTAATCGCAGAGAAATACAAGTCTTCCAGATCCGCCTGTACCGGTTCAAAACCTGCCGCAGGGCAGTTTTCACTCAGCACATGCAGCTGAACCTTGCCCGCCACCAGCCGCTGACTGATCACCTTGAATTGTTGCTGGTATTCGCTGATCTCCTGCTTGTTGACATGCTTACGCCAAATACTTCCAGCCAGCTGAGCCAATAGTTTTTGCGGTGGCCCTTGTTTGATAATAGAACCTGCAGCCATGATCGCCATATCGGGACAAAGGTTGCTGACATCTTCCACAATATGGGTAGACAAGATCACTATGGTATTTTCGCTGATGTCTGCCAATACGTTATGAAACCGATTACGTTCTTCGGGATCCAAACCTGCTGTAGGTTCATCAACAATCACCAATTTTGGTGTTCCCAGCAGCGCCTGTGCGATACCAAACCGCTGCTTCATACCACCGGAAAAGCTGCTGACTGCTTTTTTCCTGTGTTGATAAAGATTAGTTTGCTGCAATAGCGCATTAACTTGTTCAAGCCGTGTCACTTTATCGGTTAATCCCTTTAAAATAGCAAAGTGATTTAGCAAATTAAAGGCAGATATTTTTGGGTATACACCAAATTCCTGCGGTAAATAACCAAGGTGGCTGCGCACCGCTTGCGGATCATGCTGAATGTTATGACCATTGAACAGAATTTCACCACTGTCTGGACTTTGCAATGTTGCCAAAGTTCGCATCAGGGTCGATTTTCCTGCACCGTTAGGACCCAGTAAACCAAACATGCCCTGCTTTATCGTTAAATTAATATCTACGAGAGCCTTAACACCGTTATCATAGGTTTTATTCAGGTTGGAAATCATCAGCATTATTATTCACCCCTTTGTTTATTCACTTTTTGTATTTTCTATTTGTTATTTGTTATTTGCTAATTGCTAATTGCTAATTGCTAATTGAAAAACAGTAAAGCACAGTGAAATATATTAACAAACAGCTAATTGACCAACACGATTATTTCCATGACCAACGTCTCTATTTAGCTGAAAAGAGTTAATCAGCCACCTCACCTCATTGGTCATTGATTTTGGGTTCTTAGTCATTCTTTGGGTGACAAATCTACTCAATGTGTTCAAAATGATGACTTATTTCAGAATATCGCTGAGCAGAGAACCCTTGTGCATTTATTAACAGGATCCCGCCATAAATCAATTGCTGAGAAGTTAAACAAGCTGATTACTTCGCTTAATGGGGTGTTCAATTGGCAAGTATGGCCTTTTACTGTGGCTATATTGGCGCCAGCTTTGATGATAACCAATCAGGCAGGCCATTCTGACTGGTGGTATTTTGTCGTTTTACTATTGCAGCTTACCCTGTTCATATCTCCGGTACTGGTATTTAAAAACTTCACAGGGAAGCAAAATAGCAAACTCAACAGCAAACTCAACATCCAACTCAATAAAAAGCTAACTATTCTGTGCTGGTGTCTGGTCTTTCTCGGCTATCCGTTGCTTGTGCTTATATTGGAAAACAACCTGCCGGAACTGGCTGCTTTACCCTTTATTCAACTAGAGACTTTTGTTTTCATCTGGATAATCGAAGCATCTTTACTGTTTAATAAATGGCTGCAAAGCAGACAGAAAAAGCCTCTCAGATTTAAATTCACATTAGATCATGGCTTGTTTGCCTTAACTTTAATTTTCAGCCTGTTTTGGGCAGCAGTGTTTGCTCCGCTTAACGACCCGATAATTGAATCGGGACATAACATGGTCATCGACCTGAAATTAGTTATATTCCATTGGGATAACTTCCTAATTTACTGGGCGCAAATTCAGCTGACCTATTCCATTATTTTTGCTTATTACTACATAAACCGGCATATATTAGTAAACAAAGTGATGGCCAGATATGGCATTTTCAACTACCTTTGGTTTACTGCTTTATTTATCCTGTTCAGTTATCCACTTGCCGCCCAGCTGGTATTATGGCTGCCATTAAATAGTGGTGAACATACTATGATCATCAGCGAAAACCAGAACCCTTTTGATTGGCAAAATGGCTCTTTTGCTTTAGCCGTTATGCTGACCAGTTTGCCGGTAATTCTGGCATTAGAATGGGCACAAAAAAGCCAGCAGTTAGCAGAGATGGAAAAGCAAAATATTCATACCGAACTATTATTGCTGCAACAACAAATTAATCCGCATTTTTTGTTTAATACCCTCAATAATCTCTATTCCCTTTGCCTGACCAAATCAGAGAAAGCACCTGAACTAGTGCAACAACTGGCCAGTTTGCTGCGCTTTGTTGTTTATAAAGGAGGTCAAAAAACGGTGCCTTTATCCGAAGAAGTACAATACCTGCGAGATTATCTCGACTTGCAGCAAGTACGTGTCAGCAACAAATGTCAGTTTGAAGTAGATTTTGAAGAAGAGTCAGCCGACAGTGAAACTAACATCAATATTACGCCGTTATTGCTGATCATTTTAATTGAAAATGCCTTTAAACATGGCGTAGAACCATCACTTGAAGATGCCTGGCTCAAGGTTAAACTCAGCAGGCAGGGCAATACGTTGAAGTTTTATTGTGGTAACTCGGTGGAAAGTAACTATAAGCCATCGCAACTAGGCATAGGACTGGAAAACCTGCAGCGCCGTTTGGCCTTGATCTATGAAGATAAATACAGCTTGAAAATAAACCATGAACAGCATGCTTTCCATGTTCATCTCACTCTGGAGTGTCAATGACATTACGCACACTTATAATCGATGACGAGCCGCTGGCCCATGATGTTATTTTAACCTTTGCCAAAGAAGTTCCATTTATAGAAATTGTAGGCCAGTGTTATAGTGCCACCGAGGCATTAACACGGCTAAATAACCAGCAAGTAGATTTGATCTTTTTGGATATTCAAATGCCAGTGCTAACCGGCATTGAATTACTAAAAGTATTGCCCAATAAACCTCAGGTTATCATTACCTCAGCCTACCAGGAATATGCACTGCAGGGATATGAATTAGATGTCACCGATTATCTGCTGAAACCTTTTCGATATGACCGCTTTCTTCAGGCAACGAATAAAGCCCTGAGCCGCCACAATAGCCTCATGTCTCAGCAAGGTCAAAAGGTTCAGCAAGGCCAACAGGTTCAACAAAACCAACAGGATCTGCAATCTGAAGATACCACTGAAAAAGCACCCGCTGCACCCGCAAATATCAAAGAACAGGCTGAGAAAAATCTTACCCATATTTTAATCAAGGTAGATCGCAAACAGATCAGGGTGGATCTAAGCGAAATTAGTGTCCTTGAAGCTTATGGTAATTATGTCAAAGTATGGCGTGACCAGTCTTGTTTACTTACCCTGAAAACCTTGACTGGCATTGCTGAATATTTACCACAGACAGATTTTATTCGTGTCCATAAATCAGCCATAGTCAATAAAGCCTACATAGACTATATAGAAGACAATATTGTTTACCTCAAAGGTGGTCAACACTATCGGGTTGGCAAAAAGCATAAAAGTAATTTAATAAAGGCATTGGGGTAACAGGCATGCAAACTGCGGAAGCTTTATCCTCACTTAATATAGAACACTTACATAATACAATTGGTATAACAATAAAACTTCTTTTCACATATCACCCATAACTCACTGTTAACTCGATCGGAAATAAACCCATGAATAAAATATTAATAGTTGAAGATGACGAGCATATCCGTGAAATGGTGCTTTATACCCGTGGTCATTCAAGATGCGGGAATTTGAGGTGAATTTGAAAGTTTATCTAAAAGGCGCTTGATTGAGCAATAGCGGGCTATTGGGATTGAAAGCAACGTAGTAGATAATCTTTTAAAACGCTTCAAAACCTGCATTTTGAATGATTACGGGTATATATCCTGCAAAAAGAAAACTACTCAGTAGCGAGCGTCATTAGCGCTGAAGCAGCATTGTTACATTGCAACAACGAAAAGCCTGATTTAATTGTTCTTGATATTCAATTACCGGGTATGAACGGCTATCAATTTTGCGAACGACTGTTACAACAACACCGAAATAGTATGCCACTGATCATTATGTTGACTGATCAGGCAGATATCAGTGATATGGAAAAGGGACTCGCAAGTTATGCCGACGACTACATTGCCAAACCATTTAATCCCCGCCTGCTTGTGGCCCGAATAAAAGCAAGTTTAAGACGTCAATCGGGTTTATCCGACCCCCTCGCAAGCGAACAACTTTCACTGCTCGGTGTTTTTATTGATGTACCTTCCCGACAAGTCAGGCTATTTGATGAGCCGGTTAAACTACATAAAATGGAATTTGATATTCTATATTTATTAATGTCATCGCCCAATCGCGTATTTACGCGGGATGCTATTATTTCTCACAGTAAAGGGGATAACTACTATATTACCGATCGCGCCATCGACAACCAAATTTATAAATTAAGAAAAAAGTTAGGCGTTGCTGGTAAATATCTGGAGACTGTGTCGGGAATAGGCTCTCGGTTTTGTGACAGCCTGCCCCTTTCAACTTAAGCCTTATTCTGAGGTAAAACTGAGGTAAAAGCTAAGGTAGAGGCTAAGGTAAAGGCTAAAGTTTAGGTTTAGGCTTAGCCTGAGGTTGGGTCTGAGGAAATAAGTCTAAAATTGCTGTTTGCAGCTCGCTAAATGCTATTGGTTTAGATATTACATGACTGATAACCACCTGATCCTGATCCGGATCAATAATCACTTGCTCCGGTGTCGCCGTTATAATAATTACCGGCTGATCAACAACTATCGCTTGTACTGCTTCTGTAAATTCTATGCCTGTCATCTCTGGCATATTAAAGTCAGAGATCACCAGATCAAAGTTGTCAGGCGCCTCAGCAAAGGCAATTAATGCATCACTGCAATTACTGAATTCTGTTACTTGATAACCGTATCCTGACAATCGTCTTTTTATTAAAGCCAGAATTGATTCGTCATCATCAATTAACATAATGCTTGTCTGATATGTCCCAGACAGAATTTGTTTTACCCGTATCTAACGCCAGTACAAACTCTTCTTTATTGTCGCTAAATTGTGAGCGAATAAGATGAATGGTATTACCCTTGTGATTATCTATTTCTATCGCTTCATTTAATGCTGCTTGTGCTAGTTGAGTGATCCAGGCTTGTGGTATTTCACTTGTTGTAACTATTTGAATATGCGCTGGCAACCCCTTTATCGACTCATTTTGGGCAACAATATTGCTAATATCGATCAACTGTTTTTCATAAAGGTAATCTTCTATAACAAAGAGAAAAAAGAAAGTTACAGCGATAAAAAATAAACTGGTCAGGAATGTATGGAACCACCATTGCAATTTCAGTATGGAAGCTAAACACTTTTTAGCCATGAGAAGCCTGTATTGTTAATTGATAACCTATACCACGTATATTACTTTTTGTGACTCAATGTCTGCATATCCATAAGCTTCATGATGAATAATTTTATTATTTTTGCGCACAAGCATCACCCTACCTGGCAGATTCTCAGAAGCTAACAATTGATTAATGTTTGAATCTAACTTGTTGTTTGCTCGATTTTCCGGCGTTTCTGCTTGCGTGGTATAACTAATGGTAAAAAGCGAGCTTGCCAATAAAATAATTTGACCTATCTTTTTTGTGTTCAAGTTCATGTTTAGTTCCTTACAATTATCGTTTGAAGATACTTTAAGGGATGAAGGTTAAATGAAAATAAAAATAGATAAATTATCGGATTTTAATTATAGGTTTGTGATAAAAACAAAAAGGCGCAATAATCATTTGGAATAATCAGGATTGCGCCTTTATATTTATATTTATATTTAAACTTAAACTTAAACTTAAACTTAAACTAATATAGCTACTTACTTATCTTCAAGCATCATAACTAATTTTTTAATTTGAGGCTTAATATGTGCTTTTTTCGCTAGACATTGTTTTAAATGATCTTTAGCTTTAACAAAGTTTCTGTCAGCTCCCACTAATTTATCTAAACGTGGTTGTAAGAAACTGTCTAATCGTTCGTTCCTGACTTCATTACAATCACCCAAAATAAGTAAGGGGTGAAACTTTGAAAATTCGTAGGTAAACCAGCAATCAATTGATCAAAATTAGCCATTAACCATGGCCACATAACTCCATCTAATTCTTTCTTCCTGACTAAACCAAATAAAAATGATGTTTTTTCGTTATCACGAACATCAGACGTTAAGCTAAAATCAACTAAATCTTTACCTATTTTCAGATCTTCAGTTGCCGTTAATGCGCTAATTAAACGACCACGCATTGTGCCATCAGCAGACGCTTTTAAATGCACCATTAAAGCATCAACGTAAGGTTGTCCTAATTCTTGAACAGCAACAGACATAGCCGTAACACGCAATGCCGGAATTATCGCATCATCATGGAACTTTCCATCACCTTTATAACCAATATATTTAACCGCCATAGCCGTTAATTTTTCGCGGTACAATTTATCTTTTGCTGTACTGGCCATAAAATCAATTAAACGCGTTCTTAACTGGTTGGCGTCTATCGGATTGTTTTTATCTAACTCAGTATTATCAACAAATCCAATTCGATTCGCACTTTCACGATATAAATCACCCGCCAATTTTCTTAATGTTGATTTCTCATCTTCATCTGCATAAAAGATCAAAAGCCCTATTGTGCGTGTACCTGAAACGATTACTTCCCACGACTCAGCCGATAATGTTGAAGGAATAACATCAATCAAATCTTGTACGGTTAAATTACCACTGTTAAATGCTGAGCTAATGCTGTCTACAACGGCATTAGCTTCAACAGAACTTACTTTATGCAAATTAACAAGAAGTGCTTGCCAACCTGCAGTGTCAAAATTGAAACGGTAATAACCCGCTGCTTTGGAGTTAGGCATAACCCAGGAATTACAACTTGCACCATCCAGAGTAATTTGTTGTTTAGCTTTTGAGATAACTTCACATTGTTGTTTGATTTCACCATTGACTTCATAACTCATGCAAGTAGGAATGCTCCACAAAGTATTTTCTTTATATTCAGTACCAAGTGGTTTATATCTTTGTTGTTCAACGGTTAATACTGCTTTGTCGTTTTGGCAAGATTGAACAATATTTAAAATAGGTACACCTGCTTGTTCAACAAAATTTCTGAAAGATTTAACAACCGCTTCAGCTTTTTTGGGCTCTAATACGCTGGCAATGGTTTCAAAAAAATCAATCGCGGTGGTATTTCCCCACGCATATTTATTCATGTATTTTTGCACACCTTTACGGAAATTTTCTTCACCCATAAAGTTTTCAACCATGAACAACACACCTGAGCCTTTTTGATAAGTAATGCCGTCAAACGCAGTAATGATATCGCTATTACTTTTTATCGGGTTACGAATTTTACGTGCTGACGGAATAGAGTCAGAGTTCATCGCATTTTTTGAACTTCGAATTTGTTGTCTCTGCCATTGCTCCCCGGGGAATTGACGCTCTAATACAGTTGCCGCCATCCAGGTAGCAAATGCTTCGTTTAACCAAATATCATTCCACCATACTGGTGTGACTAAATTACCGAACCATTGATGTGCCAATTCATGTGCTTGTACAGAAATTGAATTACGTTTTTGATTAATTGAAGATTTTTCATCAAGTAATAACAGTTGCTCACGGTAAGTGATCGCGCCAGCATTTTCCATAGCTCCGGCTGCAAAATCAGGTACCGCCAATACGTCTAATTTACGATAGGGATAAGGAACTTGAAAATATTCTTCCAGGGCTTCAACCACAGTTTGGGTTTGTGACAGCGCATAAGCAAGTTTTTTGCCTTTACCTTTTGCTGCAATACCTCGAAGCGGAATAGCATCTTTTCTTAAACTTGTTGCTGGCATATCAGGCATTTCAACAACGTCAAAATCACCAACAAAAAAGGCAACCAAATAAGTTGGTAATGGTTTGCTGGTAACAAAGGTAACTTTTTTCCAACCGTCGGCTAATTCCTTCGTTTCAGCTTCTGGGGTATTTGAAATAGCTTTGAGCTTTTCAGGGATAATAAACTCTATATCAAATGTTGTTTTAAAGCGGGGTTCATCAAATGACGGGAAAGCTAAACGTGCTGAAATAGATTCCATTTGTGTGAAGGCATAATATTGATCACCATCTTTTACACGGTGCAATCCTTCAAGGTTTTCATTAAATGGAGCGTTATAATCAAAAGTAATAATGTAATTTCCTGCTGATAATTTTTTATCTGCAGTAACTTTCATCACTCCTTCAACACTGGTGTCTTTTACCGTCGCCTTAAAAGTTTTACCATGACTGTTTTTTAAGACAACCGAGTTAATCGTTAACTCTTTACCATTGAGGTAAAAGTGGCTTGTTGCTTCTTTTATCTTAAGATTAATACTCGTTTGGCCAGAAAACCTTTTCTGTTCAGGATCTATTTTTAAGGTTAATTGATAATGTGTGGGTTCAACATTTTCAGGTAATTGGCCAGTAGGCACTTGCTCTGAAGCAATAACTTTTACCGCTAACAGTACAGGGCTAAATAGTAGCAGCATAATACTGAGCCTGTTGGATATCATTTTTCGTATCATCTAAGTTTCTCCTTTATTTTCATATTTTATTGTAATTTGGATACAGTAAACATTTGATTTAATGATCCAACCGTATGCCCTACAACTTATTTACACACAACTTACTTTAATAGTACTGAAATAAAAACTAGAAACTGTCCTCATTAAAGAAAACTTACAATTCTTTAATAATATACACAAAATATTATTTATCTATTTCTGTTCACCAAATAAGTTATAGCAATGACACTCAATATTATACCCATGCATTTCACTCAGATTAGACAACGGTGTAACCCATCACATTTGGTGATCACCAAGTCATTACCTAATTGATAAACATTAGTTTTGGTCGATTACGCCCGCGGCTAACCCATCTGCGCGGTAAAATATCGCTCCATGGGTATAACATTGCAGAAAGCCATTCTTTACAGATTTAATATCTGTACTAAATTTAAAGACATGCATTGGATATTTGATCACGCTGGTAAGAATAATAAACTGGTGTTATTCAAGGTAATAATCAATGTACTTTTGTTCGACACCAGATCTATTACTATGCATACCTAAAATGGAGATTTACCAATGACACCCGAATACATTGTAGTTCATACCGCTGCGTTCGATGGTCAGGATTGTGACCGTGATTTAATCGATAAATGGCATAAAGCAAGAAAATGGAATGGTATTGGCTACCATTTCGTTATTTTAAATAACAAGCACTCATCAAAAACGGACGGAACATTAGAGTTTGGTCGTGCGACAAACGTGCAGGGAGCTCATGTAAAAGGTCTTAATAACCGATCTGTTGGTATTTGCTGCGTTGGTCATGGTGATAAAAATAATTTTACTGAAAATCAATATAAAAGCTTATATAAATTAATCAGGGATTTGATGGCCGAATTTTCTGTACCCGTTGAAAAAGTAATAGGTCATAGTGAAATTAATAAATTGGTCGCAACAGGTGAAATTGCATCCCAATACAGAACAAGTAAAACTTGCCCCGGCACTAAAATTGATATGGATTTTATTCGACAACATTTAAAGGGAATGACTACAGACGATAGCCATCATTAGCAGGACTTCAATCGGCTATAACTATCTTAGAAAAAAGAGAACTCTGCTTTTCTCATGCTAAGAATGACTGGCATGGGATTCTCAATCATACTAAAGTCAAAGAAGCCAAAGAAGTCAAAACCCATTTTAATATCCCATTCTATATCGAACGAAAGTTCCCTATAGATGGGGTATACTTGAAAATCATACCTTAATACAATTGGTCTTAAACTCTTGCCACCTTACCTGATTTCGCCCACCTTTTTTAGCATGATATAACTGAGTGTCGGCAGCCTTAACGACCTGTTCAGCATATCCAGAGACAACTGGCTCACATAAGGCTCCACCAATGCTAACAGTCACCACGTTACAGACATCAGAACGTTCATGCTCAATGTTTAAGTTAGCAATTGCATCACAACATTTTTGGATTTTATCTTGTAATAATTCTCCACAGGTATTGGGTAGCACTACTACGAATTCCTCTCCGCCATAACGACCAACAAAATCCCTTGGACGAGAAAATTGATTTTTAAGCGCCATCCCGACTGTTTGAATAACTTCATCACCAGCAGAATGGCCATAATTATCGTTAAAGTTTTTGAAAAAATCGATGTCTATCATCAAAATAGCCAGGGAAGTATGCTCCCGCTTTGCTATCGACCATTCAAGTTCCAATACATAATCAAATTTTCGCCTGTTACCCAACGAGGTTAAAGGATCAATATGCGCAAGTTCAGTCAACAGTTGGCGTTGGTGTATCAATTCCAAATGCAGCTTAACACGGGCTGATACAATTGCTGCATGAAATGGCTTTTGGATATAATCACAAGCACCTAAAGCAAAGCCTTTTTCTTCATTATCGACATCTCTGAGGCCTGTAATAAAAATGACCGGAATTGCTCTGGTTCTTTCATCACTTTTAAGCTGCTTTATCACCTCAAACCCGTCCATTTCGGGCATCACAACATCCAGCAATATTAAAGTCAGTTGCTGTTTAGATGCTATTGCCAAAGCCTGCTCACCACTTTTAGCCGCCTGAATGTCAGCGTCATCTCTAAGAATTTCTCTTAGTATTTTTAAGTTGGCAGTTTCATCATCAACAATCAATATTTTAGGTTTTGTACTTTTCAAAACACCCTCCTCGCCAGCGCACTTTAACACATCATTAACACAAACCAACAAGGTTGTTGAAATAATTACTTATAATATTGAGATTAATTAACAACAACCACAACTTTGTATTTAATTATTATAATATACATACACTAATATTTCTAACCCTTGTGATTAGTGCTATTTTATCAACGGGAAAAACAAATTACTTGAATTAAACATCTGATAATATTCATTCACATTATCTTTAGCGATTGCGATAATTAATAGACACTTTAAATTTTTTAATTTATTTCTGAAGAAGGGCTAACTTTAGCAGGCTTACTTATGTTTGGTGAGTACAACAATATTACAGATGTACTTCCAAATTTTATGATTGATTATCAAGAAAAAAGTAATGATAAGAATATTCGCTGGCTTGACAGAATAATCCCCGATGGCGCTTGGTCAGGCAATATTTTTGATTTCTATTTAAAAATCATCCGCAAGTTAGAAGCTGATATTAAAGTCCCTTTTTCAATAAAAAAAAATATTCGCCAAGATGATACCTTAATACATCAAGCCTTGCGTGAAGCACTAATTAATACCTTAGTGCATGCCGAATATAGCCAGTCAGCCTCAGTTAAAGTAGTTAAGTCTGAAGAAGGTTTCACCTTTCGTAATCCGGGACTTATGCGCATCCCTCCTGAGTTTGCTTTATTGGGTGGTGAAAGTGATTGTCGCAATAGAAACTAGAAAACATAAAGAAACAATCATTAACTTTGACAATGGCAAGCAATTGTCTGCTGAGCTGGTTATTGGTGCTGATGGACGAATGAATTCAATCACTCGGCAATATGTAAACAATGACAACAAACCTATTTATCAAGGCTTCATTAATTGGGTCGGCATATTTGAAAGCAATGAACGACTATTTTCTGATCTTTGTGTTTCAGATTATTGGGGGACCGGAGAGCGTTTTGGTATCGTACCAATATCCGCTAAAAAAGCCTATTGGGCTGGTGGTGTGCTTGCCGACAAAATTAGTAAAAAAAACCCTGACCAATACAAAAATGAATTAAATAAACGTTTTAAACATTGGCCCGATCCTATAACCACTATCATCAACAATTCGCCATTATCGAGTATTAACAAAATATATGTCCACGACCATGATCCTATTCAATGTTGGCATAAAAATAATGTATTGCTCATTGGCGATGCCGCCCATGCGCCGTTACCAACATCTGGTCAAGGTGCGTGTCAAGCGCTGGAAGATGCATGGCATTTGGCTAATTGTTTAAAAGAAAGTGGTGGAGATATTAATCAGGCACTGAACCGTTTTACTGAACTAAGACTAGCTAAAACAACCGGCGTTATTATGGGAGGTCGTCAACTGGCAAAATCAATTTTTAATAATAATGCTATTTATTGCCAACAAAGAAATCAGGCCAGTAAAAATACAGACTTCAATAGCGCCGTAATAGGTATGGCTAAGGGTTGGGCTAATGGATTACCTATCTCTTATTGAAACAGTTTCTGTTTGATTTAAAGCTGGAAAGCAAATATCAGAGGTGACTCCTTTATTAATAATACTCTTGAGTTTTATGCTGTCACCTAACTTTTGGGTAACGATATTGTGGATGATACTCAAACCAAGACTACTTCCTCGCCATCGGTACAATATCAATTCACAGATAACCTACAAGATTAACGTATCCTTTGGGTTTTTAGGCAATATTCAACTTGATTTTACCTTGTTCTGGTCTAGCATTATTGATAAAACTTAATAATGAAATATATATACCCGTAATCATTCAAAATGCAGGTTTTGAAGCGTTTTAAAAGATTATCTACTACGTTGCTTTCAATCCCAATAGCCCGCTATTGCTCAATCAAGCGCCTTTTAGATAAACTTTCAAATTCACCTCAAATTCCCGCATCTTGAATGACCACGGGTATAGTAATTCCAGCATAAATGAATAATTAAATAACGACATTCAATCAGCATCATAAATAGGCAAGGATGTACCTTCGGGAGCATTAAGTGACTGACCTTACAAACTTAAGTTTAAAGGCAAAATTCACCCTTTTATTTATCCTTATTGGGTTAATGCCAGCCATTATTGTCAGTATTATTTCAATATCTAATAACTCTAATGATCTAACGTCAAAGGTTTACAATCAATTAACTACAATCAATCAAATAAAAAAACAAGCCCTGAAAACATATTTTAATGAACGTCAAAGTGATATGGGGGTATTGATCAATATTGCCGATACCATGCAGCAGCAAGCCTTTTCAAAATTATCCGCCATAAACGATCTGAAAAAAGCACAGTTAACCGAGTATATTGAAAACAATAATGCTCAATTAGATCAGCTCGCCTCACAAACCTATCTTCATCTTGCGATTAAAGAGTTAACTCATTACTTTTCAAAACATAAACAAAAACGCTGGTGGACTAAACTGAATAAACATGACAAATCGTATAAGTCATTGTTAAAACATTTTGGCTGGTCTGATTTTTTTATATTAAATAATAACGGCAACATTATTTACTCGGTTAAACGAAGAAATGACCTTGGTAAAAACGTAATAAATGATTTAACTGGCAGTTCTTTTTATCAGGCATTTACTCTCGCGAAAAAGTCATCGTCATCTGATATTCATTTCGCCGATTTTCTCCCCTACCCTCGCAGTAATAATAATCCGGCAGCTTTTACCGTCAAAGCCGTCATTGATGATAAAGGTAAACGACTTGGCTACATTGCTTTTAAACAATCACTGGAGAAGGTAAACAATATTTTAAGTAACCGTACGGGGATGGGAGTTACCGGAGAATCTTACGTTGTCGGACAAGATAAATTAATGCGTTCAGATTCTTATCTTAATCCTACAGACTATTTGGTAAAAGCTTCTTTTGCCAAAAACAATAAAATTGAAACAACCGCTGTACTAAAAGCACTTCAGGGAGATAAAAATACTGCGGTGATTCAGGGTTATAATAATAATCCTGTCGTCAGCAGCTGGGGTTATATTAATCTGGGAAGTGGGGTTCGCTGGGCCATTATCTCAGAAATAGATGTTGCACAAGCCTTTAATCCTAAAACATTAAACAATGAAGAATTCTATAAAAGTTATATTGAGAAATACGGTTATTACGATTTATTCCTTATCAATCCTGATGGTCACATTTTCTATACGGTAGCTAAAAAAAATGACTTTAAGAGCAATATATTCAAGGGCAAATACTCGTCCTCTAATTTAGGGAACTTAATTAAGGAAGTCAGCCAAAGTAAACAATATGGAATTGTTGATTTTGCCCCATATTCTCCCAGCAATAATGATCCAGCAGCATTTATTGCTCAACCACTGTTAGGTGCCGATGGCCAACCAATTCTTTATGTTGCATTGCAGTTACCACTTGAAGGCATTCAGACAATAATGAGTATGAGAGAAGGAATGGGTGACACTGGTAATAGCTACCTTATAGGTGAAGACTTGAAAATGCGAAGTAATTCATTTATTGATCCACAAGGCCATTCTGTAAAAGCAAGCTTTGCTGGTTCTATAGCAGGCAATGGCGTTAATACCACTGCTGCGAAACGCGCTCACGCCAACGAAAATGGTACTGATATCATTATTGACTATAACGGCAATCCAGTATTATCTTCGTTTGATCACATAGCGTTTGGTTCATTCAACTGGGCGATATTATCAGAAATAGATGAACATGAAGCCTTCGCCTCAATTCGTGACAATACCTCTTTTATGAGTATTGTTATGCTGGTGATTGTCGTTGTTGTTACTTCTATCGGCTACTGGTTCGCAAAAAGAATTACAACGCCAATTAAAGAAATAGCAGGTGTTGCGCAACGTGTTGCTAATGGTGAGCTGACTTTTACCATTGAAAAAACTTCCAATAACGAAGTAGGACAATTACAACAAGCCATTATGCAAATGATAGGTAATTCAGCTAAAATGGTAAAAAATATTTCTGCCATTGTCTTGCAGCAAACAGCAACGTCTAAAGAACTTTCTACGATCACCACCCAAACAAGGAACACAGTTAACCAGCAGCAATCAATATCAGAACAACTGACTACCGCTATGCAGGGAATGGGAGTAACGGTCAATGAAGTGACAATAAATACAAACGATACTTCAACTGCTATCGCGGAAATTCAAAATATAGTAAATGACGGATCTGAAAAATTAGATCATACCTACAACTCGATTTTAGCGATGACTGAGCAAATTCAGCAATCTGAGCAAAGTGTACAAAGAGTAAGAAATGATTTCAGACAAGTGGTTAATGTGCTTAATGTCATTAAAGGTATTGCAGAACAAACTAATTTATTAGCACTCAATGCCGCCATTGAAGCAGCAAGAGCCGGCGAACAAGGTCGGGGGTTTTCGGTGGTCGCCGATGAAGTTCGACAGATCGCCCTGCGAACACAGGATTGCACCAAAGAAATTGATCATACTATCAATACCATTATCCAGGGGGCTAATTCATCGGTAGAAGTAATGGCCAGTAGTGTTACTCAAGCAAATACCGTACAGGTACATGCAAAAGAAGCGACTGAACTGAATAGGGTTATCACCAATAAAATTATCAGCATTAGTGAATTAAGTTCTAAAATAGCCCTTTCTGCTAAAGCACAATCAGCCATCGTTGAAGAAATACTGGAAAATGTTAAAACATTGAATTCAGGTGTTGCAGAAACTAGTCAAGCAACAGAAAATGTCGCGCAATCAAGTGTGAAACTTGCTCGCTTAGCCAACTTGCTGGAAAAAGAAACTTCGTTTTTTAAAATTTAATTGCACTTATTAGTTGGATCTAAGTAACTAAAGCAATTGGCTATGTACTGATTAAGTGTTGCTGTTAAAATTTAAACACCGAGAAGAGTACATCCATGTAAATTTATTCGATCAATGGGTAGAACGTGGATTTATCCACGCATTACTTTAAGGCGCACATAAATGTGCGAACTACAAGTTTGAAAAATAACAACTTAATGAGTCAGCAACAGTTGTAGGATGGGTTAGCCCACGGCGTAACCCATCATTTAACGGCAGCCAACTGTTTAATTACGCAGGTAAAATCTGTAGTTTGATGGGTTACGCCTTCGGCTAACCCATCCTACGCGCTGAAAAATAAATATGAATAAAACAATGGATTATGGTCGTAGCCACACTTAACTGGTACATAGCCAAACCAATTAAACTTCATAGCTTTTTAGCAATAATTTCAACAGGTGCAATACAACCTTGGCTGATGCCTTTAACCATATTTTGGAATTTTATTGGCGCACTTTCGCCTATCAAAGTATGAAGGCCAATTGCTGGCAATCCTCCATTTTCTTTCAATACCCGACGTTGCTTTTCAAAAACTGAAAGCGCAAAGTCACGAAGGTTATTTTCCAACGATACCGTAAAACCTGTACTGGTTAACTCTTCTTTATATTGACAAGTTGTAGCTAAGAAACTTGTTTCAGCATTTGTTGCCCACGGAACGGGATAACTCAATTTGTCGGCGCCAATTAACATAATGTCGTAAATGACAATAAATGATCCTGAACGTAATACCCGGTAAATTTCATTAAAAAGTTTAGTTTTATCCGCTATATTCATTCCAACATGAAACATTACAGCGCCACCGAATGTTTCATCCGGAAAAGGCATTGACTGCACATTTCCTTGCAGGAGGTTAACTTGTTGCTCAAGACCAACCCAATGACTCAAAACATTACCAGTTTCAATATATTCAGCACTAAGATCTATACCTGTAACTGATTGCCGGTAATGATCTGCAATAAACCTTGAAACGCCCCCCAAACCACAACCAATATCCAGAATGTCAGCTTGATTAGAAAATTCAACGTGTTTTAGTATATTTTTAGTAGCTTCACGACCACCAAGATGAAACTCATCTACAGCAGACAAATCATCGATAGTAATATCACTGACTTTTGCTCCTATTTTTCGCCCCGTTTTTTTACCCGTTTTTTTAAAAGAAGACTCTATTGCTTCTAATAAATTTCCATGGCGGTAATGTGCAAGCAATGCATCATCATTTGACATTGTAGACCTGTGTTATCATCAATTCCCTATTTGCACCCTAACATTAACGTTAAAATTCACATTCACATTAAAAACCAATTGTATCTCTTATTTGCTGGTAACGACTCCGACTAATAGGAATTGCCTCTTCACTACTCAAAACTAAGTGATAACTGCCACCTGAAGCTGTACTTATTGAGTTTGCGCGCTCAAGATTAGCAATATATGAACGGTGGATCCTTACAAATTGCGAAGGTAATATTTTAGCAATTTTATCTATTGCCTTGTCATGTAAATGAATAGATTTATCGACCATGTGTAATTCTGTGTAGTGGCCATCAGCTTTTATGAACTCGACATCTTCAACTGCAATAATTTCCAGACCCTTAGATTTTTTACCATTAATTGTTTAGCACTTTTGCCGGGCCTGAACTCTTGTGCATTACCCGTTACTCTTAACAACGCTTGCTGAAGTCTTTCAAAATTAAATGGCTTAGCGACAAAATCAACCACGCCATATTCAAAAGCTGTTATTGCCTTTTCTGCGTAGGCCGAAACAATTATGGTATGAAAGCTTTCTGCGGACACGGTTTTCAATAACTCGAAGCCATCAACACCGTGCAAATTCAAATCCAGAATTAATAAGTCCAACGGCTGTTCAAACAAATAGCTCTGCGCATCATCAAAATTATCAAACCATTTAATGTTAGGTTGCTGATCAACCAATATTTCTTTTACCTGCCGCTGCAAACGTTGAGCAATAACAGGTTCATCTTCAACAATGACAATATCCATTAAGCATTATACCAATTGTGTTAAGTTTCCAATCGAGGTATCACCAAAGAGGTTAACCATACGTCTTGTTGCAATTGCGATTTATATTGCCATTTTGCACCGTAACTTTCAGACATTCTAGTTTTAATATATTCTTCACCGGTTCCTAGGTGTAAGAACAAAAACCCCATCATCTAACCTGGTGCAAATATGTCATAGAAGTACCTCTTATTTACAAAGGGCTCCTGGAGGAATTCCCTAGGTATAATAAAATATCAGCAAACGAAGAACAGGAAGTTAATAGATTAATAGGACAATTACCAAAGCTTAAAACAAATGGCGAGAAAATCTTAAAGTTAGTTAGAAGTATAGAACACAATACTATCGACAAAATAATAGCAATGGACGAAATTGAGCTAGTTGACTCAGTCATTTCAGGGAAAATTAAACCGTCTCATGAAAATTCTATCGTTCAACAACTAAAACCTGAGCATGTACGTTTAGCTGAGAGAATTCATAAAAAAGTGATCAGGTTCCTTAAGCATGGTAGTGACGAACTAGAAATTTTAACAGGCTTGACTTCTTATATGCCAAAATTTAAAGCGCTAATGGATTCGACTTCTGAAGCGGAGATGGATTTACTTTGCAGGCGATATTCTGGGTTTCACAAGTACGTACAAATATTAGAGAATTTAGCAGCAGGAATAAGATCAGGAGATATCCCTGTACCATAGGTGGCCATGTCAATCTGAATGCCTTTATCATGGCATCGTTTAAATCTTACTGCCTGGATATTGGTGCTGATGAACAAATAATACAACTCCAGTCTGTATCCCCAGCCTCTTGGGAAAATGTCATTTTAAATGGGTATTATGACTTATCAGATAATGATGAACATTGGGATATACAATCAGAAATTGAAAAAATTAATTTAGCTTCGTAAATTAAATATTTTTTTGGCTATTTTAAGCTAATTTAACGGGGAATTTACGCAGGGTAAATATTAGTCGCCTCTACAGGCATTATTATATATGACTTACAGTTGACTTTGATACATTTTGCGGCGATCTGGGTGGAACCCCTATTACGACCAGACCCGTTGTAGTTAGACCCCAATTACATTTACATCAACACCATAAATCATTATTTATACCCGTTACCTTTCAAAATGCGGGAATTTGAGGTGAATTAAAAAGCATAGTTACAAGACGCTGATTCGCCGGATAAGTTATTCTTATTTAAGATTCAGCAACGCAGTAAATATGTTTTTTAAACGAATCAAAACCTGCATTTTGAATGGTGATGGGTATAGATACCTCCTTTTGCTTTGCCTTTTTTCTATCCCTTACCCAGGTGATTTTTGAGTTACTTCGTTTTAACTCAAACAAATCAATAGCCGTAAATAAATCACTTAATTTCTTAAAGCCATAGTTTCTGGGGTCAAATGAAGCATGGTTAGCAATATGAGTACCTACAGATCCAAGTGCTGCCCATCCATCATCTTCTTCCGCTGATTCGACTGCTTGGCGTAACATATTTATTAATTTTGTATCACACTTAATACTTGCCTCTTTTTTATTAACTATTTTTTTTTCTGTTTCAATCTCATCTAAATAGAGAAACGTTGAACAGCTATTCACGAAGGCTGATGGCGCTTTTCGCTCACCAAAGCCAATTACAAACTTTCCATCGGCAAGAGCGCGTGTTACTAGGGGAGTAAAATCACAATCAGAGGAAACAAGACATATAGTATCAACATCTTTGGTATAGAGAATGTCCATAGCATCAATCACTAAAGCTATATCGGTAGCATTTTTACCTTTAGTTAGGTCAAATTGCTGAATAGGTTGGATAGCAAAGTCATGAAGAACATCTTCCCAAGGCTTAATGCATGGGTTTTTCCAATTACCATAAGCTATACGAATATTAACGACAAAATATCATGCTAATTCATATAATATGATATCTATTTTGGAGGCAGGTGCATTATCTGCGTCTATAAACAATGCTATTTTTTCTTTATTTTTCATCTAACTATCCTTGTTTGTACAACCGACTGAGAGCAATTTCACTATAACGGTAATACTATTAGATTTAAATAACTGTTTTATAAATAGTTGATCGAGAATAACAATAATAAACAAGTTATATATATAAAAGATATAAAATATAAAACCTTCTAACATAGAAGTCTCTGAGAGCGATTTTAAAGGGTATATAAGTTAAAAATGCATCCCATTGCTAAACATGTTTAAAGTGTTTCAAATGTCTGTTTGTGGGCATTAAAAATAAGTAGATTAACTTCATCTTTTTTATCCAAGAGCTCTTTTTTAAAATGTAAAAATATTTTAAAAAAGTTAGAGGGTAACAGCTGTCCCATTCATCCATTCCCTCCAAACTAGTACACAACTCAATGTCAAAAGTACAGTTGTATAACTCCAACCTTCATAATGACGGTTTAAGGATAATAATTTTGCCAAAAGCTGTCTATTGAAATGTTGGTTGTTTTTTAAACTCTTTTCGTATGACTTATAATTTTTTTGTGGAAATAGAACCGCTTATTTAGAGAACAAAAACCCCATCATCTAACCTGGTGCAAATATTCCATAGAAGAACCCCTTATTAATAAAGGGCTCCAAGAGGGATTTCCTAGGTATAATGAAACAACAAAAATAGATATCGCATTACCTACTGATGAAAGCAAATTATTGACGACAACCATCGATGATATTAAAAAGTGTGTAAAACAATGGCAATCTCAGGGTATCGACCTAGATGGTTATAATACTAAACAAAGTGCGATGGATTTAGTTGATCTGACAAAGGCGCTAGGGGTTGACAAAGTTAACTTATGGGGCATAAGTTACGGAACTCATTTAGCTTTTGCTACAGCAAAATATCATCCGACAATTATCAATAAAATGGTGCTCGCTTCTTCAGAAGGTTTAAACCACACCATTAAACGTCCGGGTCGTGTACAGGCTTTATTGGAAAATGTTGATCTTATGCTGAAACAAGACCCTGACACAGCTGAGAAATATCCTGATTTACTCGGTATGATGAAACGCGTACTCGACAAAGTTTCAATTAAACCAGAAATTGTGAAAACTAAAAGTTTTCGTAAAAAAGATATCACTGTGGGTATTAGCAAAATAGACCTGCAATTTGCGTTAAGTTATATATTTCTTAGAGATCCTGAATATTTAAAGCAAATGCCAAGAATGTTCAATGATATGGATAAAGGAAATTTTGCTGAAATTGGATCCTATATTGCGTACATAAAATCAATGTCTTCAAGCAACAACCCAATGGGCATTGCTATGGACAGCGCCTCAGGTATATCGGCAGAACGCTGGAAGCTTGTTCAACAAGAGGCAAAAACATCGCTGGTTGGTCGCACTACCAATTTCCCTTTTCCAGACATTAACCATGTTATTCCCGTAAAAGATTTAGGAGATGAATTTCGCGAGGAAGTTGTTACCGACATTCCGACATTATTTTTAGCTGGTACGCTTGACGGTCGTACGCTATACCAGAGCCAAATGGAGCTGACGAAAAATTTCTCCAACAGACAGGTAATAACGATTGAAGGGGCCGGGCATAACTTATTTATGTCTCATCCGGATGTTACCGCTAATATCTATGATTTTCTTAATGCGAATACCGTTAACAATAAAACTCCGAAAAATCAAACCATTAAATTAGCACCGATTCAATTTCAGTAACGTTAAAAGACGTATTAAGTCATTTTTAACGTGATAAAAATCACTTATAGTCAAGCGACTTGATAACACATTTCAAGTCGTTTTTATTTGTTTAAATACAAAAAATAGCACTAATACCAATCCCACTAATTAATTCTCCATCGAAAAATAAATTAAATATCCATCAGAAATAAAAAAAACATTAATAATCAATCACAAAACGGTGCATAGATATTTTTCCTCTGCTAAAATTAGCGTACTATTCAGCACATATTCAGCTTTCAGGTATTACACTTGTGCTAATTTTTAAAGATATCAAAGCAATCAGGAAATCTTCATGCGCATAATATTATTATCAATACTTGTTTTTTTAACTGTATTATCTTCAGGCTGTACCCATAAACGGTTAATAAATGCCGGAGATGATTATTTAACACAAGGTCAGTATCAACACGCTTTTGAAAAATACCAACGCGCCATGAATGAAAAGCCTGACAACGTGGAAACACAACAAAAATTCGAGCAAACAAAAATTTTATTCGAAGGTTGGTTAGATAAAGTAGAGCGTAGCGCAATAAAAGCAGAACAAAATAATGACTTCGCAAAAGCACAAATTCTTTATTCAAAACTAGCTAAACATCGTCAAACCAGTTTTTATAGACAGAAACAAAGGGAACTTTATCAACAGAACCTTAAAGATTTTGGCTTAAAAATAAAGTTAGCAATAGCCCAACCTCAATTAAACCAAACGTTCGGGCATAGATTAGATAAAGTTAAATTCATCAATACACTTAACACAGACAAAATGAATGAGATTTTTTTAGCTTTCTCAATAGCAAAAGTTGACCTTTCCACTCAAACACATAAAGACCGACAAAGCGCAGAATATATCAGCGGATACGATACAATTGTTAATCCTCAATATCAGGAAATACAGCACGACATTATCGACCAAAGAACATATATAAAAGAATTAAGAAGTCAGTTATGGGAGTTTGAGCAATTAGACAACGCAGAATATCAGGAACTGTTACTGTTAAAAAAAGATCAAGAAATTGCTCAATTAAATTTAGAGAAAACCAGTGCTGGCTCTTCTGAATTTAAAGCTTTAAAAAAACAAATCTCAAATTTGCACATTCAAATATCAAAACAACGATTAATTAGATCTAAAACTGAAAAGCAACTGTTAAAAACCCAAAAGAAAATCAAAAAACAAGAGCGCAACTTAGATAATTTATTTGATATTTCCCAGCATACACCTGAATTAGCTGACGTTCCCATTTTTACTGAATATCAATATTCTGTAAAAACAGTAAATCAATTAGCAAAATCAAGCCTAACATATACGGTTCAAAAGGGTGACCTTGCTAACTTCACCCGTGAACACCACTTACAAGTTAAATATAGTGATAAAAGTCATGCTGCTCATCAACAGATAGAATTAAATAAAGATCCATTATTGTTAAAAAGTAACAATGAGTTAAAACAGATGTTATACGTAAAGGGTCGGGAAAAAGTTATTGAATTAATCCTCAATGAAGTTGATAACTATCAGCAAAAACTCATCACAACAGCAAACAATGAAGTTAAAATATCACGACAACTTAATCAATGGTTAGTTGCTGGCATAGTTAGTAACCATGACCTGCCAAGTGGCACCAGCAACAAGGTAAACCAAGAGCTTTCAGCTGAATTTGGCCAAGGTGGATATTTTAAGATTAATGAATTACTTGAGGTTGATTAATTAAATTATTTTTTAGCGGTACTGACAATAGCCAATAGAGAAAAATCTCGCCAGTGGTTATTGTTACCGTTTGATAGTGGATGCATTAATTATATTTTCAATAACTAGCAGTTACGCACTTCAACAACTAGCAGTTGCGCACTTTAACAGCTAGTTCTTAATATCATTGGCTATTTCCAAGTTAACTGTAGCTATAAAAATTGGATGAGTTAACCAACGGGGTAACCCATCACATTTAGTGAGCACTCAGTAAACATATGATTAGCAGGTGTTTTTATTGGTTACGCCTGCGGCTAACCCATCCTGCAGTAAAATTTTGACTTTAAAAAGGCTGATATGATTTTATCTAATAAGCATTATAAAAAGCCTTTGTTATCCATTATCTCCAGAGTAATGTAACTTTAATTCCTGATCTATTTTTTGCGCTAATAATAATGAAATACTTGCCATAGCTGCACCGATATAAAATACCGCAGAAGGATTAACCATCCAAAGAACACCAAATAATGCAGGAATAATAACCGCCGCAATATGATTAATGGTAAAACTAACACCTGCAGTGGACGCAATATCTTTTGGATCTGCTATTTTTTGAAAGAAGGTCTTAATTGCTATAGCCATAGCAAAAAATGCATGATCAATAATATAAAGACCTGCGGCAATATCAGGATTTTCAACCACAGCATAACCAACAAACACCAAAATTAATCCACAATATTCCACGGTAAGTGCTTTACGTTCTCCTACTCTGGCAATCCAACTACCAACTTTGGGGGCAATATAAAGATTAAGTAAATGGTTTGCGATATAAAGCAATGCAATATCAGAAACATCATAATTGAATTTTTCCACCATCATAAAGCCAGCAAAAACCATAAATATTTGCCTACGTGCACCACTTAAAAACGTCAGAAAATAATACAACCAATATTTCTTTCTAAGTATCAGTTTTTTGTGTTGTTCTACCGGGTTTTCAAATTGAGGAAAATTATACTTCAGCCACAAAAACAATAAAAAACCAAGTAAACCGAAAAATAAATATACGGTAGAAAAATCAACCATTAGTATTGAGAAAAAGAGCCATATCATTGCATAGCTAAATAATGCAGCCATTGATTTAACTGAAATTAATTGCCCAAGTACTTTAGGAGCCTCAGCCTTAGATAACCATTGTAAAGATAACGAAGTATTTATCGTTTCAAAATAATGATAGCCGACAGACATCAAGACTGTTGTCGCATATAAACCAATTTCAAAAGGAAACAATCCAGTCAATGCAACACCAATACTCAATATACATAACGATATTAATGCAAGTGTTTGCTCACTCACTACCAATAATAAAAATATTGCTGTAAAAGCCAAAAACCCCGGCACTTCACGTAAACTTTGCAGCATTCCTATTTCTACACCGGTAAATGCCACTTTTTCAATAGCAAAATTATTGAGCAATGCCAGCCAGGCATAAAATGTTAAAGACATTAATATTGAAGTGACGATTAAAAAAGCCTTTTTACTCTTCATATTTTGTGCGGTTATCATCTAATCTCCTTATGGGTGAAATAGGTAAGATAAATTAATATTGTTACTGAGGACTAATCGTTGTCAGGTGGTTATTATATCGTTACACTCCCATGCAGTATTTCGCATTAAAGACAGATTATTTATCATTTCAGACATACCTACCTGGACAAAAGGAAAATCAGGCGCTTATCCAGAAGAACTCGCAAGACCTATTCTTTTCAGGGTTTATGAAATGCCTGAAAATTTTTTTGTCGAAGAACATCAACATCCTTGGGGACAACTTGTCTACGCATCCAAAGGTATTTTAAAAGTAAACCTCCCTGATGCCAGTTTTATTATCCCGCCTGAGCGCGCACTCTGGTTACCTAAATACACTCCGCACGAAATTTCAACCCGCTACTGCGCAAGCTTTAGAAGCTTGTATATTGATAATGATTGGGCAAAAACGTTACCAGGCAACACCACCTCAATTAATGTCAACGCTTTGCTGAGAGAATTAATCTTCACGGTTACTCAGTGGCCTGTTGATTATCCTGTTAATTCAACTAACAAACGTATGCTATCGGTATTAATTGATCAAATTCAATCCGCTAGCACTGCACCTCTTTTCTTGAATATGCCCAAAGATAAACGACTGAAAAAAATATCATCAATACTGAATAACGATCCAGCCAATAGCACCACATTAGAGAAGTGGAGTGAAACCATTGGAGCAACACCAAGAACCCTCAACAGGTTATTTCAAAAAGAAACTAAAATGGGATTTGTCGAATGGCGACAAAGAATAAGAATATTGTATTCCTTAGAAAGAATTGATAGAGGTGAAGCCATTAATTTAATTGCTTTAGATATGGGTTACGATTCAGCGTCTGCTTTCATTACTATGTTTAAAAAACATATGAGTTGCTCGCCAAAAAAGTATTTCAAAGCATCGGATAAACATTCAATAATAGATTTAAATTCAAAATAGGAATTTACAGCTTAAGACTCAAAGATCACAACAAATTTAGCACCACCAAGTTCATGTGACTTTTCAATACTTAATTGACCCTGGTAACTTGCAACCAAATCTCTGACAATCGCTAAACCAATACCATGCCCCTGTTGATACGTATCAGCCCTGGTGCCACGATTCAAAATAGTTTGTTTTTGGCTATCACTAATGCCTTGACCATCATCTTCAATAAAGAAAACCAGTTTATTTTCAGTCTGTTGTACTTTTAAAATGATTTCTGATTTAGCTGCTTTACAAGCGTTGTCCATTAAATTACCGAGTATTTCCATTAAATCAGCCTCATCGCCCTTAAAAATAGCCTGCTGTGGAATTTGTTCGCTAATAGTTAACTTTTTATCTCTATATATTTTTCCGAGCGTAGTGCAAAGTTTTTTAGCAATAGGCTCAATCAAAATACCTAAATGCCAAGATGATTCACCCGCACTTTGCGCACGTTTCAATTGATGCTCTATCGTGTTATTAATAACGGTTATTTGCTCTGATGAGGTCGCAGATAAATTACTTTGACTTTGCATAACAGCTAAGGGGGTTTTTAAACTATGTGCCAAATCAGACAAGGCATTTCTATAACGTTTTCGTTGAGTTTGTTCGGTTTGAAGTAAAATATTTACCTGAGTAGTTACCTGTTCTAACTCTTGAGGGTAACTTGCCTGCAGCTTTTCTGCTTTTCCCTGCTCAACCATAGCCAGTTCTTTTTTTAATGTTAATAGCGGCTTTAACGTCCACTTTAACCAACCTATTTGTACAAATATCAGTAACAGCATTAATATAAACAACCAAGACCAGAGTTGCTGTTTAAACTGATCAATAACCTGTATTAAATCAGCCTGATCTTTAATAATGTGCAGGGTCAACGGAAATGATTTTTCGCCATCAGAGACATCACTTGTAAAACTGGCACTGAAGCTATAAATTAAATGTGGTCTTCCATCAATAACGCCTTCTAAAAATTGAGACTGACCAACTTGTGGTGAGGCTAAATCACTTGGTGTATCAATACCTAACAATGAACTTGAAGCCCAGAGAACATCGCTTGCTTCACCCTTTGAGGTGATCAGTGCATACAAACCGGATTCAGTCACATTAAATTGATTTTCCAGAAGTTGTTCTGGCATAAACAAGTGGTTATATTCAACCTCGGCTACGGTTAAAATAGAATAACTATAAGCACTTAATTCATTTTTTACTGCGCTTCTTATTTGTACTTCAAAGGCATTATTTAATGTAATACCAATAATAGGTAATACAATAATAATCATGAGTAGTGCACTAAGCATTAATCTAACTTTTAGTGAATTTAAACGCCAAACAGGTAAAAATCTATATTTACTCAAATCAGCATTCACTCTTTGCCATAATTTTTAGTCTGTATCCTTGACCACGCAAAGTTTCAATAAAATTGAATTCACTGTCAGGATCTAATTTTTTACGTAAACGGCGAATAAAAACTTCAATAACATTGGAGTCGAGATCAAAATCTTGATCATAAATATGCTCTGTAAGTACTGATTTAGACTTAACCTCACCAAGATGCAACATTAAATATTCCAGTAATTTATATTCTGAACTACTTAAATTAATCTCCCGGTTATTTACTTGTACCTGTAAACTTAAGGTGTTTAAAGTCAGGGGGCCATTTTCAATAAGCGGACTGGCTTGTCCTGCTGAACGTCGGATAAGCGCATTTAACCGGGCTAATAATTCTTCATTTTGAAAAGGTTTAGTCAGGTAGTCGTCGGCTCCAGCATCTAATCCTTCAACTTTGTCTTGCCAACGATCTCGTGCAGTTAAAATTAACACTGGAAAAGTAATATTTTGCCTGCGTAATGATTTTATTAAGCTAATACCGTCAATAATGGGTAAACCAACATCGATAATTGCGGCGTCATAGGGATACTCTGTTCCTTGAAATAAACCTGTCTCGCCATCGCTTGCCACGTCTACTGAATAGTTTTCAGCAATTAAATGCTGTTTTAAGTTATTTTGTAGATCTAAATCGTCTTCAACCAACAATAAACGCATAATTTTTTTCCTTTCCGTGTACTTTGTTTCTTTTGTACTATCTCTGATATTTAATGGTCTGTTATTTAATGATACACAACAGATTAATTGCCACTTAATCGGCCAGTTTGAGCATCAACTATAATAGTAACTACATGCCCATTAGACTTAATTAATTTAACTTTATATCCACTGTGACCATTTACATTTTTCTTGCTCACCTTTAATACCTTGCCACCATATCGCTGTTTGACTAACTTAGCGGCTTGCTGTGAACTGCGTACTTTTAACGCTTTTTGACTTTGATTTGACTTTGCAGAACGTTCTGCTGCTGCAGGCGAATACGCATCATACTTCGCCCAAGTTATTGGAGAGGTTAACAAAAAGCAAAAAATAAAAAGCGCAACAAGTGTTTTCATTAAATCAGGCCTGTAACTAAAATTATTTGGTATTTATAACAGTGTAAAAGATTGGTTCTTTTAAATATATACCCAAATTAAAATGCTCCTTAACTATATTGCTTCAACTTGAATTTTTATGTTGATTCGTTTTCCAGGGTGCTGTTTTGTACGTGTAGTAAACAATTCACCCTGATACCGATAAGTAACACGATATCCCATTAATTTTTTTATCACTTCTGTTTCAGATACGCAACTTGTGTGATGATTATGATGAGAGGTTCTATGACTAGTGGTTCTATGACTAGTAGTACGATGTCTTGTACCGATATCATGACCAATAGCACCACCAACAACGGCGCCAGCAATAGTACCAACATGTTTTAATCGCGATTTTTTAAATATTTTATGACCAATAACACCACCTATAGTTGCACCTAAAACGGTTGCCAATGCATTTTTATGATGATAATGACGTGATGATAAGTTGTGTTGACAACCATACACAGGGCGCTTAACAGTTACTCTCTTATAAATTGGCGTGGCTTTTATAACATCTGCTTTTTTATAAAAAACTGAATTTTGCTGATGAGCAGCATTTGCACTAGCTGATATCGAATAAATAACTAACGCTAAAATGGTATTAATAAGTACTTTCATAATATTCTCCAAAAATTGAAACTGTATTTCTACATCTAACTCGTTTTGATATAGAACCAGAATACAACTGCTTTACTGAACCTTTGCTGAACGGTATTTGTTGAACAGAAAAAAGGGATCTGTTATTCGAATAGCAGGATTAAATCTATTAGTACGAGCACCCATCTAGTGAATTTACACCTTTTTACATTTCCACTACAAAGCCTTACATCACGTTCAGCCTTTGTTCAGTTAAATTAAGCTTTAATGATTGCCAACAACTGCATAGATAATTATTAGGGATAAAGTTATGAACAAAAGTAAACTTGAAAATAAATTAGCCACACACAAAACATTAATATTATGTTTAAGCTTTGCTGTTTTGGGCATAAACACAGCTAGCGCAAATGAAACTCAAACAACGACTTCTTTTGGCGCACCACAAAAAGAAATTACCGAACAAGTTCGAAAAAACTATGTTGAACAGAGTAAAAACATCGTCCTGAGTGATCAAATATTGGGTAAAGCAACCGGAAAAACTCGATCTGAAATTCTTCTTTTAAAACAACAACAACAAGCTAATACTGTTAGTGCCACCTCAGGTTCCAGCGTTACACGTGCTGCGAGAATTGGCCATCACGAATTCAGTATCTATGATGCCCATTCTCATTTACTTTATGATAATGACTTTGACGGCTTCTACCAAAAATTTAGTGTTACCTTCGATGCTGATGTTTATAACTATTACGGCTCTGAATTTGTTGAGGTTTATGCAGAGTTATATCTAAGTAAAAATGGTGGCGAATGGTTACATTATTATACCACCGATGATTTCATCATTTATTCAGACAGCAGCACTGATAACTATGAAGTGCTCACAACGTTAGATGATGGTTATGGCAGTGATTATTATGATGTGTTAATTGACTTATACGAAGTGGGTTATAACGATCCCGTTGCCACCATCAGCAGCGATGATACCAACACATTATTTGCCTTACCGTTAGAAAGTGCAAATTATGATTATATAGAAGAAGATAGACGTAGCCATAGTAGCGGACATGGAGGTAGTCTTTCATTTATTGCTTTAACTGCATTATTACTGGTTGGTTTTCGTCGTTATCTGGTAAGTTAAAAAACTTAAATAATTATTTTAAAGCAAAGCAAGGTAATAGACCAATTGTATGTCCAAAATATACCCAAACCACCTGGAAATGCAAGCTTCAGCATTTCCAGGGTGTTTAAGTAGTGCCATCCCTATCCAAACGAATATTAAATAGCTGCAGCTACTATCGTTCCTTGCTTAATCGCTCGTTTAGCATCAAGTTCCGCAGCAACGTCTGCACCACCAATTAAGGTTACTTTAACTTTAGCAGATTCAAGTTGGGCTTGTAATTCACGTTGAGAGTTTTGACCCGCACAAATAATGATATTATCAACCGATAAAAGATGCTCTTGACCATCGACTAACAGGTGTAAACCATCATTATCAATTTTGGTATATTGCGCACTTTTTATCATTTTTACGCCTTTATTTTTTAATACCGTGCGGTGGATCCAACCTGTACTTTTTCCTAAACCATCACCCACTTTTGATGATTTTCTCTGAATTAGAAACACTTCACGCGGTGAAGGCTCAACTTTCGGTGATATTAAACCACCCGGTGTTGAGTAGTTCAGATCAACGCCCCACTCTTTCATGTAGGCCGCTTTATCCAGAGAAGTTAACTTACCCTGATGAGTTAGAAATTCACCAACATCAAAACCAATACCGCCGGCACCAATAATTGCCACACGTTTACCAACAGGTTTTTTGTCTCGTAATACATCTAGATAAGTCATTACTTTTTCATGTTCAACACCAGGAATATCAGGTAAACGAGGACTAATACCTGTAGCAAGAAGCACTTCGTCAAAATTAGTTAAATCTTCAAGGTTAGCTTTAGTATTAAGTTTTAATTTAACACCCGTAAGCTCTATCTGTTTGTTGAAATATCTGATTGTTTCCCCAAATTCTTCTTTACCCGGCACTTGTTTAGCAATATTGAATTGTCCGCCAATTTTGTTATCAGCTTCAAATAAAGTCACATCATGACCTCTTTTTGCTGCGGTAGTTGCCGCAGCAAGACCTGCAGGACCAGCACCAACAACAGCTATTTTCTTAATACTTATAGCTTGATTTATAATTATTTCAGTTTCATGACAGGCCAACGGGTTAACCAAACAAGAAGCCAGCTTCATTTCAAAAATATGATCTAAACATGCCTGATTACACCCAATACACGTATTGATTTCATCGGCTTTATTCGCAGCCGCTTTAACCATAAATTGTGGATCTGCCAACAGAGGACGGGCCATTGAAATAATATCAGCATTACCTTCAGACAATATATCTTCAGCAACTTCAGGCGTATTAATACGATTTGTTGTACATAACGGAATATTAATTTCACTTTTCAACCGCTTAGTTATTTCAACAAATGCGCCTCTTGGTACACTAGTCGAAATTGTCGGTACACGTGCTTCATGCCAACCTATACCCGTGTTTATTATAGTTGCTCCAACTTTTTCTATACCTTTTGCAAGTTCAACCACTTCTTCCCAGGTACTTCCGTCTTCAACAAGATCCAGCATTGATAATCTAAAAATGAGGATGAACTTTTCTCCAACCGCTTCACGGGTACGACGAACAATTTCTAACGCCAACCGGATACGGTTTTGATAACTTCCACCCCATCTATCAGTTCTTTTATTAGTGCGTTTACAAATAAACTGATTAATAAAATAACCTTCCGATCCCATTATTTCGACACCGTCATACCCTGCACTTTGAGCATTTATGGCACAACTGACAAAGTCTTGAATTTGTTTTTCAATGCCTTCCTCATCAAGCTCTTTTGGTACAAATTGATTTATTGGTGCCTGCACAGGAGAGCAACTAACTAACTGAGGGTGATAAGCATAACGACCCGTATGCAAAATCTGCATACAGATAACCCCATCTTCTTTATGAACGGCATCAGTGATCAGTCGGTGATTTTCGATATCATCCTCTGTAGCGATCATCGTTGCATTTGGCATCCCTCCACCTTCAATATTTGGAGCAAACCCACCTGTTACTATAATACCAATACCACCAGCTGCACGCTCTGCATAATAAGCAGCCATTCTAACAAAGCCATTAGGCGCTTCTTCTAAACTGGTATGCATAGAGCCCATTAAGCTACGATTTTTGATTATTCTAAAACCTAAATCCAGTGGTTCCATTAAATGCGGGTATGCTATGGTCATTGCTTCAATTCCATTAAATTTTTCAAATTATGTAGTTGGTTAACAATAAAGCGAATGGTAATATAGCTCAATGACCAATAATTACAATTTGATGACTATACTTTGCACAAGGTGGGGAGGGGGTATTAATGAAGCTTGGAGACGTTTCAGTTTCTCATGTTGATATTATGATCAAGGCAATGATAAAACTTGATTATAATATTGATGATATTTTGCAGAAATTTTCTTTGAACACCACTAGTTTAGCATCTCCTGATGCACGGGTAAGTATTCCCAAATTCATGCGATTAGGTCACGCCTGTATTAAAAAAAGCCAAATACCCTGGTTTGGTTTAATAATGGGGCAAGTAACTTCATTAACGAATTTGGGTGTAGCAGGTTTGCTTGCCTTTTCCTCCCAAAATATCAAACATGCATGTCAGCAACTGTCTAAATACGAAGCACTAACGGCTTTTAATGCCAGAGGTAAATCTAGTTTTCAAATTCAACGAGGCAGCGATCCACAATTACACACCCACAAAGGCAAAGGCATTCTGGAATTTTATTCGATTAGCCCTTATAACGATTATAATTATTTCGTGGTAGATTCTGTAATGTCTGGCTGGTATCAAATATTACAACACTTGTCTGGACGTGAAGGCGCTGTTGAAAAGGTTTGTTTTGAATTCTCAGCCCCCGCATATGAACAAAAATATAAAGACTATTTTAACTGCGACGTTTTATTTGCTCAGCCCAATAATTACATGGTTATCAAAAAAGAGGCCTTAACATGGCCATGTGTAAATCATTGCATTTCAACCTTTGAATTACTGAAAAGGCAGGCTGATGCTGATCTGGAAAAAGTATATCTGGGCTATAGTTTTCACGAAAAAGTAAGCCATGTTATTAGTCCTTTATTAAATGGTACAACGCCAACGTTGGAGCAAGTTGCAAAACAATTAAATATGGCCCCCTGGACAGTAAGACGAAAACTTGTTGAAGAAGGAGGAAGTTTTCAACAAACACTTAACAATACTCGCCGGGATTTATCTGTAAGCTATGTCTGCGATACCCAACTTACCTTGGGGGAAATAGCTTATTTATTGGGCTTTGGCTCACCTGCCGCTTTCCAACGAGCATTCAAACGCTGGACAGGGGAAGCGCCGGGGCGATTCAGAGAATCTGCACGACACAAACCAACAAGACCTACTTCCAAAACAAGCAGCGGTTAACTTATTACACTAAAATTTAGCTATTTCTATCCAAAAAATGGGTCCACTAAAAAAACGCAGGTTAAAAATAAACATATTAATTGAAAATCAAATGGTTAAATAAAGGCATAATTTTTTCCAACCCACTTTAAATCAACAGTAATTAATGAATAATGGTGTAAAATGCAGCAATCACCCTCTATTTTACAGGCACTTTTTATGATAAAGAATACAAACGAATCCGTTTTCATTACGCTCATAATCGCTTTTTTTATGTTGAGTTTAAGTGCTTGCGCTGATATATACGACAACCAATATACAAAAACAGACTCAAGAGGCGAGATTATCGAACTGAAACGCCACTTTTCCTACGCAGGCACAGAGTACAAAGTAACGGCTAACTTAAATGGCCAAATAGAGCTTAATGAAGATGCTAGCGACATTATTGAGCTGCCAAAAAATAGTAGCTTAAACATTTGGCTGATAGACGAAAAGCTGGCATTTAGTTTTAGCAATTCACAATCTGGTACTGTCCGAAGTGTTTCTCTTAATGACAAGCCGATACAAGAGAGCGAACAAACTCACATACAGCTACAAGCAGCCTTGTTGGCAATTTTTAGAAATACCTCTTTAAACTCCAAGTATCGTGTAAACACAATATTTGCTAAAAAAGGTCTTAAAGGTGTACTAAACGAGATCGAGCAAATACAAAATGGTGATACCCAAGGCGTATATATTACAGAGCTTGCAAAACTAACCCAACTTACGCCAAACCAACAACAAGCATTACTTAAAGCCACTAAACTATTGAGCAGCGATTATGTGCAAGCTAAAACGATAGCTTCCATTGCAAAGCATCAGAAAATACAGGCAAATAAAGTATGGATAACACTATTTGAAAGCACCAAAAATATTGGTTCAGATTACGAGCTTACTGAGTTGTTGATGGAGTTATCTACTGTTATTCCTAATAGTTTTGAGGCTCACGATGCACTACTAAACGTATCTAAAACCATCGATTCAGATTATGAAAAACGTCGTTTATTGGTGCATTTGGCAATAAAAAGCAGAATTTTCCCAATAGATAAAATACTTAATGCTAGTCAAGATATTGGTTCTGACTATGAACTACAGCGAGTATTGACTACGTTGCCTTACGAAAAACTAGCCACATTGCAAACCATTAAAGTTGTTGAGCTGGCGTCCAAAGAAATGGACTCTGATTATGAATTGGCGAATACACTTGTCGATATTATTCACCGTTCGCCTAACCTTGCACAATTACAACCAAGTATTAAGTTAGCTCTGACCCAAATGAGCAGCGAGAGTGATAAAGTTAGAGTGTACGAGATATTGTAACTTGCATTAAACGTTTGCTGCTTTACTCCTCTTAAAAGCAAAGCAGCAAAACATACAAATTTATTATTAATATGTTGCTTCCGCTAATCGCTTAAAAATTGACGTTAAACAATCTAGCTGGTTAATTTTTTTGATCTTAACCAGATAAGAAAAGTATCTCTGAAATTCAATATTCAGTAAATTTAAAATTAAAATTCTGTAGCACTTTGGGAGCGATTTCGCCGGAATACGCAGCCTTGGAATAATTAAAACTAAGAACGGCAATTCTTCAAAATAGTGTCTTGTTAGTTATCGTATTTACGAGTGTATTCAATTTTAAAGCCCTCAGTTTTATCACCTGTAACCAATACTTCCATGTTATTTCCATCAATGAGTTGATAGACTATTTTCTTAGGAAAGTCATGCTCAGAGTTCTCAAACATCGCAGTGTTTAACAGTCTGAGGCGAAATGGAAGCGTTAGCACCTTAGAAGCTTTCAATAAAGGTCAGCCAATCATGGGAATTATAACTATAATTTAGCCATATTTTAGCCATATTTTAGCAAAAAAATTTAGACATCAAAGTAGTAAAAGGGAATATTAGATTGTCCAATCTGATCTAGTCTAAAATCCTAATCGGCAAGATCAGATTTAAACTGATTATCATAACGATGATACACAACAATTGCGTAATAGATTATTCCTATTTAACGACTTTCCATAACGAATCGACAAAATATTCTTTTTTATCTGAATACTGTTTAATCAATTCAAATCCAGTCTGCTGACATAAAAACTCAATATCGCCATGAGTGAATTTAAAAGAATACTCAAGGTGAATAGGTTCGTAAGCATCAAAATGGAATGCCCGTTGTAACTCTGACACATACACATCTTGTTCTTGAGTTGACAAGACATAACTTTCCATTGCCCCTAGTACCGGGTTATATACGCCAAAATGTTTGAACTTATCAATATTAAAATTACCACCAAGTTCCGCGTTAATGCGTCTTAATATATTTAGATTAAACTCTCTCGTATGGCCGCTTGAATCGTTATAAGCAGCAGTGAGTATACTTACATCTTTTTTTAAATCAAAACCAAGTAATACACTGTCAGAGGCATTTAAACTCATCCATAACCTTCTTAGAAAACCTTGATTTTGTATACGATCAAAATTGCCAATATTAGATCCTAAAAATAACACCAGCTGCTTGTTTTTCGATTGATTCCTGACCAGTCGCAAGCCATCAAAATATTCAGCAACAACACCTTTAACCGTTAAATTAGGATGCGACACCATATTTTGGCTTAGCATTACCATCGCTTTTTCTGAAATATCGATAGGATAAAAATTCACTTTGCAATTCGCATTAAGAAAGCCATCAATAATCAACTGACTTTTATGTCCATCGCCAGCGCCTAACTCTATAATATCTATTTCTTTCTCTCCAATTACTTCAGGTAACTGGTTTTTAATACTGTTAAGAATTTTAAACTCTGTGGTGGTTAAATAATAATCTTCATGCTTTGTTATTTTTTGAAAAACTTCACTACCCGTATCATCATAAAAATATTTGGCAGGAAGGTTCTTTGACTTCGCACACAATCCTGTCAGCACATCAATGGCGAATTGATCTTTTTGTGAATTACCTTCCATATTATTTTTAATAATTAATTTTGATAAATCCATTAAATATCCTTAGTTAATCGAATTCCAGAAAACATCCAACGTTGTTGAGGCTGATAAAAATTTCGATAGGTATGACGGTAATGCCCTTCGGGAGTGGCAATACATCCACCTTTCAAAACAAACTGATTACACATAAATTTACCGTTATATTCTTCAAGAGTTCCCTCATAAGGCACAAAGCCCGGGTAGGGAGAATAGTGGCTTCTTGTCCAACACCACACCTGACCAGTGTTGGCACCCGCAAAATTAGGATGAAGAACAGATGCTTCATTGTTCTTTGAAAAATCATCATGGGTGAAGTCTCTTAAATAAATTTCCAATTCTTGCTCTGTAGGAAGCCTGCAACCTTTCCAGCTGGCAAAAGCATCAGCTTCAAAATAACTAATATGAGACACAGGTACATTAAGATCTAATAATTGCCGCCCATGTAATGTAAATTCATACCAGGAATCATCCTCTTGCTGCCAATAAAGTGGTTGTTGAATATTATTATCGTTCAGCCAGTCCCAACCTAAACTTAACCAAAGTTTTGGCGTTGAATAGCCTTGATCATTAATAAATTTTAAATACTCACCATTGGTCACTGTATTTTCGCACATCGCAAACGGATGAATGTAAGTACAATGTTTCGGTATTTCATTATCATAAGCAAAATCAATTTCACTATGACCAACCTCATACACGCCCACATCAAAATGTTTCCATTTTTCAACGACAGCTGGAGCCTTGGAAATCAGGGTTTCAAGATAGGCGGGTTGAAGAGGATTGGCTCCCAAAATAACTTTTATATCCATGAATAAAAGTTCTTGATGTTGCTGCTCGTGGTGTAAGCCGATCTCTAATAGAGAATATAGTTCAGAATGGACATTATCATTATTTAAAAGCTCAACTAATTTTTCATCAACGTAACTGCGATATGCTAAAACTTCAGATACCCTTGGTCTGGATAAATGACCTCTTTCACCCTGCAACCAATGCTTACCAGCAGATTTGTAATAAGAATTAAACAATACATTGAAATTTGCGTTAAATCTTACAAAGCCAGTTATAAACCTAACTAAAACGAGTTCTTCAAAAAACCATGTTGTATGCCCCAAATGCCATTTAGGGGGGCTAACCTCAGCGGTCGGTTGGATAACATGATCTTCTGTTTCCAAGCGCCTGCATATTTCAGTTGTATAATTTCTAACTGATTTATACCAAGATATAAGCTCTTCTCTATTTTTGCTTGTTTGATTGGCTTGAGTAAACATCAATAATTAACCACACTTAGCTATACAAATTTTGTCGGTATATTGAACAATACCCCTAAAAGCAGGTACCGTCAAACGATAACAGGTCGCAATCTGATCTCTATGGCTATTACTGGGCACAACTCTCTCCTTAAGTTTAATTCCTATATTTATCTATACTTTATGTATTGAATTCCACTACTGGATAATGTAAATGCCACTAATTTTATTTCTTCTCAAAACATAATTACATTCATATATAAACTGGTCGTTTAAATTAACCAATATTAATTACAAAAAATTTACCAGTAATGATTGAATGAACATTTTATAGTTATATTTTTGAGTATAGCAACGCATTTGGATATTGAGTAATTTCTATCTCATTATTTTCTATACGTAATTATTATACCCGCGTATCCAAATATGCTCCCTTCTACACAAAGCAAAAAGCTGCTTTACCGATAGCAGCTGTTTTATATCCATGCCCTTTTAACATATCAGCTACAGTTAAAATTGAAGGGTTAAGCGGTATTCGGCCATGCTCTTCATAATCACAAAGCCACATAATTCAAGGTTATCTTTAATCTGCCCATGATCTGTGTGTTTTCCAGTCATTAATGTCGCACAAGATGGAGCGCAAACACGGCTGCCTGAGTAATGCTGACTGAAACTCATCCCCTGATCATCCAAAAAAACTAAAGAAAATGGCACGAATGCTACTATCCCTGATTCTACCTTCTAAATTATTATTATCATGGTGAACGTGCCCATTGAACATTTAGACCGTATATTTAAAAGTAACAGCGAGATGGTTGATAACCCCTATAACCTATACTGGTTTCCTTGGCAGAGTCGGAGGTTTACTTTTACTTATACTTATAAGTTAACACATAATCTTAATGGCCCGATTCAATTGACAATACTCAGAAAAAATATATAAATGGTTGATAATTATACAGCTTATACCTTCCTTATTTGGATTATCCGGTAGTTAAAGTTGATCTAACCGTGCCTGATAGGGAAATATAATGGGCGACAATAATAATAAAGACAGACTCTATAAAACTTCGGTGTTTATGCCATTTGGTGCATACCTGCTACCGGTTAGCTAGTTTAATTACATATAAAATGCAAAATAATACAAATTATAAAGAGGAGCAAAAGCAAATAGAATACTTCTTGCGTATAGCAGAAGAAAAGCTCACCCGTAGTAATACCATTCGCATTAAATAAGTGATCAATATTTAATGATTAGCGCATGGATGCACGTAAGTAGGATAATGCAGGAGCAATTATCGAGCAATAGCTGGCGTGTGTGATTGAAGGCAACGCAGCTAGTGGTGATTTAGACCATTTGAAGATGAACACCTATTTAGTGCTATTGGTATAAACAAATGGCCAGCCTTGGCAGAGAATATTACGACCGAATATCAAGCCTTTACTATTTATACGACGATTTCAACGACAGATATATTCATCATGGTTTAGCCCTGCAAATGATGTCTGCAGAAATATCGACTCTAATGAAAGAGGTAATTACCGACAAACTAAAAGAATTAGGGACTAATTAACAACTAAATCGAATGTTCATAATCAACCATCTGAGGGTTAATGAATTTCGGTAAGGGACAGTCTACCAATAAGACAAATTGCGGCTAACCCCGCAACTTATCATTATTTGGTACGACCAAAATTTATGCTAATCTTCATTTTTGATTTATGTTATTTAATACTTAAAAACACACAGAAGTATACCTGCCTGAATTAACTCCGCTGTCGTAGACTAAAAGCCCTTAAATCGATTGTTTTGCGTAGCACGTTTATTGATTTTTCTTACTGGCGAAGTTTATCTACGAAAAAATAGTAAATGCATTTTAAAAGTAATTATTCCTAAACCATGCACCTTTTAATTGTTACATCCACTAATCCACTAATCCACTAATCCACTAATCCACTATATTTCAACATAATCTTTAAACTTAAGATCAAGCTATTGTGATGTATTCATGTAAAATTTTTCAATTAGGAAACTAAATTTAAATATTTTCTAAAAAGTACTTTTATAAAAAAACACGCAATAACACAAAAACCACACCGCTACTGGCAAGGGTTATATAAACACTTTTTGTTTTTATCGAAACAACAACAGCAACCGTGGCTGCAATTAAATATGGGTTATCAGGGCTAATATTGAGACTGCCATCTTTTATAAAAATGATAGGAACCCATATTGCAGTTAGTACCGCCGGCGCGCTAAAACTTAAAAAACTGCTCAGCTTTGCCCCAATGCGTAACGGAATGCCCGGATGCAGAAACAAATAACGAGAAGAAAAAGTAATCACGGCTAATAATAAAATGGTAATTAATGTCATTCTTTTTCTTCCTTTATCTCACTTTTTATAGCCTTACGTGTCTGCCACCTTGATGTAGTGTAACCGCCATACATTGCAAGTAGGGCAGCAAAAACCAAACCTAACTCCCAATCTAATAATTTGAAAATAACGGAAAACACTCCTGCAATAATGATAGTGACCAAGGCTGGTAAATTGGTAATATTTGGCATGATCAAAGCAATAAATGTAACCGCTATGGCAAAATCTAAGCCAATTTCTGTTAAATCGGGTAGATAACTACCCGCTATAATGCCTATTATATTCCACATCAGCCAGCTTAAATAAAAACTTCCACCCGCAAATAATCCATAAATAAGCCGGACCTTTCCCTTTAACGATTTTCGATGTGTCGACAAAGCAAACAATTCATCCGTCAATAAAAAACCAAGGCTTACCCGCCAGCGTAAAGGGAGATTTTTTAGTTTATTTCTTAAAGCTAACCCGTAAAGAAAATGTCGGGAGCTAATAATAAATGCGGTAAAGAGTATGGTCGCTAAGGGTACGTTATTAGCGATTAATTCCGTCACAACTAATTGAACCGCGCCGGCGTATACCAGTGCTGGCATCAACAAAGCTTCTAAAACAGAAAAACCTCGCTGAATTGCTAATGAACCACAAAGAATACCCCAGGGAATTACCGCTAAATTTAGCGGTAACATGTCTAAAAATCCCTTTTGAGCGACCTTCCAGTAAATGTTTTTTTTAACCTGAACCATAGATTAAACTTGTACCTTGTTTCCATAAATAAATGCTTAAATTATTTAAGGTAATACCAATTATATTAAGTTAGTGGTCAGGGATCGATGAGGATAAATTTTCAAGAGTAAGGCGCTTGATTGGCCAATAGCTGGGTATTGGGATTGAAAGCAACGCAGCAATTGGAAATTTAGACCATCGAGGGTGATCACTTACTTAGTACAATTGGTATAATATATTGTGACAGTTAATAAACTTTACTTCTTGTACGTTTTTGCAATTCTAATAAAACTTTTAAGCAAAATGCTCAGCATGAAACTTCAAATGAGATCCAATAAAAGTCGAAATAAAATAATAGCTATGATCGTAACCTTCATGTCGACGCAATTCTAACGGATAATCATTACCCGCAGCCGCAGTAACTAAAGTCTCAGGTTTGAGCTGATCCTTAAGAAAATCGTCTGCTTCGCCCTGATCTACTAGTGCTGGTACAAATTGTGTCGCTTGAGCCATTAACTCACTAGCGTCATTTTCTTTCCAAAGGTTAGTATCTTCACCAAAATATGCCGTAAAGGCTTTTTGTCCCCAGGCACAATTCATTGGATTGGCAATCGGACTAAATGCTGAAACAGAGCTGTAACGCAAAGGATTTTTTAACGCAATGGTAAGCGCCCCATGACCACCCATTGAGTGACCAGAAATAGCACGTTGATTAGTTACCTCAAAAGTTGATTCAATTAACTCAGGCAACTCTTTAACCACATAGTCATACATCTGATAATGCTGTTTCCACGGCGCTTGCGTTGCATTTACGTAAAAACCAGCTCCCTGCCCCAGATCATAACCTTCATCATTAGCTACATCTTCCCCACGAGGACTGGTATCAGGTGCAACTATTGCGATACCCAATTCAGCAGCCACCCGGAAAGCTCCAGCTTTTTGCATAAAGTTTTCATCAGTGCACGTTAAACCAGACAGCCAATACAATACAGGAACTCGTTTACCTTCTTCTACCTGAGGCGGCAAATAAATGGCGAAACGCATCTGACAGTTCAATGTTGATGAATAGTGGCTATATTGTTTGTGCCGCCCGCCGAAGACATTATTTACACTTATATTTTCTATTGTCATTATTTCATTCCTATGGCTGCTGCAAACACAGCAACCAAATCATTTTACTTTATGAACAATTTTACTTAGCAAAGTGAATAACACTGCGAATGCTTTCACCTCGGTGTAAAAGTTCAAATGCCTCGTTGATATCTTCAAGCCCCATGGTGTGAGTAATAAAATCACTCAAGTTAAATTCTCCGGCTAAATAGCGTTCAACATAATCGGGTAATTCTGTACGGCCTTTTACACCACCGAAGGCGGTTCCTCGCCAAACGCGGCCAGTAACCAGCTGAAATGGACGAGTTGATATTTCTTGTCCTGCCCCTGCAACGCCAATAATGATGGATTCACCCCAACCTTTGTGACAGCATTCCAGGGCTGAACGCATAACATCGACATTTCCTATACATTCAAAAGAAAAATCAACACCGCCGTCAGTTAATTCAACAATAACGTCTTGAATAGGCTTGTCGTAATCTTTCGGGTTAATGCAATCTGTTGCACCAAGTTTTCTAGCAAGTTCAAATTTTGACTCATTAATGTCAATGGCAATGATCCTGCTGGCTTTCGCCATAGTTGCACCAATAACCGCAGACAGCCCAATGCCACCTAAACCAAAAATAGCTACCGTGTCGCCACTTTTAACTTTAGCCGTATTCATTACCGCACCCATGCCGGTTGTAACCCCGCAACCCAACAGACAAACTTCTTCTAATGGGGCATTTTTATTCACTTTTGCCAATGAAATTTCAGGCAGTACGGTATATTCTGAAAAAGTCGAACAACCCATATAATGAAAAATTGGCTCACCATCTTTATAAAAACGTGTCGTTCCATCAGGCATTAAACCTTTACCCTGTGTTTCACGAATTTTTTGACACAAATTAGTTTTACCCGATAAACAAAATTTACATTCACCACATTCCGGGGTGTATAGAGGAATAACATGATCACCCACTTTAACACTAGTGACTCCCTCACCCACTTGCTCAACAATACCACCGCCTTCATGGCCCAGAATAACAGGAAAAATTCCTTCAGGATCTTCACCAGACAATGTGAATGCATCAGTATGACAAACGCCGGAAGCGATGATTTTAACTAAAACTTCGCCTTTTTTAGGCAACATAACATCCACTTCTTCAATGGAAAGAGGCTGATTAGGGCCCCAGGCGATTGCCGCTTTTGATTTTATAAATTGTTCAGTCATTGTTATTCTCACTAATTTCTTATATTGATGGTATTTTTAATTCAAAATTTCTATTATCATTCAATATATTGAATGAATTTGCAATCTATCCTTTTCTAGATAACAATTAACACTTCATTTAAAAAATTATGCGTTATGTATGATCATCCCTGTAAACGAACTTTCACCAGATATATTACACTCAATCATTCAAGAGTTTGTACTACGAGAAGGTACAGAATACGGCTTAGAAGATATCGCATTAAGTGAAAAAATTGCGCAGGTCAAAAATCAACTTGCTCAAGGTGTAGCTGTCATTGTTTTCTCTGAACTGCATCAAACGGTTAACATTATGCCTGCTGAACAATTCAATCAGGCACAATTTACTGAATAAAAGTTAAGACAAAACTTACCGGCACAACATTACTAATACTGGGTAAATGAGCAAGTTCACGTAATTTGCTGATCCCGGCAATAAGTTTATAATCTTTCGCGTTAATTAAAATAGGTTGCATACTGGTAACAACCAATTGTTTATCCGTTAATTTAGCAACCAGCACTTTTGCCGTTACCGCTTGTTTCTGACCGTGTAAATCAATGGTTCCCGTCAATTTCATTATCGCACTTGATCCTGTTTTAATTATTTTCAAAGCAGCTTGATCCAACTGTGCATTAAAAAGTGCTTTCGGAAACATTACGGTATTGAAAAGATATTTTTTCATTCGTTCATTTCGAATGTCAATATTGGTACTAACACTAGACAAATTAATAGAAAACTCAACTTGCCCCTGCTTATTGATATTACCACTAAGTTCAGTAAATTCGTGCACCTCACCAATATCAGCTTTTTTGATGGTAACAAAACTCAGTGATGACAATTCATTTTCTAAGTGCCAGTCGCAAAATGCAGGAAAAGCTACAAAAAAAGTAAAAAGCAATGAAATTATACGCATGAATATTTCCTAAATAGTTAATTATAAAGAGTTGATTTAATGTTTTAGACTTAACTGGCTAAATTAAACTTATCGAATCACCCGGTGCGGTTTAATTATTTTCTGCCAGGGAAAAGCATCACAACCTAAACTGATAAAGTCAGGATTAAGCAAACTTTCTCGACGATTATAACTTAAGGGGTTGAACTCACTGTTAATAATACTGCCGCCGGCTTGTTCCAGAATACAATGACTTGCACCTGTATCCCATTCTCCGGTAGGGCCTATACGAAGATAACAGTCAGCCCCGCCTTCGGCAATTAAACAATTTTTTAACGAACAGCTACCTAAAGCAACATACTCATAAGGATATGCTTGATTTAAATATTGCCCCATCAAATTCAGCTTTTGACGTCGACTTACGGCTACTTTTACTGGGCGATCAGCATTATATTCAGCAACATGAATTTGATTGCTGCTGTGATCATTTTCTTTGAATGCACCAAGATTATTTTGCCCATAATAAGTAAAGTTATGGGCTGGTGCGTGAATAACACCAATACTTGGCCAACCTTGTTCAATTAAGGCAATATTGACAGCAAAATCTCCACTGCCAAGAATGAACTCACCCGTGCCGTCTATCGGATCCAGCAACCAATATCTTTGCCAGTTTTTACGTTCTTCATAACTAACTGCGCCGACTTCTTCTGAAATAATAGGGATATCCGGCGTCAACGTTTTTAATTGATCCATTAAAATATCGTTTGCCGCAATATCAGCACTTGTTACCGGGCTGTCATCTTCTTTCATCGTAGCAGTATAATCACCACTACTATAATACTGCATTACTTCTACACCGGCTTTTTTAGCACTGTCTATTGCAATAGACAACAGCCTTTCATTGTTCATGATGATAACTCATTTAAGTGATCTTTTATTAACATTAACGCCGCAATACTGCGTGCTTCATTAAAGTCTGGTCGTGCTAATAAACTATGACAATCTTTTAACTTCCACTGGACAATTTCCAAAGGTTCAGGCTCATCACCCACCAGACGTTCAGAATATAAATCATGAGCCAAAAATATATCCATTTTAGCTGAGAAAAAAGCTGGAGCCATCATCACTTGATGAATAGCAATGAGCGAATTGGCACCATAACCAATCTCTTCTTTAAGTTCTCTATTTGCCGCCACTTGTGCACTTTCACCCGAGTCAATCAAACCTTTAGGAAAACCAAGCTCATAGGTATGAGTACCCGCACAATATTCACGCACTAATAAAATAGTTTCTGCATCAAGCATAGGAACAACCATTACAGCCCCCCTGCCAGACCCCATCATTCGCTCATATTCGCGCTGTTCACCATTACTGAAGGTAAGATCAATCTGTTCAATGGAAAACAAACGACTTTTAGCCACTTGTTTACGTTGAGTAATAATGGGTAACTGCTGGTTACTCTCCATATTCTTCCCGTGTAATTTATTTTAGTTTAATGAGCTATTTCACAAAATTTTAGGATAGCACTATAAGATTAGATATAATGACATGATAAATCTATTTTAAGGTAAAAATTTATGCTTGATTGGTCAAAAATTTCAACTGTGTTGATATTATACTTTAAGAAAAAACAATTATGATTGAAGAGTGAGTGAATAACCTTATATTCCAATAATTAAAAATTAAGTGGCAGAAACCACTTACGCAAAATATATTTTTACTTTAAAGTGACCTGAAATTAGGTCAAAATAATCACCTCCTGATACTAATTCAGTTTCCGAGTATTTTGTAATAGAAAAATATATTGAATTGTTTTAGGAAAATATTAGAAATATTTGGGTATCAAAAAAGATATGTTCAATTGGAAAAATATTAACACCATCCTGCTTGACATGGATGGGACATTACTTGATCTTCACTTCGACAATTATTTTTGGTTCAATCATGTGCCAATGCGCTATGCTGAGCGACACAATATTTCTTTGACAAAAGCTCAAAATTTTCTAAAAGCAGAAATAAATAAAGTAGCAGGACAAATTGAATGGTATTGCCTAGATTATTGGGCCATAAAACTGAATTTACCCATCGCCGAATTAAAACGCGAAATTAAACACAAAATATCATTACGACCAGATACTTTACCATTTTTAAACGCTCTAAAATCGGCCAATAAAGAAGTGATACTGGTAACTAATGCCCACCCAGACAGCCTATCATTAAAAGTTGAAAAAACTGCGTTGGACAGCCATATTGATCGTTTAATTTCCACTCATCAGTATGGGCTCACCAAAGAGTCACCGCAACTTTGGCAAAGGTTGCAGGCAGATCTCCATTTTAATAATGAAACCACTCTGTTTGTTGATGATAACCTGTTAATTTTGGACATCGCTAAAACCTTCGGCATCAAGCATCTTCTGGCGGTAGCAAATCCGGATTTACAACGTCCTGCCCTGACCGAATCGCAGCTCAGGGGTTACCCCTTTATCACTGATTTTCGGGATATTATTGGCGAGATTTGTTAAACATAAATGTAGCTGCATCAGGCTCGTATTTAAGTAACTTAGACAACTCATTAATATACTTCATCACCATGCCTGTTTAAAATTGAATATTCAAAAATCTACACTCCCCAGCATTGTAAATTGTAAACTAACGCCTAAGAGAATTGATAATTATTTTTGTTTTCTAATTCCCTTTAACAAGAAGAGCCAATAAACACTCCCCAATTAGTTTCATTTTGCATTTATATTTCAATCTTAAATGCATGAATCTGAGAGTATATTGATCCGTCTTCTAACGATACATATTCTTCATCCAAATGAATAAATCCAGCTTGTTTCATTCTATGGATGATTAATTCTCTATGCATAGCAGTTGGACTAATAGCAATATTTTCGTTGTTAACATCATCAAATCCATACATGGGATTGTTTTGAACATAAGAGAAATGATTGTCCGCAATAATAAAAATTGAATTATGATGCATTGCTTTTTTGATATATGAATAACATAGGTTAGTATCCAATGAAGAAATCACAAAACTCGCGACAAAGAGATCATAGGTTTCTTTTTCTTTTAAAAATCCATCTTGTCTTACATCGGCATTTCTAACATCCTTATTTTTATAAACTATATAGTCCTTATTAAATTCATCCAAAGTTTTTTGTGCTGAATCTACATTTAACCAATATGGTTGTACATGTAAAAACTTCTGCAACAGATATCCTGTTCCTCCACCAAGATCACATACTCGTAACCCATTAAGTGAATTAAAGTTTCTCTCTGATATCTCATATATTTTTGAATATGTCTTCCCATATTCACTCATATTTCGTCTATTGTATAATGCAGCGATTAAATTATAAAATTCCTCTATATTTAATTTTCCAATTACTCGGTAATGCCCATCATTCGCATTTGGATTTCCTCTCTTCAGTCCTTTATGATATCTATCTCTATCTCTATCTCTATCTCTATCTCTATCTCTATGTCTATGTCTATCTATATCTCTATGTCTATCTATATCCTTATCTTGATCACTCTTCAATTCCAGCATCTTTGCCAAATTTTTCATTTCATTTTGAACCTGCTCAACAAGTATTTTTTTCTCTTTTTCAATAAGATCAACAAGTAAAACTTTCTCTTTTTCAATAAGCTCAATTTTTTCACGCTCAAGCTTTTTGTACCCCAAAAAAAGCCTAAAAATAAAGCCTAAGCTAGCAGTAGTGAAAACAGTAAGTCCTATAGAAGTCCAATTAAATATTCCAAGTTGTTCAAAATCCATGAGATAAGTCCTTTATGCTAACGCCCAAATAGGAAACTACATAGTGGTTGATTAAAATAGAACGGAGCCAACTGTTAACAATAAGATCTGATTGCTTTATTATCTTTAAGACACCCAGTCAACTTACGTTTACTTCTCATTTTCCCGATACCTCAAATTAATGAGACAGTATGATCTCTTATCAACAGACCACTTTTAGTGAGTTCATTTTCATAACGTTCCCACACAAACAATTATTAATCCAAACCAATATGCCATAATTTCAAAGTGTTAGAAAGTTATAAAAATATCATTTCTTGTATGTTTCTGGAATATTTCAATCAGATGACATAAACCCGTAAATGAGCCATTATAAAAATATGGCACAAATTTTAGAATAAATTTGAGGAAAGGGAGTTACAACTGGCGGCATTTTCTCGGTCCGCGTTCACCAAGAACTGCCACTAATGAAGAGTTCGGTGAATTTCAGCTCTGTCTGGCCAATCAAAGTGTTTATCAGATCACGCTCAACTCTACCATTGTTGCACTGAGATTATGATTTCAAATAACCTTAGGTAAACCAGAAGTTTTTACTCGACGCAAAACGGTAAGAGTTGCTAGTAATTTACCTATAGTACTCAGCCTTCAATAAACGCCCGTTTTATGCCTTGTAAAGTGCATCTTAAATTGAAAAAAATCATACAAGCGTATGAAGAATTGCCAATCCTGACAGTAAGCAAACAGCACGTGAAATATGTGCTTTTCCGGCAATTACTGATTACCGAACTTTGTTAGCAGATATAAGAAACAACCCTGTTATTCAAACTTAAATTTTGAAACAGAGTCACTTGTAAATATTGCTCCAAGCATCACCATTACATCAATTGTTGCTTTTCTAATTCCTGACGCAGCAAGTTCTTATTAAAACCATTGATAATTATATTACCAATGACAATTTTTGGGATCCCTTCACTGCCAATAGACTGATAAAGTTGATCGATAGTTTCATCACCACTTTCAATATCTCGTTCAAAAAAAGCAACTTTGTTACTAACCAAATACTCTTTAGTTCTTTTACAATACACACACCATTGCGTGGTATACAAAACCACTTTTTCATCCGTATTCGCAAAATGCGCACTTGTATTGGTTTCAACAGAGGCGGGTACTTGGTTATACCAGGCCCAACCTTCTTTTACGCCTAATCCGATGCCAAGACCAACGGCTATAATAATGGCATAAGTCATCACTTCTTTTATTTTTGTAATTAAATTGGTTGATTTATTCATTAGCTCTGATTACTCAATATAAATAGGGCAGAATAAAGTGAGGCTTATTGCCTCACTTACTCTATGGTATCAACTTTGCTGCTTATCTGTTCATCCAGCACATTCTGTTATATGTAATACATGCCCACTGATTTCCTCCGTCACACATATCTTTAAGCTCTATACATGATGGAACGGCACTCGCAGTACCTGCAAAAACACTTATTCCTAAACCCAGGCTCATGGCCAACACTATTTTTTTCATCTTTGTTAATTTCATTTTAATTTACTTCTTTATTATTAATAATTTACCCTGCGAATGCAGAACATACTCTGATTTAATATGATTGATTCGATACCAAATCATGACTTCATGTTATATACAGCCTTAATTAAACCGTTAACAAATATTGGACATAAATTTATAAATTATGGACAAGTTAAGTTATCGCTATATATATCAGCAAGATAAAAGCATAAATTTAGACGTAAATTTAGAATGCATGTATATTTATAATTATCTAGCTAGTGCCCGTCCATAAACGGGGTCGTAGCGAGGGCTTACCAATGACACGAAATGGGCTCTACAAGATATAGGCGTTTAGTCATTCTAAATAACACCATCTTGTGGTGCACAGTTCGTGTTAGTGGGACGTCCACAGTAGAGATCTGTTTCTGGATGGGCACTAACTAGAAATTAGATATTGGCTCAAGTGATGGTTGAACCTGCTGATAAGCTTTAGGCGTCTGACCAAATTTCGCTTTAAAACAGCTGGCAAAATAAGAATGCGAAGCAAATCCTATAACATGATATATTTGTGACGCTCTTTCGCCATTAAGCAGCAATTGGGTGGCTTTATTTAATCGGTAGTTACGCACCAGCTCAGGAAAAGTCAGATCAAATAGCGCTTTTAATTTACGTTGCAGTTGTTTTTCACTCATACCCAGCGCATCACTTAATACCTTCGCAGTAAAATCAGTCTCTGTATATAACCTTTCAAGTTGCTGATCTACCTTCTGATAAAATTGTTGATCAACAAGGTTAAATTTAAACTTTTCCACCTGTTTTTGTGGTTCATTGTGATCAATGGCCTTACCAAAACGCTTTCTGACGATATCACGCAACGTTAGTATATTATGAATACGTAACTGTAATTCTTCACGGTGAAAAGGCTTGGCGAGATAATCATCCACCATCAATTGCAAACCCTGGATCCGGCTTTCAAGCCCGCCTTTGGCTGTCAGTAAAATAATCGGAATATGACTAGTCAACTCATCCTCTTTAAGTAACTGGGTTAACTGATAACCATCCATCACCGGCATCATAATATCGCTAATAACGAGATCAGGTAAAACCTTACGAGCTACAGCTAAACCACGTTCGCCATTTTCAGCCAACAAACACTGATAATTATCTTTGAGTAGACCATAAAGTAAATCCCTCATATCGCCGTTATCATCAATGATCAATACCGATTTAAGTTTGCTGTTTTGAATCAAGTCTCCATCTTCAAAAACCTTTGGTGCTGGCGTTTCTAACCTGTTTAGTTCGAGATTAAGTTGTGCAATGTCCTGTTGTTTTGTCTCTGCTGGAATTGACACGCCTGCAGTTTCAATAATTATCAGTGGTAAAGTAATAATAAACTCAGCCCCCTGATTTATTTGACTGATCAGATTGATCTTGCCCATATTTGCTTCTACAAGTTCTTTAACCAACGCTAAACCAATACCTGTTCCCGGAACTGATTCACTATGTTCTTGATTTACACGAGTAAAGCGTTCAAAAACAATTTTCTGGTTATCTTTATTTATACCAATACCATCATCTTTAATACTGATGTCAATTTTAGCATCATGGACAATAACCGTTATTAAAATATTACCTCCACTGTTACTGTACTTTATCGCATTGGATAATATATTGCTGAGTATCGTATTGAGTGAATCCTGAATTAAAAGCAGGGTTATATCTTCAAAAGGTAAATAATCCAGACTCACCTGTTTTGAATCGGCCAGCGGTTGAAATGAAGCTACCATATTATTAATTGTCTGCTTAATAGAAACCGCCTGTTTTGAAACCTCACCACGCTGTTCAAGCTTGGCAAATTCTAGAAGTTGGTCCACTAATCTCAGTAATCGTAAACCACTGCGTTGGATCAGCTTTAACTCCGTTGTGATCTGTTGACCTTTAGGGTCTGACAATAGGGACTCTACAGGGGTTAGAATCAAAGTTAATGGCGTTCGAAATTCATGAGAAACATTGGCAAATAACTGTTGTTTTTGTGCCAGCAAGGTATTAATAGTTGAAGTGCGCTCAATAATACCAAGTTCCAGCGCCCTCGCTTTTTTTATTAAACTATTAGCCCGTATGCGGTAGATTAAGTAAATACTACTTAATATCAATAGTGTATAGAGTATGAAAGCAGGCCACGTTTGCCAAGGAGGTGGGGTGATAGTAATTTTTATCGAACGATAATGATCATTCCAGCTGCCATCAGTATTACTTACTTTAATTTTTAATTCATAATCTTGTGGGCTTAATGATGTAAAGGTAGCAATCCTTTCTCGGCTGTTTGTTTCAATCCACAGCTCGTCCAGTCCTTCCAGTTTGTAGGCATAACGCAATTTATCCTGATTATTGTAGTTGGCACTGGTAAATGATATTGAAAACAAATAATCCTCATAAGACAACGTGATGTGTTCAGTTTCATTAACCACTCGGTTAAGCACCGCCTCAACATTACCAACATCGGGTTCAACTATTTTATTCAACACATTCAACTCGGTAAGCACTGTAGGGTAGGTAATATTGACTGTTGGGGATGGTTGTAGATCTGCTGGTGAAAAACGAATGAGCTGTTCATTATCAATAATGATAATGTCACCATCCGATGTTTTTATTATTGGAATAGTTACGAAATAATTAATCCTTAATCCTTCTTTATGACCAAATTGATTAATTGCTTTACTTTGTGGATCAAAACTCGCCAGCCCTTTGCCTGTACCCATCCATATAATTCCCTGTTCATCGGCGATGAGGGTTGTCACATCATTAGCAGGCAAGCCATCGCGTTGTGAGATGAATGTTAGCTCTAAAGTCTTTGCATTAAACAAACCTAATCCCAATTTCTGAGTGCCAACCCAGATACGTTTCTGCTCATCTTGATACAAAGCCCATGTTGTACCTATTGATTTATTTTGATACTGAATATCCGTCCATTTTTCACTAGGTATATGATAAATTTTTAATCCTTGGCGAAGAAATCCAACCAGTAACCGATCTTTACTCAATGGTAAAATACTGATCGGCGAATCTCCTGAAAAATGCTGACGAAAAGAATGATGTTCGCGGTCTAAACTAAACAACCCTGAAGCTGAATTTTTTGAAGAGCTGTCTAAGCTGATCCAAAGTGTACCTTCGCTATCGTAAGTTACAGTGCGAATTTTATTGTGTGGCAAACTCGAATTTTCAATTTGAAATGGCGATAACTTCTGGTTTTGTGGATCAAAAGTAAAAAGACCCTCCCTATAAACTGATAACGTTAGAGTATTATTCTCAGCTTCGGTAATAGCATGAATAAAACCTTTAGTTTCAGCTTTAAGGATATATTTACCTGTATCCTTGTCATACTGATAAAGACTCTCATTAGCCCCGAGCCATATTATCCCTTTACTGTCTATAAAAATGGCTCCAAGCCTAAGTGAATGTTTACTGTCTGCGGTCAAACCTTCGAACCAAAAAGCTTGCTCTGTGATCTTTATCAAACCTTGATCAGGCGATCCTAACCATAATGTTCCACTGCTATCTTCCATCATTGCAGCTATCCCTATCGATGTTATTGCATCTTGACGGTTTGAATCATCGTTAATTTCAATAAAAGATTGGCTACCTGGATCAAACAAGCTTAAACCATTATAAATAGTTCCGACCCACAAGCGTTGCTTTGAATCTTCAAAAATAGTTCTGATATTTAATGCCTTGATTTTATTTCGTACTTTAAGCGTTAGTGAAAAATGGTGGAATTTTTCAGTATTAGGGTCAAACCTATTCATGCCCTTACTCGTACCAACCCAAATATCTCCGCGACTATCTTCAAATATCTTATTGACCGTGTTGGAATCCAGACTATCAGGGTTTACCTTATCATGCTCAAACACAGTAACAATTTGCAAGTCTCGCACAAAGCGAAATAAACCCTGCCCAGCCACCGAGTACCAGAGTTGCTTTTGACTATCTTCAAATACAGTCATTACCCGCTTTTGATCCCAACTGTCTCTTGTTGTAGGTGCAGTATTTTTGCTAACCACCTGAGCACTTATTGGATCGAATAAAATAACCCCACTATCACTAGCCAACCAAAGCTTATTATCATAACTCTTTACAACGTCGTATAAATTATTGCTACCAATAGTTGTTAGATCATCAGCCTGATGTTTAAAATGTATGAATTGATAGGTGTTTAGATCAAAGCGGTTCAAACCACCACCATAAGTAGTGATCCACAAATAGCCCTGCTTATCTTCAATCATGCCTGTAATTAAATTGTTAGACAAAGTAGAGGGATCTTTTTCATCATGCTCAAAACGTTTAAGATTATAACCATCAAAACGAATTAATCCCTGATTAGTACCTAACCAGATGAAGCCAGACTTGCCCTGCAATATGTGATAAACCATACCAATTGGCTCACCATTAATTTCACTTATTCGCTGCACCACAGGTCCGGGATTAGCAAATGGTTGACAACTAAGATTAAATGAAAAGAACAATAACCCGTTAAAAAATAGGGTTAAAAGCAGGTTTCTACTGTTTATTATTGGCCGGGAAAGTATAAATGAAATCCTTTTTAATACGGTTAGATTTAACGATGATAAATATGCGAGATCAAATATTGATTATGGTTAAAGGTGTACAATAATATCTAAAAAATACAAAAAATTCCAGTGCAAATATACCATTCGCATTAAATAAGTGATCAATATTCAATGAGGATAAATTGCCAATAGCAAGGCGCCTGATTGAGCAATAGCTGGCGTGTGTGATTGGAGGCAACGCACCTTGTGGTTATTTAGACCATTTGAAGATGATCACCTATTTAGTGCGATTGGTATAAATACTGTAACCTTATTACTTGAAAATACAGACTTCAGCATATCAAGAAACACCCAAACAATAAGGCTACAACGTACAAAATAAAATAAACTAAAACCTATTAAAATCTGAGACGATAACGCCCTTTACTATCAGCATTGCCGATAAAAGGTAATACTTCCCTCAACTGAGCAGGAAAATTTTTGCCCGGTTGCAAATAGCCATTACCCGAATAGCGTGCGCCTTTATTGACAAAAGCGGTGAAACTTAAGCCTAAATCATTTTTCGGTGTAATTTTTACTGCAAGAGTTCCTTTATCACAGCTTAGTTTTGCACTGATTTTTCCTAGTTTGACGGTTTCACCAAAAGCTGCAACAGTAGCTTTTGGCCATGTTATATCACCTTCAGCTTGCTGGCAGAACGTTTTGGCTGTCGGCTGAGCCAGTACAAATTTTTGCATTGATAAATCAACATAACCTTCTGCAGTTACCTCAATCGGCAAAGATAATTTCTGAGCGATATCATTGGCAGAAACATTAACCTCAAGTTGTTCAACGGTTAAGGCACTTGATAAACCGCTAAGCATTAATTTACCTTGTGGACCGTCAGCCATACCGCCGCCAAAATTAATATCAAAAATAGGATCTAAAGTTAATAATGACCAAAAATCTGTTTTCAATTTAACCTTATTAACAACAATATCATCATAACTGGCTTGATTTATTTCTGCCTGCCAAACAGTGCCCGTTATACCTTGTAAATTAATATTTTTAGGTAAACTGATAAAGCCAAAAACCACATTAAGTGGAATGGTTGCAATAATAGAAACTAAATATACGCTAAAAAAAATTGCGCTATAGGCAAACCACTTTTTCATTAACTTCTTCCTAACTGTAAGCGTCTTATTCGTACCACACCAGATTTATCTGTGGTATTCAAATCAATCGCTTTAATATTTATACCTTCATTGCTAGAAAGTTGATCAAGCCACTGTAATAAGGTATTAAAAGGTATCTCATCAATCCACACTTGAATATCTTCAGCTTGAGGCTGCATTCGGGTTACTGTAATACCTTTATTACGTGCGCTTCTATTAACAATACTGGATAAACTGCCTCTGCTACTAACCTTACCGGTTTTTTTAGCTTGCTGGTAACGAGCGGTATTTTGACTAACCCAAGTTAATAGTTCTTGTTGTCGAGACAGTGTTTGCTGTGTTTTTAGCAAGTTACTTTGAACGGGTTGCCAAATAAAACTGTATAAAACATAAATGCCAAGCACTACCCCTAAAGCAATAACGATTCGTTGTTCACGAAGCGTAAGCTGTTGCCAACGTTCCATCATGATCTATTCCCCTTTTTTTTACTAGAGATACTAAACGAACCCGTCACTTCATCACCCTGGTTATTTTGTGCCCCTTGGGAAACAGTTAATTGCGCTTTTTCCAATGCATTTTTAAATTGCTCAAAATGCTGATAATCTTTTGCCACTGCCTGCATCCGTATTTCATGACGTTTACTGTCAAATTTTATCGATTGCGGCTTTAATTGAGGCACTTTGGCAAAAGCAGGCTGAATTTTTTCCAGCATCACTAAAAAGCCAACATTTTGATCACCACTGCCTATTTCAGCCATTTTTTGTTTCAATTGCGATTTTATTGTCGATACTCTTACACGCTTAGTGTCAGGGAAGGTTTTTTTATAGAGGCTAATAATTTCTTTTTCAACCGCTTCTTGTTCTGCTGTAAGTTGTATTAACTGCACACCATTGATGCCAAAATTAAGTAAAATGGCTAATATTGCAATGCCCGCAGCCCAAAACCAATTAACCAATGCCCCGGAGCGTTTTACTACTGCTTTGTATTGACCTTGAAGTAAATTAAAAGTTTGGTTTCTACTATGCTGAGCCAATAACGCTAGCGGTAACTCTTCAGGTAAAGCGTTTATGTTTAATGTCTCTTCTGCTTTATCCTCGTCTGAATCTGTATCCTGATCAAAGCTTAAAGACGAATAACAATGGATAACCGGAATTGCATCAATGTCGTCGGTATCTTTATCACTTTTACTTTTGGCGCTAGTTAATTGCCATTGCTGCTTAATAACAGCCCAAGCGTCACGATCTACCACAAACCCCTGCCATAACGATTGACGCAGTAAAATTTGTTCATCTAACGCAATAGCGGTCCAACCATCTTCGACCTCTGGCAAGGCAAGGAAATCAACGATCATCCTTTTACAGTTTAATTCTGCATGCGCTAACCAAGACTGCCACAATTCCATTTGATGATGATCTACCGCAGCAACAAAGCAATTGTTACCTTGAGCATCTTTCTTGATATGGCTATAGGCGAAAAACATCTGGTCAACGTCTTGTGCCAATTCATCTTCCAGCATATAAGGTACGGCCAACTTTATTGCCCGTTCAGAATTTGCAGGCACATTTAAGCTTTTTAAAGCAACATCACAACCAGGCACAAAAGCAACCACTTCTCTTTGCAGTGCTTTTTCTGTGAGTTGTTTTAGTTGCCCTGCTCCTAAAAGTTCACCGCTGGCAATAATTTCTTTCGTTTCATTTGCCTCTATCAGCCAATGAATTTTATCGTCAACTTGGCTTCCAAGGCGTATATATAAAGTTTCCGTCATTAGTCTCTTCCTATCGTACGGCTAACAACTGAAATCTGATCATTATTTTCTACTTTCATAATCGAATTCAATGCGAAATAGCTATTATTAAAGCTTGCTGTAGTTTTAACAGTGAAGTATTCACTATCAACAACAAACTGCTGTTTTTGTTCTGGTGATAACTTGAGTTTTACAACCTCAGGCAAGTTTAAAAATGTTTCAATATCCTTAAAACCTTCAGATTCTCTCGCCGACAAAAGTTGTTCAGCCTCTGATTTTGTTATACCACCCAGCAATGCCTGCAATAACGCAGGTTCTTCATTGCTTATTGTATTTATATTAATTTTATGTAAATCACTGTTAGGAATTACACACACGTAGTCTTTTAAAGCAACCAGTGCTGCAATGGTAAAATGTTCAATAACCCGTAATTCTTTAACACTGCCGATAAAATTATTCGCTGGTAACAGCGGAAACTCCCGGGATGCATAATCATTATCTTCCGCACCACCTGCGCTTTCTATCGAACTGTCGGCGTCTAACCAGTCACTCAACGCATCAACCATATATTCAGCTTCAAATGTACTAACATCTTTAATGTCTAAAAGAACTAATAATTCTTGAAGCGCAGCTCGTGCTGGTGGTTTTTCATTACTACGTTTACCATTAACATCACCTGCAGATGTTTTACTGTCAGTTGCTTTCCTACCGGAGCCTCTTCCGCCAGTAATGTCATCTATGTCACTACCCGTACTTTTTCTTAAAGCATTAAGATTCAAACAGGATTGCAAATCCTTTATTTCTCCCGTTATTTCTCCAAATTCAACCGGAAAAGTAGTTTCACCTTTAGCCCAGGGTTGAGATAAATTGGTGACATCTTTTTCCTTGCTAAAAGAAGTGATTAAAATCCTTTTAGCGAAGGCTTCCGCCCCCATCGCATACCAGTATGCCTGCTGATTTAAAACTATATTTTCAGTCCGTTGCATTTGCATTTGCAACCGGGATGTCATTTGCATCAATATCACTGCAGAAAGCGCAACAATCAGCATGACTGTAATTAATGCCACGCCCTTTTGTTTATATTGAGGTAGACGTTTTGACTGCAAGTTGTTTACTTGTAGACTGCTTACTTGCTGATTACTTACTTGCCGATTGTTTATTTGCAAATAAAGAGCTCCAGCGCTCTTTCCCAAAAGATAGGTATATTGTTGACCATTGTTCATAATCATCTACCAGCCTTCAGTTTACCACTGCCTGCTGACCTATCAGCGGCAACCAAAAATTGACGTCGAATAATACCGTAATCTTCAGTCTCTATTTCTATCGCTATGGCTAATGGAATGCCGCTGCCTGCAAGTACATTTTGCCATTTCTCACCATCATAAAATTCGAACTTCAGGGCAGTTACCCCAGTAATTAATTTTCGTACCTTTGGCTCTTCACCTAAAACAGAATCGACAAAATTAAAATGCAAGCGTTCTAAAACATCTTCGTTCAGATGGTAAGCAACTGACTGCATATCACTTCTTGGCATCAAAAGACCGGGATTTGTCCAGCCGTTACGTACAAAACCAATAGCTTGATCGGTTGAAATAATACCGCTTAAATCAGTATGAATAAAATTATTTGAAGCAGCTTCTCCATTCAATCTCATTCTTCTTTGGGCAATTTGCAAAAAATCTCTTTCAATAAGTATAAATGCCCGTTGTAACTCATTCATCCTCTCATTACGTAACTTTGAGATTTCGTCACTGGTCAATACCGTATTGAAAATAGTAAAACTTGATAAACTAATCACTGAAAAAATAGCAATGGCAACCAACACTTCCAACAATGTAAAACCCTTTGCTTTTTGAAAAACGCGAGCTTTGTGTTGCAAATTTAACATTAAGGTTTCGCCTTTGACAAATAGGTTCTCAAACTGGTAATGGCGCGTTCATCATCTTCATTCAAACGAATTTCCATTTCCACTGAACGCATATTTTTATCTTCTGTTTTGACTACTTTTTGTTGCCAAAACCATTCTCGCCCTGCTAGTTCCACTTTACCTTTTTTATTATTTTTTGGCGGCCAGGACTTATCTAACGAAGTTTCAACCAATTGATTTGAAGCAACCCAATTAGCAATAATTTTAGTTTCCATATGAGCTAAATTTCTGAAATTATTATCCGCCCCACCTAATAATGCTACCCCGGCAATGGCAAACACCGCCATGGCCAGCATAACTTCAATCAGAGTAAAACCGCGCTGAAGTTTCTTAATAATCATCAGAAAACCCTTCTGGCAGCCTGCCATCAATCAGTGGTCCTTCAACTTTTAACGGGGTGGTATAAAGACCGGTGACACGATAAGTAATTTCTTCTTCCTGTTCGAAGTATTCACTTTCAGCCAGTTTAAAAGACAAGCTGAACGGTGTGATATCGCCACCGGACAAAATATAAATATGAGGAATGACTTTTTTTTCTTCTTCATCTTTAATGGTAAAGTCATCATCTTCTTCAACATTAAACGTTGACGCATCGTATATCTGGGGTTGCTCTATCGGTAAATCTTCGAGTTGCAACTCTATTTCAACCCTTTCTGGCAATTGAAATGCTGTAAACATCTCGTTGTCAGGGATTTCGCTCCACTTAGTACCATCGTATGCTAATAACTGGTATTGATTTTCATCAACCACTAACCCCAGCTCAAGATTATTGAGCATTGAGTATTCTGCAGCAAGTTCGAATATCCCTGCGAATTTTAAACTTTCTTGTTCTAGTATGTCTTCCGGGCGATTACCACCAAATTTAAATTGTACCAAGGTAACCATTACTCCAAGCAGGGCAATAACCAGCAAAACCTCAATTAAGGTGAAGCCTTTTTTATTACTCCTTTGATTATTGAAGTACCGCCCTTTATCTTTCATTTAATACTGGCTCATTTATACTGGCTACAGGTAAATATCTATCAATACTGATTTTTCAATATTGGTTTATCTATTCTGGTTTAACAATACGGGTTTAACAATACGGGTATATCAATACGGGTTAATTATTGATAATCACCTAAATTCCAATTACCAATGTCATCTTCAGTACCAGGTTCACCATCCGGCCCCATAGAAAACACATCAATTTTCGAATTTTCGCCCGGATTAAGTAACTGATATTCATTTCCCCATGGATCTTTAGGCAAACGTTCAACATAGCCATCTTCCTGAAAACGACGTGGCAAAGGCTCAATATCAGTTTCAGTAACTAAAGCTTCTAAACCTTGTTCTGTGGTTGGATAATTGTAATTATCCAACTTGTACATCCTCAAGGTTGTCTGTAATGCGGTTACATCAGAAACAGCCTTTTGCATATCCGCTTTATCTTTTCCGCCCATTAAGTTAGGTACTATCATACTGGCTAAAACACCCAAAATTACGATAACAACCATCAATTCCATTAAAGAAAAGCCACTCATTTTCTTTGCATTACGTATTTTCATATTTCACTTCCTAATATTTCAATAAGTTATTGTCGAGATATACATCGACTTTTTACAAATTAACTACCAATAACCAATTACAACAATTAGCTACCAATTAAAGTATTCAACTGCAATATCGGTTGCATAATTGCCATAACAATAAACAGAACAACCCCTGCCATGCTCACCATTAATGCAGGTTCAAAAGCTTTAAGGGCAATACTGACTAAAGCTTCGAATTCTCGGTCCTGGTTATCTGCGGCACGTTCTAACATATGTTCAAGTTGACCACTTTTCTCACCACTGGCAATCATGTGGAGCATCATTGGTGGAAATAACTTAGTTTGATCTAATGCCACTCTCAAACTTGTACCTTCTCTTACCTTATCGGTCGATTCCTTCACCCGTTGTTTCATGTAAATATTATCAAGCACTTCACCTGATATCTTCATGCTTTCCAGCAAAGGTACGGCACTAGCGGTTAAAATACTTAACGTACGGGCAAAACGTGCTGTATTAAGTCCTTTGGCTACCTTACCAATGCCTGGTAAGGCAATTAAACGCTGGTGAGCTGCCATTTTAAAGGCTGGTTTTTCCATCAATTTTGAAAAAATCAACAAGCACCCAGCGAACAACAAAACAAGCACCAAGCCATAATCTAGTAAAAAATCACTACTGGCGATCAAAAATTTTGTGGTGCCAGGTAAATTTGCACCCATATGGTCAAATTGGCCAACAATCTTAGGTACAACCTTAGTTAACAATATGGAAATTACACCAACTGCCACTACCGTCATTATAATTGGATAAACAAGCGCTTGAATTAACTGAGAACGCATATGCTGACGTTTTTCAGTATATTCTGATAAACGGTTCAGTACCTTATCCAAGTGTCCTGACTTTTCTCCAGCAGCAACCATAGCGCGATATAAATGATTAAATATCTGAGGAAATTCGGCCATGCTTTCTGCTAAACCATAACCTTCAGTAACTTTAGTCCTTACGGCCATGATCATGCTTTTGACACTATCCTTCTCACACTGTTCAGAAACCGCTAGCAACGACTCTTCAAGGGGTAAACCAGATTCAACCAATGTTGCCAACTGACGGGTAATTAATGCCAGCTCAGCGGCTGAAACTTTCTTGCCACCTCTTCCAGGAAATTTACCTTTGTTCTTCGATTTTTGTTGTAAACTGGCAGTAACTTCAATCGGCATTAAGCCTTGATCACGTAATAATCCACGGACTTGTCTTGGGGTGTCACCTTCAATAACACCTTTTTTAGTTTTACCCCGGCTATCAACCGCCTGATAATCATATGCAGCCATAAGTCCCGCTCTGTTATGCTCTAATCGTCATTCTAGAAAAATATTTTTTTGGTAATAAACCACATCTAATCTTCACGGGTAACCCTTAATACTTCTTCCAAAGTAGTAATGCCAACCATTACCCGATCAAAACCATCACGACGTATACTAGGCGTAAATTTTCGAATATACTTTTCGATTGCCTGCTCACCTTTGCCGTTATGAATAAGTTCACGTACTTTATCGTCTACTGTTAATAGCTCATGAATACCAGTACGACCTTTATAACCTTTAAAGTTACATTCAACACAACCAACGGCACGGTGAATAAGTAATTTGTTATCTTGTGCCAAGCCAAGCAAATGCAATTCTTCATCATCCGGCAAATGACTTTCTCGACAATGCGGACAAAGTTTCCGTACTAAACGTTGTGATAAAACACCAAGCAAACTTGACGACAAAAGAAAAGGTTCAACACCCATATCTTCCATACGGGTAATAGCACCAGCAGCAGTATTGGTATGTAAGGTCGAAAGTACCAAATGCCCTGTTAAACTTGCTTGTACGCCAATTTGTGCAGTTTCAAGATCTCGAATCTCACCAACCATCACCACGTCAGGATCCTGACGTAATATCGCACGTAAACCTCTGGCAAACGTCATGTCAACTTTAGTGTTAACCTGTGTTTGACCTATGCCTTCAATGGCATACTCAATTGGATCTTCAACGGTAAGAATATTTCGTTCTTTATGATCTATCTGGCTTAAACCTGCATATAAAGTAGTACTTTTACCAGAACCTGTCGGACCGGTAACTAAAATAATGCCATGCGGTTTTTCAATGAGTTTCGAAAATATCTTTCTATTGGCATCTGTCATGCCCAATTCTTTTAAATCTAACTTCGCTGAATTTTTATCCAGCAAACGTAGTACAACTCGTTCACCATGCCCTGTTGGCATAGTTGAAACACGTACATCAACGGCACGACCACCAATACGTAATGATATTCGGCCATCTTGTGGGATACGTTTTTCAGCAATGTCCAGTTTCGCCATTACTTTAATACGGGATACCAGCAGTGATGCAAGTTTACGGTGTGGTTTCAATACTTCACGTAAAACACCATCAACACGGAAACGAATTTGCAGTACGCTTTCAAAGGTTTCAATATGAATATCTGAAGCGTTTTCTTTGATCGCCTCACTTAACATCGCATTGATTAATTTTATGATCGGAGCATCATCTTCATTTTCCAGAAGATCTTCTGTTTCAGTCATTTCATCAACCAATGAATAAAGATCAACTTCCTTGCCGATATCCTCCATCATTTGTTTGGCTTCTGAAGAGTCGCGCTGATAGTCCTGAGTTAATTTAAGTTCAAAGCTATCCGGCTCTAAAAATTCAATACGAAATGGAGCCTTTAAAATCCGGCGGATCTCTAAAAGAATCGGCGTAGCAACATCAGCGAGACAATGCAAAACCAAACCAGACTCTTCCTCACTGACCAACACACTATGACGTTTTGCAAAACCAAAAGGTAACTGAACGCTTTTTTCAGCTTCATCGCTTTGGACAACTTCATCTGGCTGGTCTGATTCAGCCAGATCTATCTCTGTCTGAATAGTTTCAGCTGCAATAACAGCATGTTGCTGTGTTATTTCTAAATCTGTTACTTCTGAGTCTTTCATCGTTACTTTTCTTGTGGCTTAGTCGACGAGTTGTTCTCATCTGTTTTATTGATATATTTATCAAACGATGGTGGTAAAACTAATTTATCATTCCAATTTGGTAATAATGGCAAGTGTTCATCCGACATTAACGATAAGCCTTTTTCTTGCTGAATAATTTGTTCTGCTCGAATATAGTTATACTTTCTCTTGCTTATTTCTTCCAAGAGAAGACCGTCACGGATAATAGTAGGACGAATAAATACCATTAAATTACGTTTTCTAACGGTATTACTGGTTGATTTGAATAGGTGACCAATAAATGGCAAATCACCAAAAAATGGTACTTTTTGAACACTTTCCTGTACATCTTCATCAATCAATCCACCCAATATAATTGTTTGACCTGAATCAACCATAACGGTAGTTTTAATTTCACGCTTACTAATTGAAATATCAACCCCTGTAGCACCACTCACCGAGGAAACTTCTTGCTCGATAATTAATTGCACCGCTGAACCTTCATTCACTTGTGGAGTAACTTTTAGTTTTATACCTACTTCCTGACGTTCAACCGTTTGGAACGGGTTGTTATTACCACTGCTTGCAGCTGATCCGGTAATAATTGGTACTTCTGAACCTACAAGGAAAGAAGCTTCCTGGTTATCAAGGGTAGTGATGTGTGGTGTTGCTAAAATATTAGAATTAGTATCAGTGCTAATCGCCTGCAAAATAGCGCCCCAGTCATTATCGACAAGACCCCACATACCACCGCTCATGGTTCCGAGTACTTGAGCTAATATTGTGTAGTCACCTTCAACATCATTTTTGGAATATTTGTCACTAATTCTTTCACCTGTTTCAGAAGAATAAACTGCTGGCACAACTTCGCCTATTTTAGTTCGAGCAGCCTCTGCAGCACCGGCAACACTGGAAATAGTAGCAGGACCATTGGTAAATTGGGTGAAACCACCTTTTTCGTGATACCACTGCACGCCTAAATTAACACCCTCACTTTCAAATACTTCAACAATAATAGCTTCAACTAAAACTTGTGCGCGACGATGATCCAACTGACGAATAACCGACTCAAGCGAACGTAACATATCGGGTTGAGCCGTGATAACCAAGCTATTAGTATCTTCATGCGCATCAATACTTACATTACGGTTGCTACTTTTGGTTTTGCTTTTACTGCCTGAAGTTTCTGAATCAATAGACTTGCTGACCCCTTCCAACACTTTAACCAAATCTTTAGCTTTAGAATATTTCAACCAATAAACCCGTGTATTACCACTGGTTTCAAGTTCACTGTCTAAACGAGCGATTAATTTTGTGATACGAGCACGGGCTTGAGATTCTCCACTGACAATTACACTGTTAGTACGATCATCAGCGACAATTTTTGGAATAAGAAAGGTTGGTGTACCGGCTTTACCTTGTGAGCTTTTATTCATTGCTTCAACAATACGAACAATGTCACTAGCAGAAGCATATTTCAACTTGATTATTTCTACGTTTTTATCACCAGCTCTGTCAACACGCTCAATAATTTTAACTAAACGATTCACTACCGCAGCAGGGCCGGTAAGCATAATAACGTTCGCCGGGTCATAGTTAACTACATTGCCGCCACCGGCTTGATCTGATAATTGGCGTAATAGCGGTACTAATTCACGTACGGTTACATTTTTAACTTCAACCACACGAGTAACCATTTCATCACCAGCACCTGGATTTTCATTACCGACTACCGGAATAGATGAGGTTTTTGCATCTTTATTACGAATGATTTTCAGTACATTATTGCCCATTTTAACTGCGGCGAAATTATGTACTTCCAGCACGCTTAGGAAAAAAAGATAATACTGTTCGTCATTAAAGGTGCTGTAACTACGAATAGAAATTTTACCACGCACGTTAGGGTCAACAATCATGGTTTTCCCCAAGTTTTTACCTACTATGGCAATAAACTCGGTGATCTCAGTATTTTTAAAATTAGGAGAATATTCAGTGGCACTTAATTGTGTACTGAACAATACTGCACTAAATGAAATTGCAGCGGAAGCAGCAATCAAAAAGCGTTTCAAAAAAGGTGTTGTTAACTTATTACGCATGAAAAATCTTCTCATCAATAGTTTATCTTTTAATGGTCAACTTTAATTGTCGACACTAAACAGTATTTCTGTCATTTCACCATTGCGGTCAATCAGCAATGATACTTCTGTATCTTGTCTTAATGCTTTTAACGCCTGAACTTGTTCAAGCGGCTGCGTTAAATCATAACCATTCATTTGTACGACGACATCTCCGGCTTTTAAACCTGAAGATTTAAAAAAGTCTGGCTTCTTTCCTGGTGACAAACGGTAACCAATAATTTTACCATTTACCCGTTTCGGTGAAATGTTTAAAAAGTCAATTATTTTGCCTGGATTCTGAGCTAAGGTATTTTTAAAATCACGTACAGTAGCTACTAATTGTCTATTTTTACGTTGATCTATCACTCTCGATGAAGAAGAGGATTCGATCAATCGTTTTTGTGATGACCTATCTACAACGTTACCAAAGGCAGCATTATTAGAGGAAGAAACTTTTTCATATTTATAGCCATCAAGCATTAATGTTTCCAATCGCCCTGATTGCTTAATTAATACGCGATCACTCAGTACATTTTCCAATACAACCCGGGTACCTGTGATTGTGTCACCAATACCGTATGTTTCCTGTTTACTATTATTTTCTATAACCGCTGCAGCTGTAGTTTTGTCATCACTGGCTACAACTCCCGAAAGCATCAGGTTTAACGTAGTTTCAGGTGCATCTAGGTCTGCTTGAGTCTCTTGAACGATTTCAACGGGTTTTTCATTATAAGCACCAAATAAATTCAATGCCTGCAAACTATTAAGATCAATGGTTCCTGAACTCTGATTTCTAGTTTTACCACTGACTGATATATGATTCTGTACTGCTGTAGAACCTGCAGGAGCCATTAACCAAGTGATTTGCGCAGCAAGATAAGCAATATAACCAAGTAGGCATATACTTATTGCTTGAGCTATTTTTTGTTGTGGTAACTTACTTAGTACTTCAGTTAAGAGCGCTAAATTATTTGGCAATTGCATATTTATACTTTGCTGTAATGTGTTTAATTGAAAAAATCTAATTTGCATGATACTTGACTAATGGCTCTGCAACAAGATAGGAGCTGAGTTATTAACTAATATTTACAATTTAACTTATTTTTAACAATTTAATGTCGTGAAAGTATGGCGAAAAATGAAAAGCTGTGATAACTTTCGCGCAAATTTCTAACGGGCACTAGCCTGGTTTTTATCCTCAATAAAGCCTTGGGAAAAACAAATGAACACTCATAAAAATACAGCCGCCAGCCCAAACTCCAGCACACGGTTGGATAAATGGTTATGGGCAGCTAGGTTTTATAGAACTCGCGCAATTGCAAAACAAATGATTGATGGCGGAAAAGTTTTTTATAACGGACAACGCACGAAATCCGGAAAATCTATTGCCATTAATGATGTTATTAAAATTCGCCAGGGTTTTGAAGAAAAGGAAATAATCGTTATTGCTTTAGCAGATAAACGTCGCGACGCGACATTCGCTGCTACTTTGTATAAAGAAACCAGCGTTAGCTTAGCAACACGCGAAAAAAATGCTCTGGCACGTAAGCAAGGTATTTTACTCAGCCCCGCCAGTGATACCAAACCAGATAAGAAACAGCGCCGAAAGATACGGCAATTTAAAGAAGGCTATAGTAATGACTAAAAACACCGATATCTTAAATCGCTACTTGTTCAATCAAAAACACGTTCGAGGCGAATTAGTACAGTTACAACAATGTTATCAAGATATCATTGCCAATCATGATTATCCGCAAGGTGTTCGTCAATTACTTGGTGAATTATTAGCAGCGACTTGTTTGTTAACTGCCACCATTAAATTTGATGGCGAGATTTCGGTGCAATTGCAAGGTGATGGCCCTGTGGGTTACATGGTAATTAATGGTAATCATAAACAGGAAATGCGTGGCATTGCCAAACTAACACAGGAAACTCAAGCGCAAGGTCTTAAAAATTTAATTGGTAAAGGGAATATGATCATCACCATCCGCCCCAGCAAAGGAGAAGCGTACCAGGGAGTTGTTGCTCTGGATGCCGACAATTTAGCTGAATGTTTAGCGCATTATTTTGAAGTTTCAGAACAAATCCCAACGAAAATATGGTTATTCAGTGATAAAGACAACCAAAAAGTTGCCGGGAGTTTAGTACAGTTTTTACCTGGCACTGACGATACAGATGACGGTGACATAGAAAAACAACAACAAGACTTTCAGCATATTTGTCAACTGACCAATACCATAAAAACACAGGAAATTTTCAACCTTGATGCCGAAGTACTTTTGTATCGTTTATATCATCAGGAAGAAGTGCGATTGTTCGACCCGCAACCAGTAAAATTTGTTTGTGGCTGCTCACAAAAGAAATGTTTGGGCGCCATTGCTCAAATTGAACCGAGTGAACTTAAAAGTATTCTTGAAGAAAAAGGCAATGTCAGCATGACTTGTGAATATTGCAAAACCACCTATAGCTTTGATGAGCAAATATTAGCTGAATTTTTAACGTATAAAAAACACTAATTACTTTATCGCCCCGACATGCTCTTTCCTGCAGACAATAAAAAGCCGATTAAAAACTCAATCGGCTTTATCAACTATTTTCTTGTATTAATACCTACGTTTAATAATACCTACGTTTAATAATACCTACGTTTATTAATACCAATGGGTATAATAATTTTCTAATCAAGAAAAATTATTTACGACGACGGAATATCGCAAGAGGTAATAATAACAAAGCAAGTAACCCTGTTGAACCACCACCATTGCTAGTTCTCTCAACCGGCTGAGCAGGTGGTACTACATTATTAACGGTAACTTTCACTGAGTTTGATACCATAGCGATACCATCACTTACGGTTACCGTAAATGCCAACTCTTCACTACCCGAACTTAATGCCATCGCGGTGAAGCTTGCTGTGGCTGTATCAGCATCGGTGAGTGTTACTGATGTACCTGCTGTTTGTTCCCAGCTGTAGGTTAAGTCATCATTATTTTTATCTGTAGCTTGTACCGATAAAGTAACACTGTCACCTTCGTTAACGGTTTGATCAGCACCAACACTAACAACAGGAATATGATTGTCACAAGCAAAACTATCACCGGCAACAAGAGTTGAGAAAATACTCGTCTCAATATTTGAGAAAGTCATATCATCAATATACCAACCATCTTCATTCGCTCCTGAATCTGTAGAAATACGGAAACGGAACTGAACCTGATTACCATTTAAGTTCTCACCGAAATTAACAGTTTCCCACCCCTGATTGAAACCAGTGAATGCTTCTCTATCTGCAATTGCGGCTTCTGTATCGTCATACATAGTGTCGATATAACCATCACCTTCAAATGTACCACCCACATCGGTCACATCTGCCCATTCGCCGCCATTAATGCTAACTTCAACAACTGCGCCATCGTATTGCGCTTCTAAATCATAATAATGCCACCATTCAATAGTAAAATCACCGTCGAAACCAACCGTCATTATTTTAGTTTCGAATGCAACATCGGTAGTAAAACCATGGTTTGGTGCATAAACATATAACCCTGTTTCAGGCCAACTTTCTAATCCAAACGTTCCTTCGGCCAGGCCAGTGCCTACCATTACTTGTTCAGTAAAATCATGAAGTGTCGCTTGACTATCCATATCTGTAGATTGAGAAGTACCCTCACGTGTAAGAAGTTCAAAATCCATATTGACAAGGCTTGATAACGAATATTCACCTGTTTGAATTTCTTCAGCTAAATCAGGGTAAGTTAACTCCATAACTAACTCATCACCTATACCTGCATCATTAAGGGTAAATTGTATCGGAGCACTAGTTGCTGAACCAAATATTTCCATATCATTGAAGGTGATAACGCCGTCATTTTCGAACGTAACATCATGACCACTGGTCACAGCAACTTTAGCCGTAAGCGCTGATAAGGTACTATTAGAACCATTATGAACAGTGAAACTAACTGTACCCGTTTCACCCTTGTCTAAAATACCATCTTGAGAACAGTAACCTGATTCAGCGCCATCATAATCAAGATTTAGTGTATGCGATGCTACAGTGAAATTATCTAAGTCCGTTGAATATGATTCAACTACACCCGCATGATCTTCTGCAAACCGTTCTGGGGATGTAGCACCCAGTCCCATTCCACGACGAGCAAAAGCAGCTAATATCACTTTATAATCTTCAATATCATTAGCGTAGGCTGCAGCTAATATTGCATCACGAGCTTCAGTGAAAGTTGGCGCCATTGGCATCATTTTATATCCGGCAACTAAATAATCCTTCATCAAACTTTTAGCTTCTGCAAAGGTATGACGATCGTCATTAATCATGTCTACATACGAATCCCACAACATTACCCCCCACACAGCTCCTGAAGCATGAACTGCTGGATTCTCCTTAACATCAGCGAAAGTGGATGGATTAACCTCCATATCAGTAGAATAGGGATATTTACGAATACCCGTTACAAAACTTCTGATGTATGGAGAGTCAGAATATCCAAGACGAAACAATTCATTACCAACCATAAGTGCATCATCAGCTTCAGACATTAGCATTAACGCATGGAAATCACCAAAACCTTCACCCATTGAACGAGCTTGTTTACTGATTAACCCAGAGCTATTACCCACTAAACGGTTACTGATGTAATGGCCCCATTCATGAGCTATCGTACCGTTATCCCATGAGCTATCTTTAAATGAACGTGAGATATCGGTGCTGAACATACTAACGGTAACATCACCATCAGCCAATTCGCTATATAACAAGGCTCCTTCATTTTCTGAAATCATCATATTCGGGATAATGATATCTTCATAATCACTCCCGCCCATAGATATAGCGCTATCACCATCTCTGTTGTTTACAACAATAACAGCAATGGCTCCTGCATTTTGAGCATTCCTTACTTTCAAGACAAAAGTACAGGCACCACGATCAATAACAGCGATATTACCGGTTAAATCTGCAGCATTTACAGCTGCTTCACAGCCATCATTAATGGTTCCGTCTGCACTGTCGCCATCATCAATACGAACTAATTTACCTGCAAATGCTTCAAATTCACTGGGACCAAAAGTTGAGCCTATTGTTGATTCCAATAAACCTATATCAGAATGAGACGTTACAGTAATACCCCAGTGTTCACCATTTTCAGCAAAAGCTTTATCCCAAAGATACATTTGCATACGCGGCGAAGACCCATCTGCCGGTGTACTCATATTCGCATTATTAAAACCTGAATTATCTTGCACTTCCAGGTTCAGAGAATCGCCTTCTTCACCACCACGACCATAGTTAGATTCTTGTGCATTACCAGATGCTTCATCAAAGCCATGATCATAATAATCGTCATGTAAAAAGTTATTTACCAAGAATAAATTAACAATAGCTGCTTTACGGTTATTAACAGAATATTCAGCTTCAGCAATGCTATACATATAATCAAAGGTATAGCTACTCGTAGTTTCTGCTGTAAAATCGCCATTTGAAAAACCTTGAGGTGAAACTACATCAACATAAGCAAAAACGTTGTTGCCTTTGGTCATGGTTGCGTCGTCTGCTAACCAAGGATCCATAGTGCTAATTGGGCCATGACTTAACGTTATCATTGGGGCAGCTAAATATTCGGCTGTCTGCCATGCGTTAGGATCTGCCCCTTCCGGTGCGGGAATTACATTACCGTGAGGTCCATCCCAAGGTCGACCACCTTCATCAGCATAATAACGGTAATTAAAATCAGCATGACTGGTCAAATTATTTTTAAATAAAATTTCACCTGTTTTAGCTGACACCACGTAGCTGAAATAGTCAGAATCAACACTATCATCAGCACTGGTTTCTATTTCTACGTAATGAGCAGCAACTAATTGCCCCTTATGTTCAAAGAAAACTCTTTTTGCTCTTGGCTCACCAATCAATTGTCTGGTTGTGTCAGAGTTAGTAACAGAGAATTTCTCATATTTGTCAATTGAATTTCCAGCCACTAATTGTATTGAATCGCTGTTGCCACCAATTGAGGAATAAGCAGAAGTTATAGCTTGAGAGGCATCCCCAAACGCAGCTGCCATATCTTTTATTGCTGCTGGCAATCTTCTGGTAACTTTTTTATCAGCAAAATAGCCTGATGAAGCAACCAAATTAAAATTGCGATCCATCATGACATTGTATTCACGGTTAAAAACTTCCACGCCAGCAACTTCTTGCTTGTATTTAGCAATCATTGCACCACGACCCAGGTCATGAACATTGGCTAATAATACATTCGACACACCTGTTTTTGTTGAAGAAAGACCGGTTAACTGTTTCAAATAAAAATCCGCAGCAAAAGCAACTTTATGCTTAGATGCAATGGCACCTAAATCAGGAGTTGCCACTTTTTTCCCTGCCCACTGAAAAGTAGTAGTACCTAATTTGGCATCATATTGGTTTTGCATGCCACTTGCCGTAGCGACAGATGATTTTGCAAGTTTTTTTGCAGCTAAAACATTTGCGAGAGATTTAAAAGACTTTGATACATTGTCATTAGAACCTGCAATTGCACCTAGTGCTGTAGTTGTCAGAGCTATACCTACAAATGTGGCTACAGCTGTTTTTTTATAATTCATTTTATTTCCTATAATTAGTGAGCTTCGTAGTAGATTTATTATTTTCATAACATCATAATTACCAACAGAAAAAATTTGGTGACTATAACCAATTAGCAATGATTTTTCAATTTGGCAAGTTTTCGTTCAATATTTCAGCACAAAAATTCAACAAAAGTGTAAAGTTAACAAATAACCAATGGCTTTATTCAATAATTCGCCTTACATAAACTTTTTTTAACATGTAAAAATAAGGCTCTGTTGTAGATAATTGTTGTCCCTTCAAATGGAATTAAACTCAACCCTTATATCTAGGACTCTGTGACTAATTCTCGTTAAAAAACCAATTTATCGCCTAACCCTTTAAAAATAGGGGATTCATCGAGGGACAACAGTATTATGGAACAGAGCCAAAAATAAATAGGTAATGTAACCGATACAATTTACAACAAACTCATCCATTTCATTAACATACGCTCACTACCTACCCCGAAAAAATGTTATTTAATTACGTAATAAATTACCAAACTTAAATTTATGAAAGTTATCTTGAAAACTTTCATCTAATCAGATATTTTTACTTTAATTTTATCCGCCATTCGCCTAGAATTAGCGTTCTGGTACTAATGTTTAACGCTTTACATACATATTTAACCCTGTCATGCCTTAGGAGCATATTTGCTATGACCGCTTTAGAAAACTCAATTGATTTGTCTGCATATGGAATAACAAATGTTGATGAAATTATTTACAATCCATCTTATGAGTTACTTTTTAATGAAGAAACAAAAGCGGGTCTCAATGGCTTTGAAAAGGGAGTTGAAACGGAAAATGGTGCTGTAAATGTTCATACAGGCATTTTTACCGGTCGCTCCCCCAAAGACAAATACATAGTTCGTGATGACGTTACCCGTGACACCGTTTGGTGGGCAGATCAAGGAAAAAATGACAATAAACCAATGACTCAAGAAACCTGGGATCATTTAAAAGGTTTAGTTACTACACAATTAACAGGTAAACGTTTATTCGTTGTTGATACTTATTGTGGAGCCAACCACGATAGCCGCTTAAAAGTAAGGTTTATTACCGAAGTAGCCTGGCAGGCACATTTTGTTAAAAACATGTTTATTCGCCCCAGCGATGAAGAGCTTAAAACCTATCAGCCTGATTTTATAGTAATGAATGGTGCTAAAACCACTAACCCACAATGGCAGGAACAAGGTTTGAATTCAGAAAACTTTGTTGCATTCAACTTAACAGAAAAAATACAATTAATTGGTGGTACCTGGTACGGCGGAGAAATGAAAAAAGGTATGTTCTCAATGATGAACTACCTTCTACCGTTAAAAGGCATTGCTTCAATGCACTGTAGTGCTAACGTTTGCAAAGATGGCGAGGTTGCTATTTTCTTTGGTTTATCCGGCACAGGTAAAACTACTTTGTCTACCGATGCTAAACGTGAGCTAATTGGTGATGACGAACATGGTTGGGATGATAACGGTGTTTTCAATTTTGAAGGCGGCTGCTACGCAAAAACCATTAATTTAAGCAAAGAAAACGAACCCGATATTTATAATGCTATTCGCCGCAATGCTTTATTAGAAAACGTTACCGTTAATGCTGATGGAAAAATAGATTATGATGATAATTCAAAAACGGAAAACACCCGTGTTTCCTATCCTATTCACCACATTGATAATATTGTTAAACCAATTTCCCGGGCGGGTCATGCAAAAAAAGTTATCTTTTTAACCGCTGATGCCTTCGGTGTATTACCTCCGGTAGCAAAATTATCACCTGAACAGACAGAATATTATTTCTTGTCTGGTTTCACGGCAAAACTAGCGGGAACAGAGCGTGGTATCACAGAGCCAACACCTACGTTTTCAAGTTGTTTTGGCGCAGCTTTTTTAAGTTTGCATCCAACACAATACGCTGAAGTACTACGTAAACGAATGGAAGCTGTTGGCGCAGAAGCTTATTTGGTTAACACTGGCTGGAACGGCACTGGCAAACGTATTTCAATAAAAGCAACCCGCGCAATTATTGACGCTATTTTAGATGGTTCTATTGATAAAGCAGAAACTACAATAATACCAATGTTTAATCTGGAAGTTCCTAACATTGTTTCAGGCGTAGAGTGTGACATTCTTGATCCAAGAAAAACTTATCAAGATCAAAACGAATGGCAGAATAAAGCAATGGATTTAGCAAAACGCTTTATTAGCAATTTCGATAAATTTACTGATACTGATAACGGTAAATCATTAGTCGGGTACGGACCTCAGTTATAATTTAACTTATACCAATTGCGTTGGCTATGTCCCTTTGTAGGATGGGTTAGCCAACGGCGTAACCCATCACTTTGTTTACCTCAACTATCTGATAACACTGTTAAAACCTGATGTTTTGATGGGTTACGCCTGCGGCTAACGCCATCCTACGCGGTGAAATCTTGAACTGACAAATAAATATCAATAAAACAATGGATTAAGTGAGGCTATAATAGTTGTAGGATGGGTTAGCCAACGGCGTAACCCATCAATTCCTCCCAATAATAATTCATTCACCAAAATTCAATTCATCAAGGTATAAATCATTTCCCCAATTAATATCGTAAATTTTTTGATGTACATAACGATGAAATGTTGAGAATGGCCAATCAACAACCGCTTTAACATAGCCATGCTTTTGTGGGTTAATATGAATATAATTTATGTGTTGCTGTAAATCGTGTTCATCCCTAATTAAGTGCTCCCAGTATCTGCGTTGCCAAATAATTTTTTCACCTTTTTGTCTTCTAGAATAAGATATATTTATATCACTTGATAATGTATTGAAAAGTGACTTACTAAAATAGGTTTTTATTAATCGCCACCGAAGGCTATAACTATTATCATTATTGGGTAATTGCCAAATGCAGTGTAAATGCTCAGATAGTACGACCCACGCAATTATCTTGAAGGGATATTTTTTTTAACTTAACGAACAGCATCGCGTAAATTTTCGATATGTTGGGTAAGTAGCTGAGTATTTCTGTCATTTAAGTTAACAGTGAAAAAATATGTGCCTCCATTAATGATAACTCGACGATAATTTGCCATTTTACATTCCTTTGTTTTATCGCTTTTGGTATTGATGGCTTACGCCTTCGGCTAACCCAATGGTATGGACTCCTCCAACTTTCACCGAGTATCGGTTATAGTTGGAAGTGACAAAACTTAATAGGAGCCATACCACGGAACGTAATACAGTAATTACTATCGACTTAGCCAAAACAATTTTTCAAATAGCCGTATTCAGTCAGTCAGGACTGGGCAATAGAACAAAAACCCCATCATCTAACCTGGTGCAAATATGCCATAGAAGAACCCCTTATTAATAAAGGGCTCCAAGAGGGATTTCCTAGGTAGAAAAATAATGTACCTCGCTGTGCAGCTTGATTTGTGCTTGAGCACTATGTAAATAATCAGGCTGAATATGGCAAGGTACGATAGAAAAAGAGAAATGGCTAGAAATGTAGTTTTATCTTGGCTGGTAAATGTAAAATCACCGAGAATAGCTAAAACAAAGGGCTATAATTGGGATTTCCTAGGTATAATAAAAATTATCACATTGTTTACATGCTTATTACTTTGTGCTATTTTTCGTTCGCTTTTTAAATTCATTTACATACCGATATTTGTATAGACGTATACAGGGAATAGGTTTTATTCTTGTTAGTTCTCTATAATTTAACTAAATTGTTTATATGGTTAAATTGTTTATATGGTTAATTTATTTAGGGTTTTTATTGCATGCCAAGAAAAACATATAGCGATTCTCTTATTACCTTTCGAATTAAAGCGTTGTTGGATAAAATTTATGGTCACAGTATTGTAAAGGATTCTGTGATCGATCGTGCAGTTTCGTTTTATGAAAATCAGTCAGAGATTAAACAAGAAATTAAGCAATTTTTAATAAAGATAGCAGACTTTGAAGAAATATTACCTAATCTGCGTAAGAAAAATGTTGTTAGCTGCAAGCAAAGCATAAAACAATTAAATCAGCAATTAGCTAAATATAATCAACAGATTAATTTCGAACGCGAAGAAAGGCATCAGCATTTATTAGGAATTTGTATTGAGATAATTAATCTCAGCGAGGCAGATGATTTTAGTGAGTGTAATCGTAAATCTGCTCAGTTCTTAGGTACTATCCAATCAATATCCCCCACAGAAGGGAACAAAGTAGCTACCAACAATGAAAAATGTAAACCATTATATAAAGCAATATTATGTTTACGTTTACTTGATCGACTCTGTGCAGAGGGGGAAATAGAAGATCCTTATATAAAACAGTTTATTGAAGGCGTATTACCAGAAAAATATCAGGAATTTGCACTGTTAGCGCCTGAACAATATCAGCAGTTTGTTTCAATGGTTAAAATACCTGTTTTGATGGCGGCTATTTTAGAAGATATCGGTTATTATCATCCGGAAGCACAGGCAATTGTTAAGGGAGAGTCTGGTGAAGCTGATCCATATCGAATTTTAGAAAAGGAAGAAAGAATAGCTTTACAAGAAATTAACTACCAGGAAACACTGAAGTACGTTAACGAGGGTATTGGCGAGAGTTTATATATAGGTAATTCAAAATCTGATAGAGATATTTATATTGAAAATGAAAAGATAAAACACGTTTTTATCAATAGGATATTAAAAAGTAGCATTGTGCCTAATGAAGGAATTGGGAATTTGTTAAAAGTCCCCAAAATTTATACATCGTTAATTTTGTCAACCAAAGCGAATTACAATTATAAATTGTTACCTAAAATATATTTGGTAATAAAGCAGAATGCCGAACGTGGCGCGTGCAGCAAATCTGTTGTTAATGCATTGCACCGAATCACCGGGAGTTATCCACAGGGGTATGGTATTACCTATATTCCTACGGGGTATGACGGAAGACTTGTAGAGCGTTATGAATATGCCATTGTTAATCAACTATATCCAAATGATATCGATGAACCTTTATGTAGAGTGGCGACAACAAATCTCAGATATATCATTCATGGCGAAGATATCACTGTCCCTGTAACCGGCAATTTATATCATGCTCCGACGGCGAAGAAATTTTCTAAAATAAGTAAAGAGCGATTGCATGAAATATTAGAGTTATTATCATCAAACTATCATGAACGAAAAGAACTCGATTTAATACCGCGTTGTTGGCAGACAAAAGATTTTTTTGAACGAAAAGTTAACCAAAAACTATGGGATAAGAAGCAAGATTAATAAAACGATAAATCTTATTGATCCATAACACCCAAAATTGTCATCATATACAGAAGTATAAGAATGACTATCAAGAGTCCTTAGTATACCCAAGTGGTTTGGGTATATAATGCTAAAAAAATGTATGGATCAAAAAGGTTGTAAACAAGATGGTAAAAGTCATCCTTACTATAGGGATTTTAAGCCTGTTTGTCTGTTCTCAACAAGAAGTGTATACCGCAAGTTCAACTTTAGTCTTAAGCCCATAGCGATAAAATAGTAACAGCAGTTTGTTGCACAATAGAGTGGTTGGTTCTATTGATAAAGCAGAAACTACAATAATACCAATGTTTAATCTGGAAGTTCCTAACATTGTTTCAGGCGTAG
>JABSOI010000002.1:89721-90249 GCA_013216015.1 Alteromonadaceae bacterium | reverse complement strand
CATCGTAATGCATATTTGCCCTTATTCCTCTTTAAAACCCTAAATAAAATATTCCACTTACGGATACATTAAAACGTCTATCTAAGCCGCATCTAATATAACGTTGTTATCCTCGCAGCCACCTATCGGGGTTGAGCGGGGGTTGAGAATAAAGCAGTTTTCTTTTTGCTTCTCTAACCATAAACAATGACTTTTTAAAGCCGCAAATCTCAGTTGAAATGCTTTCCCTGTATAAGCTCTTGTTGTTTTCCCAAGCTCATGATTAAGCATTCTCTCAGCAACTAAACCATCAACACCCTGCTCTTCCCAACAAATACGTGCACATTTTCTTAAATCATGTGAGCACCATTCACCACTACTAAATGCATGCAGATCCTTTTGAACTACATTGTAATCAGCACTGTCTTTTTTATTCGGGTGAGGAAATAAAAACGGGCCGTTATAACGACCAGATTTTTGATACGCTTTCCACTGTTTCAACAATTGAACAACTTGAGCCGGTAAATGTATTGTCATAGCTTTTTTAGT
>JABSOI010000002.1:0-89621 GCA_013216015.1 Alteromonadaceae bacterium | reverse complement strand
TTTAAAACATCACTTGCTTTCATGTTGCTAAAAGACCAACTACCAACATCTATTGCGGCCAAATACACCGCTGGATGACTCCAATTTGAACCACGTACAAATCGAACTTTGTTGCTAGCTTCTGCAAATGCTTTATCAGGCTCAGGCAAACCAAAGTCAGCGAGTGTAGGTTTACACCATTCGCAGAACTGACCAACAGATGGCAAATAAGGTTTTCCCCATTGCCGAGCTTTGGCAAAACCGATATCGAGTTGTGCCTTGGTTATTATTCCTTGCTCAATGAATGCTTTGGTCCACGACTTTTTACCTTGTGTAAGAGTTGCAGGGGTTGGGTAAGCAAATTTCCATGCAGGAAAAACCACTTGAAGCTCGGTAAAAACATCGTTCACAACTTGGGCGGCATGTTGAGATATGTGCGTCACTTTTTTCGTTGGAGCTTGTCTTGTCGCTCTTTGAACTGAAAAATCAACCGCTATTTCAGATACACTTTTCATTATTCAGCCCCTGTAATATCGAGGTTACTGGCCCATGAGGTATCGTTGCGAACGTACTCCCACTCGTCAATAGTCTGATTTTTTGTTTCAGGTACTGGCGTTAACCAAATGCGCTCTCGAATAAATTTTGTAATACCGAAAACATATTGCCCTCCGGCAAGTATTCCCCAAGAAGGCTCAGACTGTGCCGCTTGAAGTAACCAAATAGTCGCTAGTTCGGCATCTTGCTCGGTAAGGTTTTCAGATTTCCAAACTTTCCAAGCCTGAGCATTGGTGCCGCCCTTCCGATGTGATGGGTAATTATCAAAAAATGTTTTAAATGATTGGGGTTTTAATTTTCGTTTTGAGGAAGGCTGTTCACAGGAAGACTTAGAGACAATAATATTTGTCTTGTCTTTTGTATTAGTGTCTTGTTTATTGTATGCCCGTAAACAGGGTTTTTTTATACCCTGTTTAGGGTTTTCTTTTCCCTGAACAGGGGTTTTAAATACCCTGTTTAGGGTTTTTTCATTTTTAGATAACCATTGTGAAATGAAGGGATTCACACCAATTTTACGGCCATCTTTTAATAAAATATTTCGCTTTAATAATGAATTTTTAACTTCTGATATGTGATTCAGTTTTATCTCTGTCAATTCAGATAACTGCTCATTACAAACCCAATCTACCGCTTTATTAAACCCATACGTTTTTAACATGACAGCGTGGAGCACCCTACTTTCGCGATCACTTAATTTAATCTTGCATAATGCCAAAGCTAGCTCATTAGCTACCCGGTAATACCCATTATCCAGATCAGCTTTCACGATCTCATGGCCTTCTTCCTGTTTATTTGCAGGAAAGTTGATTATTTTTGCAGTATTTGACATACTTAACCTCGTAGTGAATTAACCGCATACATAATCTTTGGTCGGATTGATGCGGTTTTTTTATGCCCGTAAGGGTTAGGGGATTATTCCTCTTTTCCTTACACCTTTTTCACTCCATGCGTAATCGTTTAACTAAGCGCTATACGTAACGTGAATACGCATAACTGTTTATCCTCTTTTATATAATTTTATATTCAAGTCGACCCTGACAGTCCGAAATCAGCTTCACTGCTTACTTTAATCACTAACAAAAGTATCATTCCCTAATACTTGAAAACTCGCCGCTATTATTTAATCAACCAAATAAATCCAATTTATGACAGTATCAGCAGAGGCGATTTCGATACCTTTACCGTTATAATTATCACAGCAATAATATTGATGAAAAAAAATAACATTAAGCTACTTCTCTCATTGCAACTTCAATCATTTTATATTTTTCTGAACTAACCACATTGCCATTTTTAAATCGACTTAATGTTGTGCGTTCGATACCTGTGCGTCTACCAAGACTTATAAGCCCACCATAAGGTAACTGAATGATCCTTCGCCTTAAATCATCAATTTCAACATTCGCTTGTGCTTTAATGCGTGACTTATGCCCCATATCTGCTACCATTTGTAAAACCTGCTACAATTCATATTGACTCATATATGACTCAATTTAGTACAAACGGAGCGCATGTGCAAGTATGATTGACTGGATCAATACGCTTATTTCAACTTTGCCTAAAAAAATATCTGACGATATACTGCCTGAAATCGTGGATGACATTCCAAAAGTAGTTTTGAAATTAAATGTTGATCATCTAATGAAAACACATAATATCAAAAATGCAGGGGCGTTAAGTAAGTGCATCCTAGAAAAAGATTTATCACTAAGTAAGGCACAATGTCAGCGCATAATAACGGGCGCAACCGACGGTTCAGGAGCCACGTTAATTAAACTTGCAGCTGGTTTGTCTTTGTGTGCGGAAGATTTCTTTTACTTATATAGTCCACAGGGGTTTGATTCAAAAGGAAACCCTATAGCAAAGTTTTATGATATAGATCATGAGATACTAATTGATTGTAGCCAGGATGCGTATAGCACATTAGCAGATCAAACCGGAAGTTTTGACATTGAACAGTTTGTTAAAATGGCCGTTAGTGGCTACAGAACAATAGCTAGGCGTAAAAAAGATAATATGTGATAGTGATATGTTTTTATCTTGTAGATTTTTTAAATAAGTTTACTCCCATATTTTGCCCAATCAACTTATGTGTTATACCAATGAAAAATTTTTACTACGATTAGCTTATTTTTAACCACATCTATAACATAATCATCCACTTAACTCTATCTTTGTAAAGTTCTGTTAGTACTAGTCGATGTTCCCAAAGACAGTACCAACACATTTTGTATTTTCTCTCTTGATATCATGCCAAGGCCGTGATCAATAAATAACAAACACTTGTCAGTTTCTAGATAATTAATAATTATTTACTGGCTAAACTAAATTAGCTAAACGGCGTCGTGCCATCCCTACTTTTAAACCCGATAACACTATTGCTTTAAATTATTTACGCCATGATAAACTGATTAAATATTCTAATTAATATAACAAAAGTGTCAAAGGCTACCGTTAAACTATACAAGATCAACAGCGTTCTGTTTATAAGGTAACATCAGTAATAAGTTCAGTTAAATATGGATTACCCTTTACTTCGTTAATCAATATTCTTCTTTCTATCAAAAGTTCAAACAAAGCCGCCGAACGTTCGTCTCTGTTTTTAATCTCATCTAACTTATCAAAACTCATAAACCAGTCAAAAACTTTTTTAATAAATAATTCTTGTTTTCTTCTTGGTTCAATTATAACTTTCTTATACGCGATAGACGCGAGCGTAAAAAGAATTATTATTATTAACAGACTTACAAACTCCATCATGCTCCCCATACTTTGAAAATAACCAATTACCATAAATTGCAACCAAACAAAGAATGTTCAATGCCTGCGCAATTATTTTGTATGCGTGATATTTAACGCTTTGATCTAAAATATCTATTGAAAATAACTCTACAGATAAAAAATTAGTCCTTATGATAACCCAATCTATATGCGCCATTCCGTGAAATCCTATTTGACAAATAAATATGAAACATAAGCCCTCTGCAAGTTTTGTTCTATATAAACAATTATATAAAACCAATAACACAACTGTAATTAATTTAAAAAAACCAACAGATGCACCAAACAACTCCCAATATCTCCAAGACTTTTCGATACCAAAAATATATGGTGAAATATAGTGACCGATAATTGCCCAGCAAATTACAGTAAAAATAATTAATCTATCTCTTGGAATAGTCAAACTAAGTGCAAGCCCTATAAAACTCAGGCACATTAACCAATTTTCCATAAGATAGCCTGTCAAGACTTCAATGCTCAGTTCCATTTTTGTAGACCTTTTAACCTAAAGACAACCTATGGTCCAGGTGGTCTTTCGCCGTTACCATCACCAGCTATTTGATTTGTAATACCAGAATAATATTTTTCAGCCTTTAGGCTTTTATTTAACAAAGATAAAGCTTCGTCAGAAAACGAAACCATGTCACTTCCACTATTTTTTATAACTGTTTGTGCTTCCACAAACCTTTCCTCTGTAGTTGTTGTTTTTATATTTATTGGGTTTGTACCAGCGATTACTGTACGTGTATTTATACTTACATCAGTAATATTCATCACTTTATTCCTCACAATTATTTTATATGCATTTTTATAAATTTGGCACTTCAATTTTTTCTTCGATATGAAATCAACAAGTACTGCGCAAATATCTGTTCGTATGGTATTTAAGATCAAAATATAAAACCTTAAAAGACATAATTATGGTAAATATGCGTCATATATGACTCATTTAATTGTTGCATATATGAGTCATTTAATCTACATTGAATCATATAAGATATTAAAAGTGTGTTATTCCTCTATCTTGGATAGGTATAAATATTAAAACAATGAAATTAACAATGCGCCAAATACAAAACCAAATAGCAGTTTACATAAACATATACAACCAAGCATTGGTAAATGGCGAGACCATAAAGAAGGTAATTATAATTGGCATTTCTCAGTTATCAAGTTGCAAGATTAAACTATATAAATATAACCAATCCAACCATGGCGGCTTTTGAATTCTCTAACGAAAGCCGCCCCCTAACGGGAGTGTACTCATGATAGTAGAAGTTAATAATGTTTGTTTTGATGATAAGCATCAAAAATGTTTAGTTAATTTCAGCCAAGCGCAAGGTCAAACATTCGCTTTTGTTCAAGCATTAGATTTAGGTTCAAAAACTTGTCGACACAAAAAGCCAATGCCCAAACGTTATTGGGGTGTTTGGGATCACAAGGAACCTGAGCAATCAATGTTAAATATTCTAAGGTGTGGTGGCCAGTGGCCATCATTACCAAAAGCCTGAAAACAGTTAATAAATTTAGGAAGCATGATCATGAGAAAAATTAAATTTAGAGCTAAAGCATCGGTTAGTGACATGCTCTTAGATATAAAAATGGGTGATTGGGTATTTGGTTGCTACATCGCATCGGACTGTAACTTACCAAGTATTATTTTAGAAGACGGGAACCAAATAGAAATAGACCAGAATACGCTTGGTCAATTCGTGGGACTTAAAGATATAAACGATCAGGAAATATACGAAGGTGATATTTTTGAAACTGAAATATGTTTATCTCCCGATGGAATACCAGCTGATCATGAAAACTTTCACTGGATAACCGTTAATTGCAAAATTGAATTTGATAACGGCAGCTTTTTCGGTCGATGGGGAATATTCAATTATGAATCGGCCTCAGGGAAATGGACTTTTAATAAAAAGGGAAAAATGGATTTAAACCGTAGGATTAAAGTAATTAAGGAAGCAGCATAATAATTATGTGAATTAGTAATAAAAAAGTTCCCGGTGATGCAGCCATTACAGACATGAAATTAGGTCTAAGTAAGCATGTTGATGTTGCAATTAACCATGCTCCGGCTGCTTTTGATATGCAGAGAATGAATGGTAGTAGTTCGACGCCATCATCAATAATCAACAAAGAGAGTTATTAAAATGAAATTATTATCGACGAAACAAATTTGTGAAATTTTTGGTGTAAGTGATAGAACAATTTTTAATTGGAGACAAAATAACGCTAATTTTCCGAAGCCTGTGGCGATTGGTGGGGGCTCAAACAAATATAAAGAAAATGAAATTTATTCTTTTATTGAAAGTTGTTCTAGGTAATATGATTATCTCGACTATTAACTAATAATTTTTTCATGGATAGTCGAGGTAACTATAAAGTTCGTACATACCCAAACTACTTGGAAATGCAGGATTCAGAAAGGCGAGAAACGGCTATATTCAAGGCATTAAATGTTGAGAATAGTTATTCTATTTGAAGATTTAATAACGCAGGAGATAGCCGTTTATCGCCTTGCCCGAAGGGAGCTAAACTAGAAAATCAGTGCTGCGTTGCAACACTTTATAAGGGAATAACCATTATATGTGTGTTGCGCCTTGCACTGATGTCCTAGTTTTGCTCTGAACCTGCATTTCCAAGTACCTTGGGTATAAAGGAAAAATGTCAACTTACTAATGGCATTTGACATAATGTGAGATCTTACTATTCTCACATAGGAGCACAAATCGCCTTACAACTTATCACGCCAATATTGGTTTACTGAATCCGATTCTTTATGAGTAATGGTATTTGTTGTCCTGTTAATTTACTTATTCCAGATAAGGTGTAGGCTTCACGACCCCTTTCCTTTATTTGTTAAACATCATTTCTTAATGCAATATAATATCGCGACATTTTTAGATCTTGTTTCAGAACCTGTTCCGGCTGATTGTAATCCTCCATGTTCATATCTTTCAGAGCCACTTACTACCTGTCCATGTCCGCCTTCTGCTCGATGTGATTTTTCACCCCCACTTCCTTTTGCTGGCTCCGCACCTACTTGCATATTAGCGGTATAGCTATGAGTAGAATAAATACTTTATAAATTAAGAAATTCACTTTATACGAATTTATTTGTATTTAATGTTACAATGCGCCAATTTTTTTAAGATCAAAACAAAAATAGTCCTAGTGCTAAAGTTAACTTAGACTTTTATTTTGTGTGTACAGTTGTGTGTACCAAGGGAATTTTCATGAGCAACAATAGCGAACAAGCCAAACAGGTAGGTATACGAAGAACATTTGCCATCATATCTCACCCAGATGCCGGTAAAACCACGATCACCGAAAAAGTTTTACTTTTCGGTCAAGCTTTACAAAAAGCAGGTACCGTTAAAGGTAAAAAATCTGGCCAGCATGCTAAGTCAGACTGGATGGAAATTGAAAAAGAACGTGGTATTTCAATTACCACTTCAGTCATGCAATTCCCTTATTCAGGTTGTTTAGTCAATCTACTGGATACGCCAGGTCACGAAGATTTCTCAGAAGATACCTATCGCACATTAACTGCGGTAGATTCATGCTTAATGGTGATTGATGTCGCCAAAGGTGTTGAAGCCCGTACTATTAAATTAATGGAAGTTACCCGACTGCGCGATACCCCGATCATTACTTTTATGAATAAAATGGATCGGGATGTTCGGGATCCAATTGAAGTGATGGACGAAGTTGAAGACGTATTAAAAATTAAATGCGCACCTATCACCTGGCCAATAGGTATGGGTAAAGGATTCAAAGGTGTCTATAATTTACTGAATGACGAAATTATTTTATACCAGACAGGTCAAGGCCATACCATTCAAGAAAAGCGTGTAATAAAAGGATTGGACAATCCTGAACTTGAACAAGCCATTGGTCACTACGCCGAAGATTTTCGTGAAGAATTGGAATTAGTCCTCGGCGCATCTCATGAATTCAATCTTGAAGAATTTTTAAATGGTAAATTAACACCCGTATTTTTTGGAACCGCGCTAGGTAATTTTGGTGTAGACCATATGTTGGACGGTTTAATTAAATGGGCACCAAAACCTCTGCCTCGCATATCGGATACCCGTGAAGTGAAAGCTGAAGAAGAAACATTCTCAGGTTTTGTTTTTAAGATACAAGCCAATATGGATCCTAAACACAGGGACAGAATTGCTTTCATGCGTATTTGCTCAGGTAAATATGAAAAAGGCATGAAAATGAAACAGGTCCGTATTGGTAAAGTTGTAAAAATTGCCGATGCTGTAACTTTTATGGCTGGCGACCGCAGTAATGTTGAACAAGCATATGCAGGCGACATTATTGGTTTACATAACCATGGCAGCATTCAAATAGGCGATACTTTTACCGATGGTGAAATGATGAAATTCAGCGGTATTCCGAACTTTGCCCCTGAAATGTTCCGTCGTATCCGTTTACGCGATCCTTTAAAAGCAAAGCAATTACAAAAAGGTTTGATCCAATTATCCGAAGAAGGTGCGGTACAGGTATTTAGACCATTCAACTCTAATGAAATGATTGTTGGTGCGGTTGGGGTATTGCAATTTGAAGTGGTCGTTCAGCGCCTCAAAACAGAATACAAAGTTGACGCCATTTATGAGCCAATTAATGTAGCAACTGCTCGCTGGTGTACTTGCATTGATGAAAAAACATTAGAACAATTCAAGAAAAAAGCCTTTGATAATTTGGCATTAGATGGTGGAGATAATTTAACGTATATAGCCCCTACTATGGTGAATTTAAGTTTGTCACAAGAAAGACATCCTGACATTGTATTCCACAAAACCAGAGAACACTAAATTGGGCTAAGCAGATAAATTTTTATCTGCGTTATTTATCATTGTTTATTGGGGAGTTTAGTTTACTAAATGTCCCAATAACCAATGATAAATGCCTTGCTAAAAACCTATCTGCTTTGCCCTATAATATTTATATTAAGGTAAGTTTTGATAGTTAAAACAATTTATAAATTTTAGTCAAAACATATTTTAACAGAGAAATATAAATGAATATTCGTCAATTGTTAGCCGATAAAGTAATAACAGCCATGGTCGCGGCAGGTTTGCCTGAAGATACTAATCCAGCATTAAGTATTTCAAGCCGACCACAGTTTGGTGATTATCAGGCTAATGGCGTAATGGGCGCAGCTAAGAAACTAAAAACTAATCCTCGCGAATTGGCCCTTAAAGTTGTTGAACAACTGGACTTGTCCGGCATTGCCAGCAAAATAGAATTAGCGGGTCCTGGCTTTATTAATATTCATTTAGATCCAACCTGGCTTGCTGCACAACTTCACAATATTGGTGAAGATAAAAAGCTTGGTGTTACTCAACAAGAAACACCGCAAAACGTAGTTGTTGATTATTCAGCCCCTAATCTTGCTAAAGAAATGCACGTAGGCCATTTACGTTCCACCATTATTGGTGATGCTGTGGTAGGTGCGCTGGAATTTCGTGGTAATAAAGTAATACGTCAAAATCATATGGGTGACTGGGGCACACAATTTGGCATGTTGATCGCTCATTTAAGTGATAAGTTGCTAGGCCAGGAAGTTGCTGAAACCGCTTTAGCTGATTTAGAAAATTTCTATCGTGAAGCCAAAGTTCGCTTTGATAATGAAGAAGGCTTTGCAGACAGAGCTCGTGATTATGTTGTGAAATTACAAAGTGGTGACACAGACTGTGCAAAGTTGTGGCAACAGTTTATTGATATTTCTATCGCTCACAGTGAAGAAATATACACTAAACTAAATGTTACATTGACCCGTAAAGATATTATGGGTGAAAGTTCTTACAATCATGACTTATCAAAAGTTATCGATGAATTGATGGCACAGGAAATAGCGGTTGAAGATCAGGGTGCTAAAGTCGTTTTTATTGAAGAAATGGCAAATAAAGACGGTGATCCTTCTGTCTTTATTGTGCAAAAATCAGGTGGCGGATATTTATACGCAACCACAGATTTGTCTGCCTGTCGCTACAGAAGCGGAAAATTAAAAGCAGATCGTATCATTATATTCACCGATGCCCGTCAATCTTTACATTTCAAACAAGTTGAAATAGTTGCGCGTAAAGCTGGATTTTTACCCGATACTGTCGGCTATGATCATTGTCCGTTTGGAATGATGATGGGCAACGATGGCAAACCATTTAAAACCAGAACTGGCGGCACAATTAAACTTGCCGAATTGCTTGATGAAGCTGTAACACGTGCTAGTGAAGTTATTCGTGAGAAAAATCCCGATTACAGTGAAGATAAACTTAACGAAATTGCATGTAAAGTTGGTATTGGTGCCGTTAAATTTGCTGATTTATCGAAAAACCGCACCAGCGATTACATTTTTAACTGGAAAACTATGCTTAGCTTCGAAGGAGCTACAGCCCCTTATTTACAATACGCATATTCTCGTATTCAAAGCATATTTTCTAAAGCAAATGTTGAAAAAGCAAGCACCACGCAAATAAATATCGCAACTTCAATTAAAATAATTGAGCCGCAAGAAAAGGCGTTGGCACTGAAAATACTACAGCTGGAAGACGTTATTGATGCAGTGATAAGTGAATGCACGCCTAATTTATTGTGTAATTACCTTTATGAACTCGCCAGCTTATATATGAGCTTTTATGAAGCTTGCCCAATATTAAAAGACGGTATAGATGAAGATGTTAAACATTCACGTTTAGCTTTGTGTCAACTCATTTCCTTAACGCTGAAAAGTGGTCTGGACATTCTTGGTATTGAAGTTATGGAACGTATGTGATCTCATAAAAAAACCTGAATAATCAAGTCAGCGTTGTAAAAAAACAGAAAGTTATCCGTAACAAACTGTTTTCTTCATACAACTGGCTTGATTCATTCACTTGATTCTTTTTAACGGCTATATAGCGCTGACAACCTCAGATATTAAAAGACCAAAGTCCGCTCAATCAGCCACATAAACGCCAAGCTGCTTATGATATAACTGCTGCTTTTTTGCCATCGAAATTCTGGCATTTTGATTATTTGAAAACCTTTAAAGCGACTTATAATCTTGCAATAAATAGTAACTGACCTACCTGACCCCAAGATTAAAACATACCAATGCGGTGAGACTTTCACTTTTAGGTAAGCCGATCTGACTCAATACAGCAGTAAAACCAAAACCATGGAACAAACCAAAAAAAACTGATACAACAACGGGATACCGGTAACTGAACGACTCTTTTTGATGTTTAGCCTATCTCTACAGCAAGAAATACTATACTCAGTGCTATTACAGGTGTCTGGGCTCCGGAAAATACCCGTGATGAAATCTGGGATGGTATTTATAATAAAGAAACTTTTGCCTCCAGTGGTACCCGTATTACCGTACGTTTATTTGGCGGATGGGATTTTCCCCGCTGATTTGCATACTCAGGAGAATGGCATTGCTACGGCCTATGAACAAGGTGTACCTATGGGCGGTGATCTCACACCAATAGATGTTGACGCCACGACCACACCCAAGTTTTTAGTCATGGCTATGCGAGGCAGTGACTCTGCCAACCTTGACCGTATTCAAATAATTAAAGGCTGGTTGAAGGACGATGATACTGTAGAAGAGAGAATATATAATGTTGTTTGGGCAGACCCCGAAAAACGTGCCTTTGCTGATGGTTTACTCGCATCGCTAGAAAATACCGTAAATGTAGCACAGGCTACCTATACCCATCACCATTCAAAATGCAGGTTTTGATTCGTTTAAAAAACATATTTACTGCGTTGCTGAATCTTAAATAAGAATAACTTATCCGGCGAATCAGCGTCTTGTAACTATGCTTTTTAATTCACCTCAAATTCCCGCATTTTGAAAGGTAACGGGTATATACCAATACAGTAGGAAGTACAGAACTTTCAACCACATAGGAAGATCCAGATTATGTACCTACGCAAGCTGCGTTTTATAATGCCCGTGTTTTAGAAATAAATACACCAATCTGGTGTTCAACCTACAAGCTTGGTTCAACCTTTCAAAAAATAAGTAGTAGAATCCCATAAGTATCCCCTAACGGACTAATTATTATTCAATTAATTAGTCCGTTTGATTTGTCAACTAAGATAAAAAAACACTGATACTGATACAGATTGGTTGCTAGAGATTTGAACCATTTGTAAATAATCCGTTAATTATCCCTATTATTATGTACCCAAATAACTTGACTATGTGGTTAAATTTAGTACTCTCTGGCTTGAATTATTTTATTAACAATATTTTAACAAACAAAATACTAATACTACTAATAAAAATAAAAAGGAATTAGTTATGAATATTAAGCACCTTAAGCGATTTAACACATTACTGGAGAAATTACTGGACAATTCAATCAACCAATCTGAATTAGCTGAATATCAAAAACTTTGTCGCCAACTATTAGTCGGTATTCATTCAATTGCTTTTGAAAAAGCTGAATGTATGACTTAATTAAATATTGTTTAATTAAATACTCCTCAGGTAAATACTGCTGGGTTAAATACTACTAAATTAAATAATCAACCACCGTCTAAAGACGGTGGGTTAAAACCTGCGGACTGAAAGTCCAGCCTTTCGGCTAAAGCCGATCAATCAATATCCACATTGCCATTTGATTTTACTTAAAGTAATGTGCCAAACGTTCTGTGATTATCTTAATTGGTCAATCACCAAAGTGGCACGAAAAATAGCTTATTTACTATTATCATTTTATTCACCTCAACACCTCAAAGTCAGTATTTTCCTATACAAGATGGCATAAAACCATAAGAACACACCGCTAGCTTAAAGCTTCCCGTCTAAAGACGGGGGTTTTAACCTTAAGCTCGGACTAATAAATTTTTCGCTGATTAATTCCCATTAATTAGTACAGTTGGTATAATTCATAATCAGACGATTTTGCTCAGGCATTTACTAAGGTATTGCATTCATGCGTTTCACTGACAGTCATTGCCATCTCGATTTTGACGAGTTTTCATCCACTTACAGCCAATTACTTGGCCAATGTCAGCACACTGGCATTCACAGAATTATCGTTCCTTCCATTAGCCCTGATAATTGGGATAAAGTATTAAACCTTTCCAAAAACAAGTTGAATATTCAAAAAAAACACAATGAAGAATCAGCACAAGGAACTAAAAATTGTCTGATTTATCCATGCTTAGGTATCCATCCCTGGTTCTTGAAAGCGTTAAATGAAAGCCATTTACAAAACCTCTCAGAGCAAGTGACCAAACAACGCCATAACATAATTGCCATAGGTGAAACCGGTATAGATAATGTTATCGCTAAACAACAGGAGAACTTGAAGCAGCAGCAGGATTTTTTTAGTTATCAATTACATTTAGCTAAGGAACATCATCTTCCGGTGATTATCCATCATCGTCAATCGCACCATTTAATTATGCCACTGCTCAAGCAAATTAAACTTGGAAAAAAAGGTGTAATTCACGCCTTTTCCGGGAGTTATCAACAAGCTAAAAGTTATATAGAGCTGGGATTTAAGCTAGGTGTTGGCGGAACAATAACCTATTCGCGGGCGAGTAAAACAATTAATGCAATAAAACGAGTGCCATTAACTAGTTTACTGCTTGAAACAGATGCCCCCGCCATGCCACTTGCTAATTTTCAGGGTGAGGCAAATTCTCCATTAAAATTAATTAATGTATTTCAGTGTTTAACACAAATACGAGAAGAAACTCCGGAGAAAATTGCAGAGCAAATAGAAAATAACATCCAAGATTTATTCTTCACTAATACCAGATAACAATGCTAAATAGTGCCAAATCAAAAAATTAAGTTTGTTTCAGTCGACCACTTCGCCGATTAAACCGATTGAGGCCAAGCGTTAATAAAAAACCAAACCCAGCCAGGCTCAACACCAAACGAATTAACTGCTGATGCTCTTCCTTTGCTGCCATAAGGTTTTGAATTACTCTGTTTTTTTCAATCGTTATTCGTAAATAACCTTTTAAATTATCTGTTCTTACTTCTTGAATAAAAGCGGTTAACTCTGCACTTCTATTTATTTTATTAAGCGATATTCCATAGAGATCATTTACACTTTCCAAGTTTTTGGAACTTACAACAATTTGACCGCTTTTATCATAAAAAACAATGTCATTTATTATATCTTGACCTGATAAATCATTTATATATTGTTGCAACCCTTTATTGTTATCTTCATGCAAAAAAACTTTAACACCAGCCGAAGCTTGCGCTAAATATTGGTGGCCAACATCAGAGAAATGCTGCTCTACCCTTGTTTGATCTTGCTGATAATTGGATACCCATAACATGGTCAAAATCACAATAAACACAATAGCTATAGCTAATTGCAGAATAGTATTATAAATCGACGTGTGTTTAGGGTATAAAGGCAATTCAGATTGCTTCATATAGTGCTATAAGGTTAAATGGCTCTAGCTATACTATAGATTGTTATTGGTTTTTTTTAAATGCCAATATCAAGTTTATGTAAATCAAAGTTAAATTTCCTGGTTCTACCAACGGTATTAACAAGGATCTTTATGCTTGATCAAAATTAACGAAAACAGGAATTAAACGTGCCGACTGCAGTACAATTATTACCGATAAATCAAATTCAGGAACTTACGCTTGAGCAATGTATTTCTCCAGACCAGAAAGCTGATATTTTTCCACTCATTTGCCAGCTTAATGAAATAAATTTACAAATTGATTCTGCTTGTACTTGTATAAGTTTACCCTCGACTACAACCTTAAACATTGAACCCGTAAAAAGCAGTAAAATTGAACTGGTAGTATTTAGTGGCATAACCATCAAACTATTGATAACACTAGTTCTACAGTGCCAGTTAAACCTTTTGGCAATTACTGCAATTAATCACAGAAACAAACTGATCAGCTATCGACTGGCAGTTGATTGTGATGATCTAAACCATGCCAGAGAATTATTAGTCAGTTTTACCCTGCAACACAGAATTGAAGCAGCCTTGCTATGTGACCCAGCTAAATTAAGCCAGCCAGGTGTATTAGTAATGGATATGGATTCTACTGCCATTGAAATTGAGTGTATTGATGAAATAGCAGTTTTAGCTGGCGTTGGTGAAGAAGTGGCAGCTATTACAGAATTAGCTATGCAGGGCGAGCTTGATTTTGCACAAAGTTTACATCAAAGAGTCGCTAAACTTGCTGACGCCCCTGAGAAAATTCTTGCAGACGTTGCAAAAAAACTTCCTTTGATGAATGGCCTGAAAACATTAATAGCTGAACTGAAGAAATATCAGTGGCGCATCGCTATAGCCTCAGGCGGATTCACTTATTTCGCTGACCACCTTAAAGAAGCTCTTCAGTTAGATGCCGCTTATGCTAATACTTTAGAGATAAAATCAGGGAAACTAACCGGTAAAGTTCTTGGAGATGTGGTCGATGCCGAAGTCAAAGCTCAATCATTAAAGAAAATGTGCCAGAATTTTAACATTCCCCATCAACAAAGCGTTGCTATGGGAGATGGAGCAAATGATTTAAAAATGATGGCTGCCGCTCACTTAGGCGTTGCTTTTCATGCTAAACCTATCGTATTGAAACAAGCTGACAGCAGTATCAATGAAGCGGGTTTAGATTGCTTATTACACTGGTTAGCTTAACAACTGGTTTAGGTATAAATAAAAAAGAGTTAATGAAAGCCAAAACTATTACCCTATCATTAACTCTTGATCTTCAATATCAGGAATAATATTGCTGCGCACGAGTGCTTCATGGGTTATATCAAATATTTGAATAATGCCGGCAACACTCCAGATGTCCTGCTCAATTTGTTTACCGCGATGCATGGCGTAAGAGCTTATATAGCTTAATTCAGGATTTAGATAATCCATATCAGGCACATCACTTCGTGATAATTTAATTTGAATACAAAAGAACACACCTCGTTGCAGGGCATGGTTAATGAACTCTTTTTTAAGATTAAAAGAATCAAACTCGCTTTCAAGTTTAGTGACCACCGATTTTTCTATACTTTTATGTTTAGACCTAATCGAAATATATAAAACTTCGGTAATTGGAGAATCACAAGCTTGCATTTTTTTCAGCGTTGAAGTTATTAAGTTGAAAACCTCAGGATTCTTTAACAAAGGATACAAGTTATAGTATTTCTTGTTATCACTTAAATTACGCATATAAGGCAGAAAATCACCATATTCAGCACTGCCAACTACTGCATCCATTTTATAACGACTACCACTGATTTGTACCACTATTGCAGGTACGGTTAAACTACCACTGTATATGTTTCTCAGTCCCTTAGATAAACCAGGGATCATTAAAGAATATTCGTCAGGTGTTAGTTTATCTATATTTTTTTCTATCAGGCTCTTAAAAAAGGCTCGCCCAATATGTTGATGTTTTTCTACAAAAACACGTAAATTAATGATTGTTTTTTTCTTGTTTATTTTAATCACTTCATATAACAGTTTTCTTAAATTAAATGAAGTAGTGACTTTTTGTAGCAGTGGAAAGCTTAAACTTACAATATCACCTTTAATTAAAATTGCAGCTTTACTTAACTCAACTTGCAAACCCGAAGCAGAAAAATCTACAGTTTTACCTGCCCACTTAACATCCTCAACTTCAACATGAAGCTCGGTCATATACCTAAATCGGGGTTCCGCTCTTTGGTTTTTATAATTAATGCCAATTTCATTTACCACAGGAGGATTAACAAGTCGTTTATGACCAAAAGTTTTTAACTTTCGCGTGTATTTATTTTCGAAGGTTAACCGTTGATAATCGTTCTTCAAACCTTCTGTACCAATGTCACTTGCAACGATAATATAAGGCAAGTTATTCAATAATAATTTAACATCTTCAGTTAAAGGGTTATTAATATACTGTTCCTGCTTACTTAAAAAGTGAGATACCGTTAAAGATGAATGAGCCTTATCTGGGTCTGTTTTAATTAAGGATAAATCTGTGATGGTAAAGCTTTCTTTAGTTGCGGCAAAACCTAAAAACGCTTCACAGAAGGCATGATCATCATTTAATTGTTCTTCATCAGCTGTATAAAAAAATGATTTGCCCTGACTTTTATGAATGAAACTATAAACCAATAAAGATTGATCATTATCTGCCAGTTTTTTTAATTTATTAATTCGGTCTGTATTGACTAAAAAATTTAACGTTGAATCCTTTTTTTCATCTTGCCAATATTGATAAATGGACTGATTATTATTACAAGTCAATGCATATTTGGGTAATAAATCCCCTTGATGATCTTCAATGAACACTGGCAATTCATTAATCTTGGGTAATACAAATTGCTCAAAACTGCGCGCTTTAATTGCATTGAGAGTATTATCCATATTTACTTTATAACGACGTTTATTTCCCTGGATATATCTTTTTAAAAACAATTCAAAACTATCGGTATCGGATGTTTCCTCATCACTTATAACCCGTGATAAACCGACTAGCCGCATATCATTCATTAGTTGTATATTACAAACTTGATATTTGTAACCATCCTCAGAATCAAACTGGAACTCTTCTTCAAAACCAATAAAACGAAGTTGAAGTAATTGACCAATACTTAGCTTTGTTGAATCATGAAATCTAATCTTACAACCATTCACACTGATATCTGAGCTAACTGCATCTATTACATCATGATTGTCTAAAGTAACTCTAATAGGAAGAGCGAAATTCATTCGTTCTTCTGTGCGATTATGATAATCACCAAATTGATAAAATTGGGCTGGATATTGCGTTTTTTCAAAAATTTTACTTGGTGCAGGCTTCTTAGAGATTCTGGATTCTTTTAAATTAAGCTTTTCTTTTTGATACATTACCCGAAAATTATTTTCAGTATTCATCACGGCTTCATAGACACCAAAGGTATAAGCACCATGGTCTTCAAAACTTTCTTCAAATATTTTGATCGCCAGATCATCAAGGTAGTGTATACGTTCTTCATGCTCATACGGTCGGCAATCACCCTCTACATGACCACGCAGGTCAATTAGTCGCGTACAAGTAACGGCTAAACGTTTCAGCTCCATTTTCAACAAAAAACGTTCTGTTTTTGGCATATGGCTTGACGCCGCAGCATAGTTGGCTTCAAAATCACTTTTTAAAACCTGGCCGCGGAACTGATTAATTATTTTGTTATATTGCGAAAAATCTTCAGTCATTTACTTTAAATATCACTACAATAGAAAATTAAACATATATTGAGAAATACATGTACTAATTATAATTTGAACATCAAAAAATAACACGTAAAAACGAGTAAAGAATTAAATTCATTTACGTTACTTCATAATTTTTCAATAAATTACACTTAATTAACACTCTTGCTTCAATACAAGCAAAAAATATGCCCAGAAAGGTAGGATATGTCAAAAATCAAAACTAATTATGTTTGTACAGACTGTGGAGCCGAGTATTCACGCTGGTTAGGACAATGCAATGAATGTAAAGCCTGGAACACCATTTCTGAGTTTCGCCAAGCAAAGACCCCAACCAGAGGAGGCAGCTTTTCTGGTTTTGCCGGTATGTCGAATGCAAAAGTTCAAACTCTTGACGCTATTGACTTAACCGACTTACCCCGTTTTTCTTCTGGTTTTAATGAATTTGACCGGGTACTTGGTGGTGGAATCGTGCCGGGAAGTGCAATTTTAATTGGCGGAGAGCCAGGTGCAGGCAAAAGCACACTGTTATTACAAACCATGTGTACCCTCGCCGCAAACATGCCGGCATTGTACATTACAGGTGAAGAATCGCTGCAACAAGTGGCAATGCGGGCACAACGTCTTGGTCTTGCAACCGACAAACTTAAAATGTTGTCGGAAACCAGTGTTGAAAATATTTGTTTAATTGCCGAAAAAGAAAAACCTAAAATAATGGTTATTGATTCTATTCAGGTAATGCACATGGCTGATGTACAATCGGCTCCCGGCAGTGTGTCACAGGTCAGGGAAAGTGCGGCCTATTTAACGCGTTTCGCCAAGCAGCACCATGTCGCTATGTTGTTGGTTGGGCATGTCACCAAAGACGGTTCACTGGCTGGTCCTAAAGTATTAGAACATTGTATTGATTGCTCCATTATGCTTGAAGGAACCAGTGATTCACGTTTTCGTACCCTCAGAGGTAATAAAAATCGCTTTGGTGCCGTCAACGAATTGGGCGTTTTTGCCATGACAGGTAGCGGACTTAAAGAAGTTAAAAATCCTTCCGCTATTTTTTTAAATCGCAACGAAGAGGCCACGCCCGGCAGTATTGTTATGGTGCTGTGGGAAGGAACAAGACCACTGCTTGTAGAAATACAAGCTTTAGTTGATCATTCAGCTTTAGGTAATCCAAGAAGAGTTGCTGTTGGCGCCGAACAAAATCGCCTTTCAATGTTATTAGCAATATTAAACCGCCACGGTGGTTTGCAAATGAATGATCAAGATGTTTTTGTAAATGTAGTTGGTGGTGTCAAAGTATCAGAAACCAGTATAGATCTGGCCTTGATTTTTGCGCTTGTTTCGAGCTTTAGAGATAAATCTCTTCCTCAGGATCTGGTAGTGTTTGGTGAAGTCGGTTTATCCGGCGAGATCCGTCCGGTACCAAGTGGTCAGGAACGAATTAATGAAGCAGCTAAACATGGCTTTAAACGAGCTATTGTGCCCTTTAACAATATGCCGAAAGAAAAGATATCAGGTATGGAAGTTATTGGCGTAAAAAAACTGAGTGAAGCATTAGAAATTCTTTAATACCAAGCAATTAACAGTCTGGGTATTAATTCTGGTGGGAATATATTCAAGAACAGGTATAATCGTTGAAAAGGATTTTATGTTATACCTAAACACATCCGAACGACTTGGGGGAGTTTAGGCGTAATAGCAGTTAAAAGGATTTATTATGCTAAAAAGTAACGGATTTACTTTAATTGAGTTGATGGTATCAATTACTATTATTTCAATATTATTAACAATCACACTACCCAATTTAGATCACTTCATCGTCAGCATGAGAGTGGATAACGAAATAACTTCATTGCATCGACTAATATTTCTAACAAGAAACTATGCGATTAACTCAGGGCAGGAAGTCACCATGTGCCCGCTAGATACAAATAACCAATGTAATACTAACTGGAAAAATAGCATTGGCGTTTTTATTGATCGCAATAAGAACAAAGCGTTAGATCCTGGTGAAGATGAAATCCTGATCCGATCAAAAGATCCTGTAAAATTAGGCGATGATTTAATTTATGGAAAAAATAGAGACAGGATCATATACAAACCAACGGGTCAACTTAGAGGTTTTTATAATGGTACCCTTATCTATTGCCCTAAAAATTATCAATCACTATCCAGAGGTATTGTTATATCCCGCTCTGGTCGTTCCTATAAGACCACAGACTCAGATAACAATGGCAGAAATGACAGGAATAATAAGGAAATAACCTGTACCAAGTTATAATTTATACAATATTGGTTTGGGTATAAAACTAGAAACATCAAGGATAAAGTGCTATAAATTAAAGAGTATATACTCAACCTACTTGGGTATATACCCGTAATCATTCAAAATGCAGGTTTTGAAGCGTTTTAAAAGATTATCTACTACGTTGCTTTCAATCCCAATAGCCCGCTATTGCTCAATCAAGCGCCTTTTAGATAAACTTTCAAATTCACCTCAAATTCCCGCATTTTGAATGACCACGGGTATAGTAGTCTAATGATGATGGTGGTTCTATGTCTGTTTACCTATTTTCTACGTTTAGAAAAACAATATCCCGTGGGTTTACCTTAATTGAATTATTGGTAACTATCTCAGTTATTGCCATTATTACTGCTATTGCCCTGCCTAATCTCAGTACATTCCTGGTCGAAATGCGGGTTGATAACCAAATCTCAGAACTTCAACGTTTATTGCTCCTATCAAGGAATACGTCAATAAATTCAGGAAAACAGGTTATCATCTGCCCGATTGAGACTAAATGCAGTACTAATTGGCACAATGAAATAACTGTCTTTGTTGATGATAACAATAATGGCGATTTTGATGCCACCGATACTATTATAAAAGTAAAAGGAGCAATAAAGTCGGGTGACAAATTACAGTACGGTCAAAAAAGCTTAATTTTTACTGAGACAGGAAATCTAACAGGCGGTGTAGCAGCGCAACCTTTCAGCTATTGTCCAAAGGATCATCCAACAAAATCTCGAGGTATCCTAGTATCCGCTCAAGGCCGCTCTTATGTTACCTCCGACACTGATAATGACAACATTGATGAAGATAGAAATAATAATGAAATTACATGTAGTTAACTATTTCCACATAATTTCATTATCTCAAATAATCTCATTCATAATTATCGGATCTGAAATAATTAGATCTCAAAATAAACTCTCTGCATAACTTATCTGTATAAATTACCTACATAAGGTATCTACATAAACTATCGTGCAGTATTTTTATCCAGATATTTTGCTATTGCATTAGCAAATTTATTACTTGATGAAACACATTCTTTAACTTTATAAATCTGCTGCTTTTTATTCGACTCTGTCGTCAATATTTTTTGTCCAGGCAAAGACTGTTTTAAATTTTTCGCAGCTTCTTCACTATTAAGAACAATATAATGAATCAGATCTGCTCCCCCAATCATAGATACATAACATTTCATTTCAATTCTTTTAATTGATTCTTTGCTGTGTATTACTGTGCTCAATATTACCGTGCTAAATATAGGCAAAGCTAGGAAAAGTGATTTATATAGTAATTTCATAGACTATTGCTCCCAACAGCTTACTGATGTTGCTGTTTTCTTTCCCGTATCTTCAATAGTTAACGTAGCACAAATTGAATCCTGAATTGCCTGCTCATTTTTAGCTGTAGCAACTAAACTAAATTTTGCCCCTACGACCAACGCATCAATACTATAATTGTTACTTTGGGTAATATAAGGATCTGCAGGCATACCTAATTTTGTCATATCAGCTGTATAAGAACGATGGTCGATAAAATATTGTTCCTGTAAATTTGCCAGCCGGACTAACTCTCGCTGTGCTTCTGCTCTATTTGAACGCACCACGTGATCTGTATAAGACGGATAAGCCACCGCAGCAAGTATCCCCATAATAGCAACAACAATTAGAAGCTCAATTAAAGTCATACCTTGTTGCATATTTAACTTTATCATTAGAAGTCCTCCTTAATATATAGAAATGTTCGAGACGTTTTCAAACTAATATCCAAAGAAATAATTTTACCCGCCAAAAGCTTTATCGTGCCAGACTGTTCACCTGGTGGCGCATCCGAGTCTGGCTGTGTAGGCGGGTCAATAACAGGATCTTTAGTGATAATAACTGATGGGGTATCAGGTATACCAGGTGAAATTATTGTTTTCCGCCAATCATGAACAGTTGTACCTAGCGATAAATCAACAGCATATAAAGTACCAACACCGTCACTCAATACGCAACTATCACTGTCGTCATCTAAAGCTGCTGGTGTAAAGGAAGTAAAATAAGCAACACCGTTAATTACGATACCTGGTGCAGTACTTTTTTCCCCTCCGGCTTCATAATCGTAATACCAACCTTTTTTCAAACCAACCGCTATTTGTAATGTTTCTAAAGCCGCTTTTTCAGAACTGTCCAGCGGTGCAGTAAACTCCCCGAAAGGATTATTTGTATAATCATATAAGTCAGAGATTGTATAAGGGATATGGGGATCATTATCAGTTGCACTCTGGTTATATGATTCAGTGACAATCTTGGCATCTTTGATCATAAAAAATATATCATCAGTATCAACAGCCGTAGGAGTAGAACGGTCACCGCTACCTATTAATATCGCTTCATAGGGTCTTTCCTGGTGAATTACATTAACTCTTTCTACACCGCCAGCTTCATCCATCGTTTCCCTGGTTTCTATAGTATCGGTAATAAATGTCCTGACAATCGAAGGTTCACTGAAAAAACGTCTGTCGACTCCGTTATTATTCCCGCCTAAGCTCGCTAATTTAAATACTGTCCAAGGAGTAGATGAACTAAATGGATTTGAACCGGGCATATCCACCCGCCAGATATTTCCGCCAGTATCACCTGTATATATTCGATCAATTAGACCATCTGAATCACTGTCTAAAACAGCAAGACTTGAAGGAATGCTGTTGTTAAAACCTGGTACTTGCGTATTAATAGTTGTTGTTGCATCAGGACTTGCACTCCACAATAAAGTACCTGATTCTGCATCAACCATGTAAATGGCAGTGCCCACTGAATCATTATCAGCGCCTGCCCCCACATTATCTTTGGCTGTCGAATAACCGCCTCCAAAAATAAGTATAGGTTTTGGTTTACCTGAACTACTGTTTATCTTTGAGTAACCCACTTTAGGCTGAGACCAGGATTGACCTAATCTTGAAAAACCATTAGTACTTGAATCAATATGCCAGAGCAATTTTGGAATATCTTTATTAGTAACATCCAACGCATAATAAGAACTGCCACCACGTCGTAAACCAAAGAATACCCATGCTTTATCATCAATAGCATCAATTACTCCATCGCCATTATCATCAAATAAATACGACGTAGCAGGACCGTCAATGCCATAAATTTTTGACGACGAAGATTGGTTCTCTCTCAATCCTTTAATATTAGAAAAAAACTCTTTTGGCATAAATGCCCAAGTTTCATTAACAGAAGTGCCTTCATCTTGAAACATATGCAGTGCACCCGCATTGGTGCCAATAATAATTCTCACATCTTGCTCGGTAACCGATGCACCACCATAGTTGATCACTAGAGGTTTTGAATGTAATGGGTCACCAAAAATATTGGGTCGGTTATCTGTTACAGAACCATCATTATCATCATCGTCAACATCTTTACCTAAAGCCCAGTTCAGGTGTACATCAATTTCTGTGGTTGCCACCCCTAATTCCGTTGCTAAAGCGGTTTGGGTTTCATAATAATCTTTAACCTTTTCCAAAGTAAAATAATCAAGAGTATCACCAGTTCCTTCAATATCACTGAACACATTTCGACTAGTTTGACTGCGGAGCATTTCAGCAACGCCCCCTGAATTAACATCGTTGCCATCAGCTGTAGAAGATGTCGTCCAGATAGTTTTTGCATCTTTTGAAATAATACCATCGGCGGTGATTGCAGGAACATCATCTCTATCAACCTGAACACCGTTAAGCACTCTTAATTTTTTAAGATTACCTTGCCAGCTGGGCCCTTGTTCAGGAACAAACATCGCATAATAAACAGAATCTAGGGTTTCGGTGCGATCAAAGTTATTTGAAGCAACAGAGGGAGCAGTAAAACTAGTATTGATATTAAGAATTTCTAATAAAGCAGATTGCAACGAATTAAGTAAATCTCCCGGATTTTGTGCAGGATAGTATTTTCCTCCACCATTAATTGCTGTGTCATTCAACAATTCACCTGCATCATTTATGGCATCTTCACCAAATCCTATAGTAAATATTGTTGCAAATTGTCTACCGGGTAAATTATCATTAATATCATTTTCGTGCATCCATTTAGCTAATTCATCCAGGCGACTACCTGAACCACCACTGATCAAACTATCAACATAACTGTCTGCATAATAATCTTTTGTAGGCTCTCCATCTGTCATTAAAATCACAAATATTTCATTCGAACAACCTGAATATGGCGTGACATACTTTGGATCACCATTAACACTTGGGTCTTTATGAGGTAATCGAGATCCACCGAAATCACCAAATTTTATTTTTTTCCCACCAAAATATAATGATGCTTCATACAAACTTTCGCATAAAGGAGTCCACCCGCTAGCAAAAATTTCATCATCAATAAGGTTAACTAATGTTGCGCTATTATAGTCGTCTTCATCTTTTAGGCCATAAGCTATACGACCGCCAGAATCTGAATAACTATAACTCCTATTAAAAACCTCTAAAGCAAAACTTACGCCAGGTGCCGATTCAATTAAATCAGTGATTGTGTCTTTGGCAATATCTAACCGGGACTTAGTTTCTGACGATGCATTGTGATACCAATCGACATAATGACTGGAATATAAAGTTCTCGCTCTGGAAAAAGGAGCTGTCGATTGCGGATTGTCTGCATAAGGAGGGGCACTCGCCAAATCGGCAGTATCATTACTGGGTATACCCGTAATAACTCCTGGAGCATTATTTATATTTGTCGCAGCAACATCTTGCAAACAATCAACATAAATATAATTTACGCTGTTGCCTGGATTCTCCTTAAGGTGATTCCATCTTTTTCTATTTGAGTTGTAACGCATGAATTTATCGGTATAAAAACCAATATCAACCAGTGCATTAAAAGAAGACGCGCAATTATTCTCTGTAATAGGAAAACGCCTATTATCGCCCTGTTGCGGTACTGAATCATCAGCCGAATAATAAACATAACCGTCAGAGCTGAAATCGGTATCACTGGCAGTATATTCTACCATGATAGTTTCTGATGTTGTCATACTGCCAGAAGTATCAAAAATAATTAAAACCTGTGGTCGGGTTGAAGACCTTTGTATGTTGTCTCCTACATACAACTCAATATCTTCGCTTCTGGCTATCATCGACATAACAATCATAGCGAAACAAAATACGAACATTTTTTTCATCATTAATTCCCCACATTTAATAATTCTTGAGCAATACCTGAATTTACTTGTATTGTGCTATTATTTGTACGACCGTAATTTCTGGTTACTTGTACTCTTAGTACATTACATTTAAATACTTGTACCGAAGAAGCTGCTTTTACATGGGGGCAATCAGCTTCCAGTTGATAAGGATTTGTACTGCTAATCGTTGCAGTCGTATTATTTCCAGAAACGGTAGGTGTTTTTGGAAATGTTACCAAGGCAGAAGTAAAAGCATTATTATTTACTCCCTCCACAGTATTTACTTTCTTAACTTCGTTGTAAATAATTTCGTCTATTGCGCTAACGGCTTCTTGTGTTGCAATAACCTTTTCCTGACTTGCACCAGACATTCTCATATCTGTAGTGGTGTTTAACATAAGCGCCGCTGCAACGGCAGTTAGAGCGATTAAAAAAACCAACGATATCACAAGCACAACTCCTTGTTGCTTAGACTTAATATTACCTTTTAATAACATTACCATGTATCAACCCTCGCATTATAAAGTGTCACCGTTGAACTAAATAATAATCGGCGATAATTATCTCCATCAGCATCAAAGCTGCTATCGCCCATTTGATAAACGTTATTATTAATATATTTGCTATCAGGTAATATATTTCGCACAAGAATAAAAATTTTCACGGCCAAAATACGTACATCGTTAGCATTATCCCAATAATCTTGAGTCATATTGTCAGCGGAAATAAACGCATTAACAGCCCCGTCATTATCAGTATCTACTCCGTACATAAAATATAATTTTTCAATTCCTTCAACCATCATATCGAAGGTGATTGTCTTCAAGTTGTTTTTTTGCAATCGACCTTGCATCAAAACAGGCACCAAATTCCTTCCTTGAACATCTTCACGAACATAATAAATATGATGTTGGTATTCCCACACTCTACCAAAATTAACGGTAGGAATAGCAACTGATCCGGTGAATATAGCTGCAGTATTGGCGTTTGATTTTATATAAAATCTTTTATCATCTAAATCGGCAGGTGTTAAGGGATCTAATGCTGTATCTGGAAAGGGGGATGCCAAAGCTCTCTTTAATTGTATTAAATCAGAATTGGTCTTGGCATTGGTGATACAACCGAGTACTGATGGATTATTTACCGTTTGCCCCCATAAGGTTCTAAAGTGGCCAACTAAATCGGGAAAACTGGCATTATTCACTCCTCCCCCAGTACAGTCACCAGCCAAATCAGCAAGCTCGGGAGAAATTGTTAAAGCACCTTTATCCATGATACCGGTAAAATCGCCCCATAAATTCTGCCTAAGTAAATCTTCAGTGATCAAACTCATGGCAAAACGGCCATTTTCCTGTAATTCCCCATAGCTTGAAGTTTCTACTGTGGTTGTTTTCATACCAACAAAAACACTCATAACCCCAGCCATAAGTGACAAACCTATCGCTAATGCGATAAATATTTCAATGAGGGTGAAACCACCTTGTCGTTTATCCATAACTTACTCTAAAAAATAAAAGCTTCGATCGCCACCTGCCGGCGTGTATTACCAGCCAGACCACAAGATGCAGCTAAAGCAGAAAGGTTAGCAGAAGTGTAGTCAACACTAGCGTATGCATCAGACGTGGCTTCACGACCTTGCCAACTGATAACTATCCTAACTTGGTTATTAAGATGAGAAATACAAGCTAATCCATCGAGTAATCCGCCAGTGGAATCCTCACCATTTTTAACGTCGGCCCCCATTATGCTTAATTCCCACTCATATAAATCATTAACAACCATATTTTGATTTGTGCATAAAGAAGCAGCAGAATTACACCTAATTTCAGGAACAGGGTTCAACGTTGCACCATAAGTGCCTTCATACGCCTCCAAGACAGCAGTAGAAGAACTATTACTACGCATCCTTTCAAGGATATCCTGTGCTAACGACGATGCAACAGACCTTTGCATAGCATCAAAACTTCCTTTCTTTGAAGTAGCTTGCATAGCTACAGCGCCTAAAATACCAGTAACCAGAATAAAAAAAGCAATCATAACTTCAAGTAACGTCATACCTTTCTGATATTTCATCCATCCATCCATCCATCCATCCCTTTCAAGGTAATCTATTCTCATTGAATTTCAATCAATTAATTAACGGAATTGGTATTATCAACAAACACCAGATTAATTTAAAAATTAAAGTTTTGATCAAAGTATAAATGATATTTAACGTAAATCACCTGTAATTCAACATAACTTAGATAAAGAAATATATGACACACTAAACGCATATATTTAAACAGAGGGGGCTATTAAAATATAAATGAAAATTTATTTTTGTTCAAACAATGTATAATAATTAGACAGAAATGTAAAGTTACTACTTCATTATATTCTTACGCAGTCACATTTGATATTTTAACTGCGCAACTTATTATACCCAAACCATTTGGAAGTATCCCCATAAGGATAATTAAACCGATTTGGTATTAGAAATTAGCGTAACTGCGAAGGTAGTGCAAATACAATATTTTCTTCACGACCTTCATGCTCAATAACCTCTTGACCACCAAAGATTTTTAATGCTTCAACCACTTGTTTCACCAAAATAGCCGGGGCCGATGCTCCAGCGGTTACACCAATACAATTAACTGATTCTAACCATGCTGGTTCAATATTATCTGCGGTATCAATCAAATAAGCCGTTGTACCCATCTTTTCAGCTACTTCTCTCAACCGGTTAGAATTCGAGCTGTTTTTTGCACCAACAACCAGTAGTAAATCTACTTTTGAAGCTATAGCTCTTACTGCATCTTGTCGATTCTGAGTAGCATAACAAATATCATCTTTACGTGGCCCTTCAATCTTTGGATATTTAGTGACTAAAGCATCGATTATATCGCTGGTATCATCAACAGAGAGTGTTGTTTGGCTGGAAAAGTATAATTTTTCTGAATTTTTGACGCTAAGTTTATTAACATCTTCAACAGATTCAACCAGATAAATGCCACCTTCCTCACTTTCATACTGACCCATTGTGCCTTCAACTTCAGGATGTCCCGCATGACCAATTAAAATGCATTCAACAGATTGACGACTTGCTCTTGAGACTTCCATATGAACTTTAGTGACTAATGGACAAGTTGCATCAAATACTTTCAAACCACGTTGTTTTGCCTGGTTACGAACCGCTTTTGATACTCCATGAGCACTGAATATAACTGTACCGTCATCAGGTACTTCGTCTAATTCTTCAACAAATATTGCACCACGCTTTTTTAAGCCATCTACAACAAATTTGTTATGCACCACTTCATGACGAACATATATTGGTGCAGAAAACAAATCTAAAGCACGATCGACAATACTGATGGCCCGATCTACCCCTGCACAAAAACCTCTAGGGTTTGCTAAAATAATTTTCATAATTTACCTGCTCCTTTTCGCTAAAGCACTTCAATAAGATCAATGACAAAAGTAACATCTTGCCCTGCTAAAGGGTGATTAAAATCAACTGTTACCGATGTACCTGAAACGTCTTTAATCATACCGGGTAATTCACCTCCCGGCTGACTAAATGTAATAATATTTCCGACTTTTGCCGGTGCATCACTGCTAAATTTGTTGATATCCATATAATGGATATTATCAGGGTTAGATTCCCCGAAGGCATCTACGGCCGTGAGCATAAATTCTTTATTTTCACCTGCTTTCATGCCTAATAAATGATCTTCAAAAGCGAGCGAAATACTCTCGTCGCCCATAATAATTTTTGCTGGTTTATTATTTACTTTAGTACTATCTGCCGCCGAACCATCGGAAAGTTTCATGGTTATATGAACAATAATCTCGGAATTTTTTTCTACTGGCTTATTTACAGCTTCTGTCTCTTTCATCTTTTCACTACTTTCAATTACTTTTAACTCATACCAAATCCATTAATAAAGTGATCATCTTCAAATGGTCAAATCACCACTAGCTGCGTTGCCGACATGGCAGCTCCTAGACATCCATGCCTACGCTGCATTAGTGCATCCATGCACGTCGATGTAGGTACTTAGGTTTTGCCAGGAGCAAAAAACCTGTACTATTGGCAATTTATCCTCATTGAATATTGATCACTTTATTTATGGAATTGGTATCACTTCACTACTTTTTCTATGATTGGATTTTGGTTGCATCTTTATCATCCGCTTGACTCTTGAATGAATCAACAATCATAAAAGCAGCACCAATAAATATCATCGAATCGGCCACATTAAATGCTGGCCAATGTGATCCACCAAGATAAAAATCTAAAAAATCGATAACATAACCATACAGAACCCGATCAATTAAATTGCCTAACGCTCCACTTAACATCAAGGCAAAGGCAATACTTAATGTTCTTTGTTCTTTAGGTATTTTAGCCATCCAAACAACAAAGATTATACTCGCAATGGCGGCAATAGCTGTAAAAAACCAACGCTGCCAGCCACCTTGATCAGCAAGAAAGCTAAATGCTGCACCAGGATTATGAACATAGCTGATATTAAAAAAAGGTAAAATATTAATAGATTGATAGAGTTCCATTGAACCCGCCACCCATTGTTTACTTATTTGATCAAGCACTAAAAAAATCAAAGTCAGCCAAATCCAGCGCAAACCTGATTGTTTTAAAGGTAATTTGTTAATCGAGGAAATATTTGAATTCATCGTAGTTGTATCTCATGACTTATTGTCTAAATAGTCGCAGTTTACTGAATTTTTTACTTAAATCACTTATTACAGGTAACTGCAACAAGTGATAAAAGTACCTATATACCTTCAGGTAAAATTATATATTTGCGGATGTTTGCTTGATATTAGCTGACATTAAGCAAATTGGCGAACTTCGCCGACGCCATCAATATTAGTAATACAACGACCACAAATATCTGTATGGCTTTCATGTTGACCAATATCATCAGTCAAATGCCAGCAACGTTCACATTTAGTCCCTGTTGAAGGGGCAACTTTCAACCATAAACCCTCAACCTCTGTAGCATTAATATCTTCTACATTATCTGGAGCACATGTCACTATTTCAACTGTTGCTTGTGAAGTAATCAATACAAAGCGTAACTCTTCTCCTAAAACTAACAATTTTGTTGCTAATTCCTGTGTCGCATATAACGTCACTTGAGCTTCAAGTGCTTTACCGAGTTGTTTTTCCTTACGGGCTAACTCTAATACTCTGTTTACTTCTGTCCGAACTAATAATAAATCATTCCAATAATCATTGTTCAATTCAGTATTTTCAGGTAATTTTTCTAAACCATCAAACCATACACCAGTAAATACAAACTCTTCACGTTCCTGTCCAGAAGTTGCATTTGGTAATGCTTTCCAAATTTCCTGTGCTGTGAAAGATAAAATGGGCGCCATCCAACGGGTCATAGCTTCGGCAATAAGATAAATAGCAGTTTGACACGAACGACGGGTAACACTGTCTGTTTTCGATGTATACTGCCGATCCTTAATAATATCCAGATAGAAACCACCTAACTCATTCGTACAGAAGTTCATTAACTTGTGAACAACACTATGAAATTCATATTCATCGTAAGCCGCAACAATTTCTTCTTGTAATTGTGCAGCACGACCAACTGCCCAGCGATCTAATGCCACCATTTCATCAAAAGCAACAGTATGTTGAGACGGTTCAAAACCAGCTAAGTTAGCAAGTAAAAAACGTGACGTATTACGAATACGACGATATGCGTCTGCCTGGCGTTTGAATATTTCATCTGAAACAGTAATTTCTTGCGTATAGTTAACCGAAGCAACCCATAAGCGAAGAACATCTGCACCCAGTTTATTGGTCACTTCTGATGGTGTAATAACATTGCCTAGTGATTTAGACATTTTATAACCGTTGACATCAACGGTAAAACCATGAGTAAGCACTTGTTTGTACGGTGCTTTACCATTCATGGCTACAGCTGAGATCATCGATGACATAAACCAACCACGATGTTGATCAGAGCCTTCAAGATATATGTCAGCAGGGCCATCAAATTCGTCACGTGCTTCAATAACAGAAGAATGCGTAACGCCCGAATCAAACCAAACATCTAAAGTATCAGCTACTTTGACGTATTCTTTAGCATCTTCGCCAATCAATTCTGAGGCATCCATATCAAACCAAGCTTGAATACCTGATTTCTCTACACGTTTAGCCACCTGTTCTATCAATTCAATACTACGGGGATGCAAAGCACCTGTATCTTTATGAATAAACAAAGCCATTGGTACACCCCAGGTTCTCTGACGAGAAATACACCAATCAGGGCGGCCTTCCACCATTAATTCAATTCTTCTTTGTCCCCAATCAGGGATCCACTGGGTATTTTTAATTTCAGCTAAAGAAGCGTCACGTAACTTCTGCTTGTCCATGCTAATAAACCATTGTGGTGTTGCGCGGAAAATAAGTGGTGTTTTATGACGCCAGCAATGTGGATAAGAATGCTCAATAGCATGATGGTGCAACAAAGCGCCGTGCTCTTTCAATACTTCAATGACATTGGCATTCGCTTTAAACACATGTTGTCCGGCGAACAGTGGTGTATCTGCTAAATAAACGCCATTGGCACCAACAGGATTAGCAACTTCCAAATCGTATTGCTTACCAACAACAAAATCTTCTACACCATGACCAGGGGCCGTATGCACACAACCTGTGCCTGATTCAGTGGTAACATGATCACCTAAAATAATAGGCACAGTAAAATCATAAAACGGATGTTTGATCTGTACTAAATCCAGCTCACTACCTTTACAAAAACCCAGTGCATGATATTTATCAATACCAAAACGATCCATACATGAGCTAACCAAGTCAGACGCTATAATTAAACGCTTATTACCTTTTTCAGTTTCACACTGCACCAAAGTATATTCAACATCAGGATGAACGGATACAGCGCGGTTAGCGGGTAATGTCCAAGGAGTTGTTGTCCAGATAACTATAGAAAGTTCACCTTCACCCGCATGATTTTCAGGATGTGAAAATTTATCGGCAACGGTTTCTTCCAATACTTTAAAAGCCACATCAATTGCTGGTGATTGTTTATCTTGGTATTCCACTTCAGCTTCAGCCAAAGATGAACCACAATCTGTACACCAATGAACAGGTTTGAAACCTTGATGCAAGTGACCATTTTCTGCGATTTTGCCTAAAGCGCGGATAATATTGGCTTCAGTATCAAAATCCATGGTTAAATAAGGTTTATCCCAATCACCAAAAATACCTAAACGTTTGAAATCTTCTCGCTGTCCATTAACCTGTTTAGCTGCATATTCCCGACACTTTTCACGAAAAACACTGGCTGAAACTTTATGACCTGGTTTACCGACTTTCTTTTCAACCATTAATTCAATCGGTAAACCATGACAATCCCAACCAGGCACATAGGGTGAGTTATAATCAGATAACGTTTTTGATTTTACGATAATATCTTTTAAAATTTTATTTAACGCATGTCCTAAGTGAATATTACCATTCGCGTAAGGAGGTCCATCATGTAAAATAAATGATTTTTTACCTTTTTTGGCGGCACGGATCTGACCATAAAGATCTTTTTCCGCCCAATCTTTCAGCATCTGTGGTTCACGATTTGCCATATTACCTTTCATCGCGAAAGAGGTAGATGGTAAATTCAAGGTATGTTTGTAATCACTCATTTAAAATATTATCCGTATCTAAAAACCGACTCTAAAAAGAATATTGCGTATTTTCTTGTAAACTATTTTTAACAAAAATACGGGCTTGCTCACTGTCTTTGCTGATTTGTTGAGTCAAACTGGATAATGAATCAAACTTCATTTCTGCACGAAGTTTTTTCAACATTATCACTTCTATCGTCTGCCCATATAAATCAGCATCAAAATCAAAAATATGTACTTCAAGTTGTTGCCTTATCCCAGCAACTGTAGGTCTAGCACCAATATTGGCTACACCATAAAATATTTCGTTTGTATTACTTTCTAGCAGGTTTACTTGCACGGCATAAACACCACTAACAGGTGACAGCAGCCGTTTTAACAATACATTTGCCGTTGGGAAACCTAGTTGTCTTCCTCGTTTATCACCATGAAATACTCGGCCCATTATAGAATAAGGGCGTCCAAGCATACTTTCAGCATCAGCTAATTTATCTTGTTCTAAAGCATAGCGAATTTCGGTACTGCTAATTCTGCAGTTGGAGACTTTATAGCTGGCGGTATCTGAAACAGCAAAACCAAACTTTTTGCCCGCTTGACAAAGCATATTAAAATTACCGGTACGATTTTTACCAAAATGAAAATCATCACCAACAATTAAATGCTTAATTCCTAAGTTTTTTACCAATAAATGTTCAATAAATCGTTCAGCACTTTGACTGGCAAATTTGTTATTAAAATTAACGCAAATTAGTCGTTCAACACCAAGGCTTTCCAGTAAATTATATTTGTCACGTAAACGATATAACCGAGCTGGTGCCATTTCTGGAGAAAATAACTCTAGAGGCTGGGGTTCAAATACCAACACAGCGGCAACACAATTCAATGCTTTTGCTTTAGCCACCAAAGCAGCGATAACTTTACGGTGACCTAAATGAACACCGTCGAAATTACCTATGGTTAAAACGCAACCATAATCAGCAGGCTTAATATTGTGTATACCACGAACTAACTGCATTTTACGACGTAACCTTGCTTAAAAAGTATTTAAAGGAAAATATTAACTGAAATTAACGACTATCCAAAATGTTAATAACCATTAAAGAACATAAAAACTGTCGAATTATATATCAGTATGCAAGAAGAATCAGCATAGATAAGCAATTTGATCGAAATATTTATCCTGCCGAGCTTAATTTAATATCTTGCAAGCGAATACCAAAAACAAAAATACAAGAAAAATAACTTAACGCCCCGCACGTAATACAGAATATAAGTTTACTCACCTGTTGAATAAAACTTAATTCGAGCCAAATTTCAAATGGGGGTGATAATTGAAAAACCACAGCAGCCATAACGCCTGCAGAGACTAATAACTTCATAATATATAATCGTGTCTTTCTTGAAAACTGATAAACACCTTGATGCTTTAAACCTTGATACAGTAGCGCTGCATTTAAAGTTGCAGACAAAGTAGTCGCAAGGGCTAAACCAATAAAGCCCAGGAATGGCGCTAGCATTATGTTTAATGCCATATTAGCCACCATAGCTTTAAGACCAATTCTGACCGGCGTTTTAGTATCATGGCGAGCATAAAAACCCGGGGCCAATACTTTAATAAACATAAAGCTGACTAAACCAGACATATAGGCAAACAAAGCAAAAGAAACTTGAATAACATCATGCTGGCTAAATTCACCCCGCATAAACAGCACCATAATTATCGGTTGTGCCAAAACCATTAATCCCGCCAATGCAGGCCAACCAAATAAACTGACAATTCGAATACCCCAATCCAGTGTCTGAGTGAATTCATCGTCATTTTTTCGAGTATGTAACTTAGCTAAACTTGGTAATATTACAGTTGCGATACCAATACCAAATAACCCAAGGGGAAATTCTAACAAGCGATCAGCGTAATACAACCAACTAGGAGATCCGGTAACAAGCCAGGTAGCTATTTGAGTATCGAGTAATAAATTAATTTGGGTTACTGAAACACCAAAAATGGCAGGTAACATTAAACGACGCATTTTAATAAGCCCGGGTGAAGACCATCCCCACTGAGGCTTAACAAAAACCTTCGCTTGAATTAAAAAAGGAATTTGAAAAATAAACTGTACCAGTCCCCCTAAAAAAACACCCCACGCCAAAGCGAAAGCGGGTTCCTCAAAGGAAGACGAGCCATAAACAGCCATTAAAATGATACAAATATTCAGTAAAACAGGAGTAAATGCTGAAACAGCAAACTTTCCTAAAGTATTTAAAATAGCTCCAGCAAGTGCTGTAAAACTGATAAACCACAAATAGGGAAAAGTAATTTTAAGTAAAGTTGATGCTAATTCATATTTGCCACTGTCAGGACCATCATTTAACCAATCAGCATACCAACCGCCACCAAATAAAATCATAATCAAGGGCGAAGCCAGCATACCGAATAAAGTTACCAGGGTAATAATAACACCCAATGTTCCAGACGCTTGTGCGATTAATTGCCGGGTTTCATTCGTTCCGTTTAATTCATCCTTTTCCTGATATTCACTTAATACTGGAATAAAAGCCTGTGCAAAAGCACCTTCAGCAAACAAACGACGTAAAAAATTAGGGATTTTATTAGCAACAAGAAATACATCCGCTGACGCCCCTGCCCCCATGATATTGGCAATTACCACATCACGGACCAAACCAAGTATACGGGAAATAAAAGTCATGATACTTACGATCAATCCTGACCTGATTAATTTTTTACTCAAAAAAAACCTCATTGAAAATTTATGGGGATTTATACACAGATAAGATAACTTGATTATCTTTACCAGTCTTATTTGCACTCTATTATGTATTTATTTTATATTCATAAACAAGAAAATAAATATACCCTGTTACTAATACACTCAAAACCAATACACTCTAACCAATCAATTAAACGAACATTTCATTGGCTCGATTGGTATTAACCCACAAACCATGTATACTTGCCGCCATTCACAATATTAGTCAGTGATAGATACTGTTAGATCCCAATAAAGAGAATTTAACGGTAGAAATCATTTGACAATTTATATAAAAACAGGCATATTTCGTCGCCTTAAATTTAAGCTTAATTAAATCATTTTTAGGAGTTCACCTTGGCTAACTCAAAGTCTGCTAAGAAGCGCGCAATTACATCTGAAAAGCGCCGTCAACATAATGCAAGCCGTCGCTCAATGATGCGCACTTTATTAAAAAAAGTAATCGCAGCTATCGAAGCCGGTGACAAAGAAAAAGCAACACAAGAATTTGCTTCTGCTATACCGATCCTTGATCGTTTTGCAAGCAAAGGTCTTATTCATAAAAATAAAGCAGCTCGTTCTAAGAGCCGTTTAAATGCAGCAATTAAAGCGCTTTAGTTTATATCTGTAAACTCTATAGCTTTATACATTGCATTAAACTTTATGACTAATTTTAAAAAAACTGACTTATGTCAGTTTTTTTTTGCCTGTTTTTTACCTCCTCTGTTGTTAATACCAATTGTTATAAATCAAGCAATATTCAATTAGAATATATTGCGCCTGATTGACTAATTGCTGGCTTTTGGGATTAAAATACCACTCTACCAGTAAAGATTTTGACTATTTGAAATGGTCAATTAATTAATGTAATGGTATTAATTACTTGCGCTTACTAACATTTTTTCTTAGTCTCTAACCGTACTTAATAAGAGACTAAACTAATGAAATTAACAAAAATTGCCGCGGTATTTATCGTAGTATCAGGCGCACTAAGCGCTTGTGACGCACAGAACGAAAATAAAAATAAAGCTGCAACCATATTAGCACCTACATTATTACCTGAGCATAACAATAGACTGGACATTTATAAAACTGTCACTTTAACCGCTGACTTAAGTCAGTATTCCAGCAATCAAAAACAAATGTTATCCCTGCTTATAGAAGCTTCAGAGATTATAGATGATCTTTTTTGGCAACAAGCATTTGGACAAAACAAAATAAGTTTTCTCGCCAGCATTAAAGATGAAAAAGTTCGTCATTTTGCCGAAGTAAATTATGGTCCTTGGGACAGATTAGCGGGTGATAAAACTTTTCTAAGTAATTTTAAGGACAAAAACCACGGCGCTGAATTTTATCCTGCAGACATGAGCAAAAGTGAATTTGAACAAACCGACTTTGCCGATAAAAAAGGACTGTATTCTCTAGTTCGTCGTAATGATGAAGGTGGATTGATAACCGTCAGCTATTCAGAAGCTTATGCTGATGAAATTAATCGCGTTGCGGTGATTTTAGAGAAAGCAGCAAACTTTGCAGATGATAAAGAGTTTGCCAATTATTTAACCATACGTGCACAAGCATTACGCACAGATGAATATCAAGCTTCAGATTTTGCATGGATGGATATGAAAAATAACCCTATTGATGTAGTTATTGGTCCAATTGAAACCTATGAAGATCAATTATTCGGCTATCGTGCAGCTTTTGAATCTTACGTATTACTCAAAGATTTATCCTGGAGCAAAAAATTAGCTAAATACGCTCAATACTTGCCTGAGTTACAAATAAATCTTCCTGTAGAAAAAAAATACAAAGCTGAAGTACCAGGTTCTGATGCCGATTTAAATGCCTATGACGTTATTTTCTACGCTGGTCATTCTAATGCAGGCAGTAAAACCATTGCCATTAACCTACCCAATGATGAACAAGTACAACTGAAGAAAGGTACCCGTCGTTTACAACTTAAGAATGCTATGCGTGCTAAGTTTGATGCGATCATGTTACCAATTACAGACACCTTGATCGTGCCGGAGCAACGTAAAAACGTTACTTTCAACGCCTTTTTTGCCAATACCATGTTTCACGAAGTTGCTCATGGTTTAGGTATAAAAAATACGTTAAATAACAAAGGGACAGTACGTCAGGCATTGAAAGAGCATGCATCTGCATTGGAAGAAGGTAAAGCCGATATATTAGGCCTTTACATGATCCGTCAATTACTCGCTAAAGGCGCAATTACAGAAGGTATACTCGAAGATTATTACACAACCTTCCTGACTGGTATATTCCGCTCAGTACGTTTTGGAGCCAGTTCAGCTCACGGTAAGGCTAATATGGTGCGATTTAATTACTTTGCTGAACACGGTGCCTTCAGCCGTAATGAACAAGGGCTTTATAGCATAAATGTTGAAAAAATGACTGCTGCGGTAAATTCTTTATCAAAGCTTATTCTAACTTTGCAAGGTAATGGCGATTATCAAGGAGTCGACAAGCTAGTTACTACAAGCGGTATTATTACAAGTTCATTAGCAGAAAGTTTAGCACGTTTAGAAACAGCCAATATCCCTGTGGATATAGTATTTAAACAAGGTAAGCAGGTTTTGGGGCTTTAGTTATCAAGCATACGCACAACTGTCTGATTGTGCGTTTACAAGAATATATATAGCCAAGCTACTTGAAATGTATTCCTGATCAGTTAAAGTGGTCTGACTTGTATTGGGACATAATAAAAATATGAATAGAAGATTTTTCCTGAAATCGGTTATTGGCACCAGCATTACCTTGCTTGGCGGGATAACCGCTTTTCAGTGGTATCAAAATAATTCTCTGGAATATCCTGAAAACTTGCCGACAAAATTTTTGAATCAAGACGATCAGTTACTAATAACTATACTTGTTCCTGTTATGCTGGGTGATTTACTTCATACCCCAGATCTGGATACTTCAATTGTTAATATAGACGAAACAATAATAAGGCTACCGTTACGTACTCAGGCGGAACTCAGAGAATTATTTGATCTGCTCGGTTCCAGTATAGGACGTTTGGTATTAGCTGGTGTCTGGTTAAATTGGCAGCAAGCCGGAGCAAAACAAATTTCAGCATTTTTAACTGATTGGCGTGAGAGCAATTTATCGTTGTTACAGCAGGCATATACTGGTTTACATCAATTGATGATCAGTAGCGTTTATGCTGAACCTAAACATTGGGAAGCTATTGGTTACCCCGGGCCGCCCAAGCTTTTTTAGTCTGAGATTTACAGAATTTCACATGTACCATATCAGTTAGAAAATACCCGTTAGAAAATACCCGTTAGAAAGTACCACTTACCAATTAAATTTTAGAGAATTAAATGACGATTCAATATCCAAACACCTTAGATTACTCCGTAGATACACCAGAACAGGTTATTGAATGTGATGTGGTGATCGTAGGATCTGGTGCAGGTGGAGGCATTGCTGCTGAGGTACTTAGTCGTTCAGGCTTCAAAGTATTAATAATTGAAGAAGGTCCGCTAAAGACTTCTGCTGATTTTAAGATGAAAGAAAAAGAAGCTTATGCCGAGTTGTATCAGGAAGTCACGGGTCGTCAAACTGCAGATAAATCAATTCAAATTCTACAAGGTAGAGCCGTTGGTGGTTCTACTACCGTTAACTGGACTTCCAGTTTTAGAACACCAAAATCAACACTGGAACATTGGCAAAAAGAACATGCCGTTAATGGATTATCCAGCACCGAACTTTCCCCTTGGTTTGATTGGGTGGAAAAACGGTTAAATATTTCCCCTTGGACAACACCACCAAATACCAATAACCAACTGCTTGCTGATGGCGCCAGAAAGTTAGGTTGGAAATACAATGTAATTCCCCGCAATGTTAAAGGTTGTGCCAATTTAGGTTACTGCGGAATGGGTTGCCCGATAGATGCCAAACAATCAATGTTAGTGAGCTGTATTCCAACAGCACTGAACCTCGGTGCCAAATTAATCAGTCGCGCAAGGGTTGAGTCGCTGGTAATTGAAGGCGATAAAACGGTTGGTGTGAGACTGACCAGCATGAATAATTTGGGCCAAATAAAACAAAAAAATATCACTACCGTAAAAGCTAAACATACTATTTTGTCGGCTGGAGCAATCGGAACGCCTGCAATTATGCTCAGGAGCCAATTATCAACAATTAACCCGCTAATTGGTAAAAGAACATTTTTACACCCGGTGACAATCTCAATGGCTGAAATGCCTAGTAAAGTCAACGCTTTTTCAGGTGCTCCACAAAGCATTTACAGTGACCATTTTTTATGGCGCGATGGAGTGGCTGGTGAATTGGGTTATAAAATTGAAGTACCTCCTTTACACCCATTATTAGTTTCTACCATGCTAAAACGACATGATCAGCAACATAGTGAACAAATGAAGAAATTTGCCAACAATCAGGCAAATCTTGCTCTGCTCAGAGATGGTTTTAACGAACAAAGCATTGGTGGTTCAGTCATGCTTGACGAATATGATTACCCGCAGCTGAATTATTCCCCCAACGATATGCTTTGGCGTGGTGCGAAACATGCGATGTTATCAATGGCTGAAATGCAATTTGCTGCCGGCGCTAAAAAAGTCTTTCCTGTTCATATGGATTCACTCGGATATACTTCCTGGAATGAAACTAAAACGGCGATAAACAACCTGCCTCAGGAAATTTTACGTTGGCAACTGGTCAGTGCTCATGTCATGGGGGGATCGGCTATGGGCAAAGATCCACAAGAATCTGTCTGCAATAATGATGGTGCTTTCCACCAGCTCCAAAGCTTGTCTGTTTTAGATGGTTCGCTTTTTCCAACAAGTTTAGGCGTTAATCCGCAGTTAACCATTTATGCAATAATTGCCAAACTATCAATTAAATTGGCCGAAAACCTTGGTGGCAAATTACCTGTAGACCTAGCAATTTAGACATAGCCCAGTAGATCCAGACCTTCTTTAACCAAAAAACGGCATCAAAAATAAGATTTGATGCCGTTAAATTTTTTATGACTGCCTGAAAACTCAGACCAGTCTCTCGTCTAATAACGGTTAGAAATAGCGTTTAAAAAGGACCTTCAATATCATTTGGTACAAGCCATGAGCTTTTATAGACATCCGCGCCATGAACGTAAAAGATCAAGTCACCGTGTATTATTGCCCGGTCATTCCAACTGCCATAATAATTATCATTATCATATGAAGGTGCAACCGAACCAGCATGACTAAGTTCAGCGTCAGCTCCTGAGATATTCACTTCAAATAATTCAAGCGCTGAATTTGAATTCCAGGTAACAGAATCCGTTGCAATATCGGCTGTGGAAACCCAACTTTCAATTGGCATGGCAAATAGATGTTTATCATCAGAAACCTTTAAGTAAGTTAATGCATGATAATTAAATTCTGCCGGTGTATATCCTCCCTCAAAAACAAACTCTTTTACTAATCTTGGCTCACCTGAAACATCAAAGAGTGCAACTTTAGCACCTTCTATAATTTTTTCAGGCTCTACACCATCTTCAGGCTCGTCAGGGGTAATAAAACGGCTAGGGTCAATATTTTGCCCTATACCTAAAATCAAGTCTTCAGAAATAGGATGTAAATATGAAGAATATCCGATTATTTCAAGTGATGATTCAACAAACGGCTGAGTATTATCTTCAAGATTGAGCACATATAAAGGATCCATACTTTTAAACGTAACAATATAGGCTTTGCTGCCAAAATATCTTACTGCATAAATGTCTTCATCATCTTTGCCCAATTTTTCAGGGTGAGCAGCATTAGGTAATTGAGCAACCAACTCTAATTCATTAGTGGTCTCATTTTCGGAAAACACTTTAAGCAGATGTTCAAATCGATCACTTGAATCATCGGTATTCTCAGTAACAACTACACGAAGATAATCACCTTGCTCGCTAAAACGTAAGTTGCTTTGCCCTCCCCCAAAAACATGTCCTGCAAAAGATGTTGATGCTTTATAATCGATTGATTGACCATCCATTGAAAATTTGTGAATAACTGTACTTTTTTGATCAACAGAACCGTAGGTATAAACGGAGCTAGGTGTAGCATAAAGACCTTGCACTGATGAATTAATACAAATAGAGGTAATTTCACTTGGGTCGTCAATATTAATTGTTGTTAATGTTACAATTCCGTCATAGCCATCAGCATCAGTAGCATCTTCTGGAATAAAACAATTATCCGCATTAACTAAATTTTTTGTTACACCATTTGCGTCTGTGTATTGCGGTAATAACGTATTAATATCTATCTTTTGAATTAGATCATAGTTGGCCTGCTTTTCTTTGTCATTTTGAGGGAACATGATAAGTCCTTCAATTTCTTTATTATAAGAACTGACAATGATTAAATTCTTGTCTACACGACGACTTGAAATAATGTTTCCATCAATGGTTAAATCCGTAATTTCATTTGCAACATTCGGCGTGCTTGTATCAAATAGAGATACATTGAAAATTCGAGCTCCCTGATACCAAATGTGAAACAAAGGTTCAATCGTACTTCCATACGAATAAGTGCTCGATAAAACGGTTAATCGACCTTCAGACAAATAAAGCCCATCAATATTTGGTGAATTTTTTACATCGCCAATATTTAGGGTATTAACAGTTAGCAGAGTATCATCTGCCTGTCTTTTTAAGATCCTGACATTTGCTGAATAGGGAGTAGATGTGGCTATCTTAGTTCCTTCATCTATAGCATGAATATATCCGCCATTATTGGCAATATACAGATAATCGCCATCATATTTAACACGGTCCGCTTCATCTACACCAGCTTCTTGCGTGATAGTTTCTGAAAAGCCATCTGCACTGCTAGAAGATGCCTCTGATGTACTGACATCACCACTATTGAGATAGCGTTTTCCGTCATCTGTCAAAGTAGCTAAATACAAGCCATTTTTATAATGTGTTTCAAAGCTGGTTTCATTCACTGACTTTAATGGTTTTAAAGAAATACTCATATCATTAAGCTGAGGCAACGTTGAAACTGGTGGAACAATAACCGGGTCAACAGGAACAGGCTGAATAAGAATAGTATCGCTGGGGCTATCGCTACCACCGCAACCTAATAAACCAATCACCGACAACATAACAAGTGAACTTTTTTTATACATAATGAATCTCCGTTATAAGGCTTCTATTACTACTTTAACCAAAAATAAAAAAAACACTGTTGTCAAATGCAATAATATGTAATCTTATGTAATTCTGCCTGAAAATTTAACCTACTCATGCTAAATTAGCAACAATTGTAACGATCGAAATACTATTTTGAAAATACCAATACTACTTTTATTATTTTGTTCATTAACGACTTTTGCTGAACAAACTAACAATAACACCACTATTGACACTGATGAAAGTTTAATCACTGTAGGACAGCTGCATTTTTCTGTAGCTATGGGCATAGGCGAAAAAACCAACCCGTTAGTTGGTGGTAAAAATATCCCACTGTACCTAGTTCCTTCTTTTCAATACTACCGTGATAATTTCTATTTTGATAACGGCGATTTAGGTTACACTTTTTTCGAAAATGATCAATTTGTTGTTAGTGCTTTAACAAGAGTAAATAATGAAAATTCCTATTTTTCCCGTTGGCATCCGCAAAACGTTTTTCTGAGCAGCGCCGCTGATGCCGCACAAGGCATTATTTCACCTGACAATCCCGCGGCTCCTACTGAAAAAATAGATATAGATATAGATATAGAAAATATCAGCAAACGTAAATGGGCGCTTGACGCAGGTATGCAAGTCAATTGGTTCGCCTCAGACAATCTGTCATTTTTAGGACAGTTGATGCATGATGTTAATAGTATTTATGATGGCTACAATGGTAATTTCAAAATGCTTTACCGTTATAAACCTAAAACAATTGAAAACTTATCCATTCAAACTACACTCGGTTTTGATTGGTCCAGCTCTGCTATGGTGGACTATTATTATGGATTAGATGAAAAAGATTACCTGGATTATGAATTAGATGAACAAGATAAGCGGGATCATAAAATAGATGAAAAAGAGAAGCTGGTAGGAGACAATTTTTATCAAGGTCATTCGTCGATAAGCCCCTATTTTAAATTTTATGCCGGATACCATTTAAGTAAGAACTGGAAAGCATTTTTTTCAGTTAACTATAAACACTTGGGATCAGGAATAAAAGACAGCCCAATTGTCGACAAAGATTATACCCTTACAAGTTTTATAGGGGTTAGTTATGTATTTACACGTTAAATGGATAATAATTATTAGTTTTCTTTCCATTACAGCTTCACCGGCTAACGCCAACATTATTAATACTAAATTATCATTTTTCTCAATAAAACCACTTACGTGTGTAGTACAGAAAATTGGGGATACATGCCAGTTAATGGCTACCGTCAGATGGAAAGCAGATATCCCTGCTAATTTATGTCTGGTTCAAGATGAGACTAAAATTTACTGTTGGAAAAATAAGAAAATGGGTACACAAGTTATTCCAATAGAGCTAAAAGACACGACAAACTTTACCTTAATCGATGATGGCAATACTGTATTTGCCTCACAAAAAGTTAATATAAACGCTATTCAACCCACTAAAACGCGAAGACGTCTACGTTCAGCCTGGAGTATATTTTAATGAAACATATTGTACTGGTTGAAGATGATCAGCGACTTGCAAACTTAGTCAAAAAATTCCTCGAACAAAATAACTTTAAAGTATCGGTAATTGACCGGGGCGACAAAGTGATAGATTTTGTTTTAGAGCATTCTCCTGACTTACTGATTTTAGATATAATGCTGCCTCATTTGGATGGTTTTTCTATCTGCCGAAAAATAAGACAAAAATTTACGAATCCCATTTTATTTTTAACTGCTAAAGACAGTGATTTTGATCATGTGCTTGGTTTAGAAATGGGCGCTGATGATTACATTATTAAACCCATTGAACCCCATGTACTGCTCGCCAGAATAAATACCTTATTCCGACGGGCAAGTGGGCAGTCTTTAGTTAATTCTCCCACACTCAGCTTTGGCAAACTTTCTATCAATAAAAATTCCCGCATTGTTACTTATGACAATAATCCGGTTGATTTAACCAGTCATGAATTTGAATTGCTTTGGTTACTCGCCAGCAAAGCAGGTGAAGTACAAAGTAGAGATTTTATCCATCAAAAAATGATTGGCCGGGAATACGATGGCCTGGATAGAAGCGTTGATGTACGTATTTCCCGATTAAGAAAAAAATTATTCGATAATACAGAAACACCTTACCGCATCATTACCATTTGGGGTAAAGGGTATCTTTTCAGTGCAACAGCATGGGACTAGCTAATGCCGGTTCTGAATCAGTTGTCTTTATTTCAAGGCATAAGCCAGCGAGATAATTTCTTATGAAAAGACTATTTGTTAGTTTATATTTTGCCATTATCCTTGGCATATTATTAATAGGATGGGGTTCAGACAAAATATGGGAATATGTCCAACCCTCGTCAGATACAGATATAGAAAGGATCGCTAAACTGTCTAAAAGTCTGGTCCCCTTACTTAATAATAATGTTTTATCGCTAAAAGAACTCAGTCAGCAATTAGGCATGGAAATAGAACTATTTGACGCAGACCAAATAGCCTGGTTAGAAGCGGATGAAAAAAAGCTAAACATGGGAGAGCCTATTCTCACCTATAATGCGGATAATCAACTCACCATTATTCTCAAACTTAACTCTCAACAGCAATTGTTGCAGATAGGACCTATCGATATAAATCCAGACAAAGCCGAAATACGACAATATTTACTCATTGCGTCATATATATTTTTAGGTGCAATTATCGCGTTATGGACATGGCCTTTATGGCGTGATTTACGGCTTCTGCAAAGTTCAGCAAAGCAATTTGGCACAGGTCACTTTGACGGTACAATACCTGTCGGCAAAAGTTCGGTGATTTATCCTTTGGTTAAAACATTTCAAGCAATGGCTGAACAAATATCTCGTTTGATAGAAGAACAACGTCAATTATCCAATGCTGTCAGCCATGATTTAAGAACCCCATTATCTCGCCTCAAGTTTTCAATAGCCATGTTAAAAGACAATGCTGATCAAGTTGAAGATATGAAACAAGATGTTGATGAAATTGAAAAACTGGTGGATGAAGTTTTAAGTTATGGCCGACTTGAAAATAAACATCAGCATATTAACTATCACCAAGTTAATATAACGGAATTATTGCACAATCAAATTGAAAAATTACAACGTGGTACCGATAAACATTTACAACTGGCTGTTGACGATAATTTATTCTGTCACTGTGATGGTCATTTAATCGAAAGAGCCATACAGAATTTAATTAACAATGGGATCCAATACGGCGATAACGAAGTTCATATTTCTGCCTCCCATTTAAACAATGATATTGTCATACATGTTGATGACGACGGTGAAGGTATAGACCCTTTAGATAGAAAGCAAATATTTAAACCCTTTATTCGTTTAGAAAAAAGTAGAAATAAAGCTAAAGGAGGATTTGGTTTGGGTTTAGCCATAGTTCAACGTATTTTACAATGGCACAACGGTCAATGCCTTGTAGATGGATCTCCACTAGGAGGTGCCAGATTTACCCTACAGCTTCCGATAAGTAAGGATGAATCTTAAGGGTTAGAAGTTAGAGGTTAGAGGTTAGAGGTTAGAGGTTAGAGGTTAGAGGTTAGAGGTTATTAAAATTTAGTTAATCATTTCCTACAACCAACAAAATTATTCTTATCGACACAAAAAAGGGAAGCCAATAGCTTCCCTTTTTATTTTCTAATTTATAATCAGATAACTTATACCAATCACACTAAATAAGTGATCATCTTCAAATGGTCTAAATCACCACTAGCTGCGTTGCCTTCAATCCCAATAGCCAGCTATTGTTCAATCAGGCGCCTTACTATTGGCAATTTATCCTAATTGAATATTGAGCACTTATTTAATGCGAATGGTATTAAATGTTATTTAAAAAGAAAAATGATCCGCATCTAATGCCATCATTGATCCAGCGCCATGTTCAATACAAGCAGCATGACCATGGGCACGTGGTAATATACGTTGGAAATAAAACTGAGCTGTTTTAATTTTCGCCTGATAGAATGCTTTATCTTCACTATCACTTGCTAATTTATCTTGAGCAACTTTTGCCATTTTAGCCCAAAAATAAGCTAAAGATAAATAACCTGAATACATTAAGTAATCAACTGACGCGCCACCAATTTCATCACGATTACCTTGTGCTTTTAAGCCAATGCTTTGAGTCAATTGTTGCCACTGTTCAGAAAACTTCATAATAGGTTTGATAAACTCAACCATATCCGCATCAGCTATATTCTCAAGACAGAAAGCAGTAACTTCTTCAGCAAAAGGTTTTAATATTTCCCCTTTACTGCCAAGTACTTTACGAGCTAAAAGATCAAGCGCCTGAATACCAGTAGTACCTTCATATAGACAACTAATTTTAGTATCACGCATTAATTGTTCCATGCCCCATTCTTTGATGAAACCATGACCACCTAAAATTTGAACTCCATGGCTGGTACATTCAAGACCTAGTTCTGTTAAAAATGCCTTAGCAATAGGCGTTAACAGTGCTAATTTACTTTCTGCAACCGCTTTTACAGCTTCATCTTTTTCTGAGTGAGACACATCAACTAACTGTGATAAATAAGCAACTAATGCACGACCGCCTTCAGCAATCGATTTTTGTGTCAGTAACATCCGGCGAACGTCAGGATGAACAATAATAGGATCTGCTGGCCCTTCCGGATTTTTAACACCACTTAATGAACGCATTTGTAAACGGTCTTGTGCATAGGCAAGTGCGCCTTGAAAAGACGCTTCTGCTGCGGCAACACCTTCATTGGCAACACCTAAACGTGCAGCGTTCATAAACGTGAACATACAATTTAAGCCACGATTTTGTTCACCAATTAAATATCCTTTTGCACCATCGAAATTAATCACACAAGTAGCGTTCGCGTTGATACCCATTTTATGTTCTATGGAACCACAGCTAACACCATTTCTGCCATTTTCAGCGTCAAGCTCTCCTTCACCTGTAACACTCAATTTAGGTACGATAAATAATGAAATACCTTTACTACCTTCTGGTGAACCAGAAATTCTTGCAATAACAATATGCAGAATATTATCTGATAAATCATGCTCGCCTGCAGAAATAAAGATTTTAGTACCTGTAATTGAATAACTGCCATCTTCATTAACTTCAGCTTTAGTACGCAACATGCCCAAATCAGTACCACAATGAGACTCAGTTAAGCACATTGTTCCTGTCCAGGAACCTTCAACAAGTTTTGGCAAAAACATTTGTTTTTGTAAATCACTACCATGCGCTTCAATCGTAGCCAAGGCGCCATGACTTAATCCTGGATACATAGCAAAACTATGATTAGCACTTGAAAATAGCTCAACAATGGATGAGTCTAAAGAATGAGGTAAACCCTGACCACCGAATTTGGTTGACTGAGCTAAGGTTGACCAGCCCCCTTCAACATATTGGGAATAGGCTTCTTTAAAACCATCTGGAGTTTTTACTTCACCGTCAATCCAGGTACAACCTTGTTGATCACCTATTTGATTGATTGGAGCAACAACTTGCTCAGTAAATTTTGCAGCTTCGCCCATAATGGCATCAATCATATCCAAGCTGGCATCTTCATAATCTAATTGTTTATAATGTGAGTCACAATCCAATAGCTCTTGCATGACAAACTTAATATCTCGAATGGGTGCTTTATATTCAGGCATTATTTATTCTCCAAAATTCTTTCCAGCCTACTGGTCTGACTAGTAATATGAGTGATTAAATCATGTTCTTTCATATTTTGAAAGCATAAACGTTAATTTTGTGTCAATTGTATTAACTCAACTCTCTATCAATAAACCTTAAAAACTATAAATTAATTGTTAAATATTAATCCTAAAAAGGATGCGTTTTGTCGTATTTACCTATAAGTTACTTGTATGCAACAAATTCTGAGCATAGAATCAATGACAGCTTGTCTTGTTAAAATAACCGAAAAAACTACGCACTATTTATTTTGTATTTTTACACTAACAAAACAATTTTATACCAAATATCATAGACCATATTTCCAAGTCGTAAGGGTATAGTGTATGAATAAAAACTTTAGGAATTAAAATGAAACCTAGTATTATTGCCCCTTTGACTATCGCTGTAAGTTTAGCTTTAGCGGGCTGTCAGTCTGACAATATCTTTGAAGTTACTACACAAGTCGTTCAAGAAAAAAATGACAATAAAATGATCTCTCAAGACAATCCGTTTTTAAAGGAATTTTCAACACCTTATGGAATACCTCCTTTTGATAAAATTAAAAAGGACCATTATTTACCCGCTATTAACCATGGCATTGAGTTAAACAAAAAAGAAATTGACCTTATTGCCAATAATCCAGACAAAGCTACTTTTGAAAATACAATTGTCGCAATGGAAAAAACAGGTGACTTTTTAAATACCGTCACTAGTGTATTTTATGGCTTAACAGGTTCAATGTCTGACAAACAAATGCGAGCTATTTCATCTGAAGTTTCTCCAAAACTTTCTGCACTAGGTGATGACATAGCATTAAATGATGCTTTATTCGCAAAGGTAAAAGCTGTTTATCTTCAAAAATCACACCTGAATCTGAAGCCAAATGAACTGACATTACTTGAAACAACTTATAAAAGTTTTGTTCGAGGCGGAGCAAACTTAAACGAACAAGATAAAGTAAAACTAAGAAGCTTCAATGATCAATTAAGTAAATTAAGCTTAAAGTTTGGTGAAAACTTGCTAAGCGAAACAAATAACTTTGAAATGGTTATTGATAACGAGGCAGATTTAGCTGGTTTACCTGATGATATTATTGCGGCTGCTACTGTAACTGCCAAAGAAAGAGGTCATGAAGGTAAATGGGTATTCACCACACATCGCCCGAGTAAAAATCCTTTCTTAACCTATTCAACTAATCGCAAATTACGTGAAACCATTTTTAACGGTTACACTATGCGCGGCGACAACGAAAATGAATTTAACAATCAGAAAATCGCTGCAAAAATGGCGAGTTTACGTTTTCAAAAAGCCAAATTGTTAGGTTATAAAAACCACGCAAATTATGTTCTGGAAAATGCTACGGCAAAAACGTCTGAAAATGTTTTCAAATTATTAGATCAAGTATGGCCGGCTGCACTTGAACGTGCGAAAGAAGAACGTGCTGACATTCAAAAAATGATTGACGCTGAAGGTGGAAAATTCAAAGTTGCTGCCTGGGATTGGTGGTATTACTCAGAAAAAATCCGTAAAGAACGTTACGATATTGATGCAGCAGAAACCAAGCCTTATTTTTCATTAGAAGCGACTTTGCAAGGCGTATTTTATACTGCTGAAAAACTTTGGGGCGTCACCTTTAAAGAACGTTTTGATTTACCTAAATATCATGAAGATGTCCGTACGTTTGAAGTAACCGACAAAGATGGCAGCTACGTTGGTATTTACATGACTGACCATTTCGTACGCGAAAGCAAACGCGGTGGTGCCTGGATGAGCAGTTTCCGTAAACAATACCGTATGTACGGTGAAGACGTTACTCCAATTATCTACAATGTTTTAAACTACCCTCGCCCGGTAGGTGATCAACCAACATTGTTAACCTTTGATCAAGCATCAACTTTATTCCATGAATTCGGTCATGCTATTCAGGGATTACTTTCTGACGGTTATTACCGTTCACAAACAGGAACGTCTCTTCCTCGTGATTATGTAGAATTTCCATCACAAGTAATGGAAAACTGGATGACAGAGCCTGAAGTATTATCCAATTTTGCTAAACACTACCAAACAGGTGAAGTAATTCCCCGGTCTCTGGTTGAGAAGATTCAAGCCTCAGGCAAATTTAATCAAGGGTTTAGCACTACAGAATACTTGGCTGCTGCATTACTTGATATGAGCTGGCACTCATTAGAAACAGCTGAAATTCAAGATGCTAATTCTTTTGAACAAAAATTATTAAAGAAAATTGGCCTAATTGATGAAATAGCTCCTAGATATCGTACAGGCTATTATAGTCACATCTTCTCTGGTGGCTATTCATCTGGCTATTATGGTTATATTTGGTCTAACATTTACGATGCTGATACTTGGTTAGCTTTCAAAGAAAATGGCATATTTGATCAGAAAACAGCTGACTTATACCGTAAGCATGTTTTAGAAACTGGTGGTTCAGAAGATCCGGCATTAATGTATCGCCGTTTCCGAGGACAAGATCCTCAAGTTGCACCATTACTGGAACGTCGTGGTTTAACGAATAAATAGTTTTATAGATAATTGTTTTCTAGACTATTGTTTTCTAGACTATAAAGGCCACATAATGTGGCCTTTCTACACCTTTATACCTTTACTAATAGCAATCGATATACTTAAGGGTAACTAAGTAATAAATAGCTTTAACTACCTTGCAAGTAGGCAAATGCGGTATTAAATGCCTGTTCTTGAAATTGTTTTAAACCCGTATCACGAAAATCTATCGTTATCTGACTTTTAGCTACAGTTTTTTTAATAAAACTACCCGCTAAAATTTCAACAGGTATATCTTGAATTAATTGAATGGCTGCTTCCATTTTAAAGCCAACCGGACCACCTGCAAACTTACCCTTTAAGGCACGTCCTTTGATAATTATTTTATCAACCTTGTAATCTTCAATTAGTTTAGCAAACGTAAACTGAAATTTTTGCACTGCTTCTGCATCACCAACATCAATTAAACTTATTTTTTGTACCCGTGTTTTTGGAACATCGTACAGACTATTTTCCAGCGCCAGAATACAAATAATCGCATCATTACCTTTTAACTCAACACCACATACTTTCATGAAAAAACCTCAACTTCTTTAATGGCTGCATTATAAACGGTTTTTTTAAGGTCTGTATACCGAGCTTTTAAAAACTTACGTATTTGTTCCTTATTTATTATTCATTCATCGACCATACCAAAATTATATCAATCAAAAATAGTGACTATCAATATCATGGCAATCCTATGGCATATATGACTAGGATGATAATATTGTCACAAGACATCCCCAGTTATTGATTTTGCTGCTGACGGATATCCGTTATACAAAGCTTGTTTTAATGATAATGGCGAAATTAGTAATACCAACAAAAAACTAACGTTAACCTTCCGCTTCATTTTTACTTATAAATTTTTCCAACGCCTTTTTATATTTTATTTTGGCGAAAAAATCGATTATGTGATCCACTAAAAGAATACGTTTTATGCCAACCATCAATTGACTGACAAGCCTGTATCTCAGAAACTATTTTCGTATCTTTTCAATACGGTTTCTAATGCAATTTTTCATGTTGTTGATAATTCAACGCTATAGTAGCCGATGACAAAGGATAGTTAATTATACCAATCGCACTAAATAAGTGATCATCTTCAAATGGTCTAAATCACCACTAGCTACGTTGCCGACATGGCAGCTCCTAGGCATCCATGCCTTCGCTGCATTAGTGCATCCATGCACGTCGATGTCGGTACTTAGGTTTTGTCTGGAACTAAAAACCTGTGCCTTCAATCACACACGCCAGCTATTGCTCAATCAGGCACCTTGCTACTGGCAATTTATCGTCATTGAATATTGATCATTTATTTAATACGAATGGTATTAACTTAAAAGCCAGGGGAATATTATTAAACCAATATTTTTTGGACAAAATTTAAGTGCTGGATTTAAATCTAAAAGATAAGAATAGGCACAAACAAAACCTTGTGGAGTTCGGGTATTATTAAAATATTTTTTCCGACTCGTAAATTCACTTAAAGCTATTTCGTGCATTTGATGGTTATTTGGTAGTTGTTTTTCACCACTCAAAATAGAAAAAACATATTTACATTGCATATCCACCATCATAGGAAGTGACAGTATTGCTGGCCTTGCAAAGCCAACATAAATAATAGATGCATCGACTATATCACTGGCTGTTTCACCTCCACCATAAACCAGAACTTTATCGCCTTTTTTATAATTGTTCCTGTAAATTTCCTTTATTCTTCCAGAATGAACTACGTCCCCCATAAACGAACCAAACTTCTCTTTTGTGCATTTTGGCTTACTAGGGGTTCCCGTTGCTATTATTATGGTTTTTCTTTGTATTTTTTGTTGTTTTTTATTTTAATCCTCTATATATATTCCATATACCATCGACCTTCTCTGTATTTTTAATATTTACATTAATTTTTATATGTTCTATGACGTTAAAATTATCAGCATAATTATTTAAATATTCTAAAGCCTCTTCATGAGAGAAAAAATTTCCGTATTCAGTTTTCATGGGAAAGTCAAAAGCTTCAGTAACCGTTGCAGAATACGATCTGATAGTTAACTTCATTACTGTTGTAATGTCTTTGTTTTCAGAAAAGTTCCAAACTACGCCCTAGAATCTCTTTTCTCTAGAATTATGGGAATAAAGCCATTTTCAAGCGCGTATTTCCCTGCCAACAAACCTGACCAATCAGCCCCGATTATGCAAATAATTTTATCTGATTTCATATTGCGTCCTTAATATTTAATACAGGTAACCTCACGTCTTAATCTTTCGCAAGTTTGAAAGAACTGCTTATTAATACCAATTGAAATAATTAATTGGTCTAAAATAGAAAAACACTTTTTATCATTTTTTTACTTGAGGACTATTTTTTAAGATTTCCTAATAACAATATTTGCGCATTAACCTAAAGGTCATAAAAAACCGCCAAAATTTTAAATTTTACAAAATACGCGTTGCATAAAGGGTTATGGGAATAATTCAAACAACAGGAGGCAGGAATTTAGAGCAGGTCACATGCATAGTAAAAGTAATAACTCATTGAAAACCAAATATAGTTTAAAATATAATTAATGTAAATCACGGTATGTAAAAGTTAAATGATATTTCAAATACTTACCAACAAAATAACTACAACTAGTGTCGAATTTTCTACACTAATTTAATTATACCAATTGATATTAACTATTAACCAAACGATAGCCAACACCATATACTGACTGAATTAACTCCTCATCAGGGCTAATTTCACTTAATTTTTTACGTAATTTTTTAATATGGCTATCAATAGTACGATCACTAACAATCCTATTATCGCTGTACATATTATCCATCAGTTGATCACGGGTAAAAATTCTACCGGGTTCACGATTCAGCGGTTTCAGCAATTGAAACTCAACAGCCGTCAACTCTAAAGACCTGCCATGATAAGTGACCTGATAACGTTCTTCATTCAATACCAGTTGTTCGCTAAATTCTTCCTTCGGTTGAGTACGTCGTAGCACAGTTTTAACTCTGGCCACCACTTCTCTGGGACTAAAAGGTTTGCAAATATAATCATCTGCTCCTAATTCCAACCCCAGCAATCGATCAATTTCATCAACACGTGCGGTTACCATTAATATAGGCACATCAGAAAACTGTCTGATTTCTTTGCACAATTGAATGCCATCTTTGCCGGGCAGCATAATATCAAGCAAAATGGCATCAACCTGGTTAGCCTTCAGCCATTCAATAACTTTATCACCATGATGAATACAGTGAGGGGTGAATTGAGCTTGGAGAAAATAATCAGCTAATAAACTGGCAATTTTAACTTCGTCTTCAACAATTAAAACTTTATTTTTAGGCATTAGATTTGCGGGCATAAGTTTTCAGGCATTTGTAATCGTTCTATTAATAATTATTGTTAGTAATTAAAGTTAATCATTAATGTAAAGAATTAAAATTAATAGCTTTATTAATCTTATCTTACTAAAGTTAACTTAATAATGATTGCAAGCCCACCTAATTTAGACTTTTTAGCAGAAATAGTCCCCTGATGTCCTTTAACTATTTGAGCACAAATAGATAATCCCAGGCCAGTTCCCCCCGTTTCCCGGTTGCGGGAGTCGTCTACCCGATATAAGTGTTCAAACAAATTATTTAAATGGATTTTTTCAACACCAACCCCATTATCTTCAATACACAACTGTGCTTGATGCGATTTAGGATCACTGGTTAGACTAATACTTACTTTACAACCTGAACCAGCATACTTGATCGAATTATTAAGTAAATTTTCCACCAGTTGGCAAAGCCTTGTTTCGTCGGCAAGGATCAATACAGGATCTTCAGGCAGTTTCATTACCAATTCCAAGCCTTCATCTGCCAAATAACCTTGATACCTAGCTTGCTCTCTGACAAAACAGGCTTTTAAATCCATCTGTTGTTTATGATATTTCAAACCGCCAATATCCGCACTTGTCAGTTCATGTAAGTCTTCAACTAATCGCTGTAAATGCAAAACTTCTTGATTTGCTGAAGCGATACTCTTCATTGATACGGGCCTGACTTTATCTAACATCGCCTCTAATTCACCTCGTAAAATAGCAATTGGCGTACGTAATTCATGCGATATATTAGCCAGCCAACGTTTTCTAATACTTTCATTTTGTGCAAGCGTAACGGCCAATTCGTTAAAATCACGACTCAAATTCCCTAATTCGTCTTGACGCTTAGACACGATATACTGTTGAAAATCACCTTGGGTTAAATTGTGCATTCCCTGCGTTAACTGTCGAATAGGTCGAACTAAATTTCGAGCTAATGGAAAAGTAACCACAACAACCAGCAGCATCACACAAATCGCCATCAACCATAAATATGATTGCTGTTGTTCAATGAAGTCCAGTTCATAACCTTTTGTTAAACCGTCTCGCTTTGAAATAGCTAAATAGCCAACGGTTTTGTCTTCATGCACAATTTCAGTGAAACTATATTCCAGATGCAACGGATAATCACCGACCACCAGTGCTTTATGTTCATCAAGTACAGCATAACTTACTCTAGGAGCAGCTTTTCGAGGTGGTCGTTCCCGTTCTGGTGGGGGTGGGGGTGGGGGTGGCTTCCTCTTAAAAGGTTTGGCTCGACGTTCTGGTGGGTGTCGATCATTTTTATGTTGTGGTGGACGATGTGGCCTGTCTCCCTTTGGTAAGGGATCATAAAATTCAGTATCAGCTAAATATAAATTCAGCATACGCCTGAATCTACGATGATTATTGTGAAATATTTGCCAACTACCATCAAAGTGATAAATTTCAGATAACTCAATAACAAGTGGCTGCAGTAATTCAATCTCACGGGTGTTGACATACTCAACCATGCCCTTTCCTATGCTCCATTGCACTAGAAATACCAAGGTGCTCACTAGCAACAAGCTAAAAGAGAATAAAATTAAAAATAACTTATTATGAATTTTCATAGACTAACATTCTGATTTTTTACCCTTAATTCACATATTAATTCACATATTAAAAATATAACACTAACTCATCCATTCTCTCCAAATAAACTAATGACGTAAATACAACTTCCTTATTTTTTGCACAATTACTGCATTTTTTTTGCACATTCTAACGCTAATTTAATATTAATCTTAGTAATTAAGGAGATAAACCATGAACAAGCATCTAAAGTCTATCCCATTTACAATCGGTATACTTGTCCTGTGTTCACTGCCAGCTCATGCAAATGATAATACTTCACCACCATTACCCCAAGGAGAAACATTTAATCCACCAGAAAATCCAAGACCGCCCACTGACCCAAGACCGCCACCACGCCCTGAGCCACCAACAGATCCCAGACCTCCAGAACCACGTCCTCCTGCTGAGCCAACTCCTCCAGCCGATATTAACCAACAATTACATAATTTAGTGGTTAGCCTTGATCTTCGACCATTTCCAGCAATACCCGCCGAAATAACAGGGAATAACCAAAATGTGCAAACAGCACCCATTCCAATTTTGCCAACTATTAATGACCCAAAAGCTCAGTTAGGTAAACAGCTATTTTTTGCCAAAAATTTAGGGGGTGAACAAAGTGTTGCTTGTGTCAGTTGTCACCACCCGTCATTAGGAGGAGGAGATAATTTATCTTTACCCGTTGGCATAAACGCAGTAAACGAACTTAATCAAAATAGCCACGATCTGCTGGGTAAGGGCAGATTTAATGGCAGTAACCTTGATAATACTCCCGCAGTTCCTCGTAATTCGCCCACTATATTCAATATTGGTTTGATGACGAGAGGATTATTTTGGGACAGCCGAGTTGAAACGACAAGAAACGGTGGAATAATTACACCAGATTCCGGCACAAATGCACAAGGCCGACGCATTCCTGATGCAAACCTTCCTCCCGGTACGACTTTAGCAGCTGCACAAGCACGATTCCCGGTAACATCAGCAGATGAAATGCGTGGAGGCTTTGTGCCAACAGAAGACAATCAAGCGTTAAGAGCATCACTAGCGCAACGTTTTAATAACTCCAACAATGACTTTTCCAGCACTTGGTCAGCTGCTTTTTCACAAGTTTATAATGGCCTTGAAATAAGCTTTGATCTCATTGCTGATGCTATTGGTGAATATGAACGCTCAATGGTATTTACTCAAAGCCCCTGGAATGAATATTTAGCAGGTGACGATAATGCACTTAATGAACAACAAAAAGCTGGAGCCGTATTATTTTTCACTCCAGCCAGGGATGGTGGCGCAGGTTGTATCGCTTGTCACAGTGGTCCAAGCTTTAGTGATGAACGCCAGCATTTAGTTGCATTTCCACAAATAGGCAATGGCAAAGGCAACTCCAGCCAAACCAATACCAGTCAGGATTTCGGTCGGGAAAATGTCACAAACAACAGTGACGACCGCTATCATTTCAGAACTCCAGGTTTACTGAATATTGCAGCAACAGCACCTTATGGACACAGCGGCGCCTACCAAACTTTAGAGCAAGTGGTTGAGCATTATAATAATCCCAGCAGATCTATTGACAGATTATTTGCAGCAAGAGGCAATGAACCATTTACCAATGGCGTTGCACCATTTTGTCAATTACCTCAAATTGCCGAATTGATGCAAAAAAACAATCAAACCTGCGAAAGTATTTTTCCAGACGCCTATGCAAATTCAGTGACAGTAATTGATCACCTGCAACAGGTAAGAAACGGACAAATTCAAGCAAGCGCACCTTTTAGAGCCAGAGTAAGATTGTCACGCCAACAGGTACAGGAAGTTGCCGAATTTTTACGCACATTAACCGACCCGTGTGTTCAAAGCAGAGAATGTTTAGCACCATGGATTATTGACGAAAATGATGTTGCTTCATTTCCTGATGACTTGCCTTTGGTGGCTGAAGACAAATTTAGTAATAGTCTATAAAGTCATCTATAAATTCAGATAACTAAAACTAGAGTCGGATTCACGGCTCTAGTTGATTTCCATAATCAAATTCAACTAACCATCCAACTTGAATGTTAATGACCAAAAACACCTTGTAAATCATTTTACAACCCTGTAACTTTCGGTCTGTAAAATTAACTATTCTTTTCAAAAATTATTTATTCACCTATATAAAAGGGATTTTAAACATGAACATTCGTCTTTATCTTATTTTTTTCTTTACACTTATTTCATTGGCTGCTTGCGGTGGAGGTAGTAATGGTGGAGGTAGTAACGGTGCAGGTAACAACACCGGGCCAACTCCAGATACCACGCCACCCGTCATAACTATAATAGGAGATCAAACAGTAACCATTGCACAAGGTACTAATTATGATGATCTTGAGGGAGCAACAGCAACCGACAATATTGCCGGTACAATCGAACTCTACGCTTCAACCAATGTTGACCCCTTAATACTAGGCTCCTACACTATTATATATACAGCCACTGATGCCGCAGGAAATGTTTCCACCGCAATCAGAACAGTTAATGTTGTTAACGTAAAAATTGCAAATGTGCCTTTCGATGACACAAATCTTAAGACTTGTGTTTTAAACTATGCAAACAATGAAAATTGGACCGATATTAGTGAAATGACCTCGCTTGATTGTTCCTATAAAAGCATTAGCACTTTGGCAGGAATTGAGAAATTAACATCATTAGAAGATTTAAATTTATTTGACAATCAAATTACCGATATTTCAATATTGGCTGACATTCCGTCGTTAACTCAATTAAAGTTAAACTATAATGAAATTGATGATATCTCATCATTATCTACCCTTACATCATTGACTCTATTTTGGTTAGATGGCAATCAAGTTTCAGATATTTCAACTTTGGCAAACTTTTCCTCATTAACCGAGTTATGGCTAGACAACAACCCAATCAGCGATATTTCTCCTTTAGCTAATTTAACCTCATTAACCGAATTAACTCTAATTAACAATGAATTGAGCGATATTTCTCCTTTAGCCCATTTAACTTCATTAACCAAATTAAAACTCTACCAAAATCAAGTCACCGATATTTCACCTTTGACGAATTTAACTGCATTATCTGAAATGCATTTATCATTAAATCAAGTAAGTGACATTAGTATATTTTCAAATTTCACGTTATTAACTGAATTATCATTGTCTGGCAACCAAATTAGCGACATATCAGCATTAGCTAACTTAACGTTATTAACCGATTTATACTTATCCGACACTTCTGTTAGCGATATTTCAGCATTATCAAACTTGTCCTCATTAACCAGGCTATGGATGGAATTTAATCAACTCAATGATATTTCAGCATTAGAAAACCTGACATCATTAACCTTCTTAAATTTATACCATAACAAAATCAACGAAATTTCAGCTTTATCGAACCTGAACTTATTAACCTATATAAATTTAAGCGACAATCAAATTAGCGATATTTCAGCCTTGCTAAGCTTACCGTCATCAACTCAGTTAAGGATTAGACGCAATCCTATTAGTTGTAATGATTGGGATACTCTGGTCGAAACTTTCAGTTTCATTTTATTTCCTGGAACCTGTATTCCTTAATACTAAAAAACACACCTTTTGAACGGAGCAGCCTCCTGCTTCGTTCAAAATATCCCCTCAAAACATACAACGCTATTCTTTATTCACAAAATCAATGAGTGTCTGCCCTGACATACGATACCTCACCCATTCTTGCTGTGCCTGTGCGCCTAACGAGTGATAAAAATCTCTTGATGGTGTATTCCAATCCAGACAGCTCCATTCAAATCGGGCACAGTTATTCTCAATGGCAATTTTTGCCAGAGTCTGGAGTAATTTAACACCCGCACCTTTACCTCGAAATTGTGGTGAAACATACAAATCTTCAAGATATAACACCGGCTTAGCCAACCAGGTGGAATAATTATAAAAATAAATCGCTGATCCAATGGCTACCCCGTCCAACTCACATATTAAGCTATAAACACCACTGTTTTTTGCAAACATACTTTCTTTGATGCTTTGCTCTGTTGCCAATACTTCGTGTTCTGCTTTTTCATAAACAGCCAATTCAATAATGAATTTTAACAGGATTGATACATCATTAACCGTCGCCTTTCGGATTGTTATTGCACTCACTTAATTACACCTTTTCAATGATTTTTTTACTGTTATTTGTACTACTTTATAGCAGCTTTCTATTATACGAAAACATCGCCATGACACCAGTGCATAACACTCACGTATGCATGTATAATATTCATAATATATTTTATTTAACTTAATGTGCTTAAAAAGCCTAGGCCAGCCGGGTATGAACCTACATCAAATTGATATGAACTTATTGGTAATGTTCGATGCACTCTATCGACATCGTTCAGTGTCTTTAGCGGCGAACGAAATTTGCATCAGTCAATCCGCGTTTAGTCATAGTTTGTCCCGCTTAAGAAAACACATAAACGACGAGCTTTTCATTCGAATAAACAATGTGATGGAACCTACATTACGAGCAGATGAAATAGCACAAAAACTAGCTCAAGCGTTGCCTTTGATCAGTGCAGCACTTAAAGAAAGTTCTGTTTTCGACCCAAAAACCGACAACTCTGAGTTTACATTTTCTGCAACCGACTATACCGAGTTCAGTTTATTCCCCAAGTTGATCAACCATATAACCAATCAAGCACCTAATGTGAAAATTAAAGTTATCGCAGCACAAGAAAAATTACCCATTTCGCAACTTGAAAATCAAGATATTGATTTTGCGCTGGGTTACAGTCACGAAGCAGAAAATTCAACAACTATAAATAGTTTAACCTGGCTTAAAGACAGCTATTGCACCATTGCGCGAAAAGGTCATCCTGCATTAAAACATGGTCTGAGTTTAGCCGTGTTTTTGAAGCTGTTTCACATTAGAGTCTCCCCTTGGGGAGAATCTCAAGGTATTGTTGATCAAGTTCTGGCGAAACAGAAATTATCGAGAAACGTGACCTTACAACTACCCAGTGTTTTAGTTGCCCCGCATGCTGTTGTTCATTCAGATCTATTGTTAACCATGCCAAGGCTAATTGCTGAACAACTCACAAAGCAGATTAATATTGAACTCTTTGAACCACCAATTGCAATACCCAACTATCATTTAAAAATGTACCGGCACCGGATTAATTCTGGTAAGGCTAATTATATATGGTTACGCGAACAGGTTGAGTCATTTAAAAACTTGTCTAATTCGTTTCTACATGGGCACTAATTACTGAGGAACTACTGTATTTGTAGGTTATTCTGGTACTTAGCTTGTGTAAACGCTATTATCTCTTAAAAAATACATTGGATATTATATGAAAAAAGTTTGCGTAATTACTGGTGGCAGTTCCGGTATTGGTTTAAGTATCGTTAAGCTCTTTTTACAAGAAAACTATCTTGTTTTTAATCTTGATTTACAACCAGGTGAATTGGGTGAATTCCGCTCTTGCGATGTTACTAATGTTCAACAAGTAACCAATATTGTTAACGATATTACCAATGAACATGCTATTGATGTTTTAGTCTCTAATGCTGGTATTCATTTTTCAGCAACCATTGAAAATACCAGTGAAGAAGAGCTGGACAAAGTATTTAATATTAATGTTAAAGGGGCTTTCGCTGCAGTAAAAGCCGTTTTACCCAATATGAAAGCAAATAAAAATGGCTCAATTATTATTATTTCCTCAGATCAAGCCTTAATCGCCAAACAAAATTCATTTGCCTACAACTTAAGTAAAGCTTCATTGGCCTCCATCGCCAAAACCACCGCATTAGATTATGCCCGTTATAACATACGGGCAAACGCTGTATGCCCCGGCACAATTGAAACACCTTTATATCATAAAGCAATCGACAGATATTGTGCAAAATCCGGCGCTGACAAAGCACAAATTCATCAGGAAGAAGAAAATTTACAACCACTTGGCCGACTGGGTCAACCTGAAGAAGTAGCACAATTAGTTTTATTTTTAGCGTCTGATAAAGCAACATTTATCACCGGAAGTTTACAAGTCATTGATGGCGGATATACCACTCAATAATTTCAATAAGTCAGTTAGAACAGGCAGCTAAGAGATAAATAATTAATGAAAGTAATTGACCCGCACTTACATTTATTCAACCTTGAACAAGGTGATTATCATTGGTTATCCGCCAAGAATCCTCCTTATTGGTCAGACAAAGAAATCATTAATAAAAACTTTACTGAAAATGACTTAGGTTTAAGTTTTCAGCAAAACAAAGAGCTAACACTTGCCGGCTTTGTCCATATTGAAGCTGGATTTGACAACATTAATCCCTGGCGCGAAATTGCATGGTTAGAAAGTCATTGCCAACTTCCTTTTCGCTCAGTAGCAAGTATTGATCTTAGCCTTGCCAGTGATGAATTCGCACAGCAGTTAACTAAATTACTCCGTTATGATTCAGTTGTTGGCTGTCGTCATATTTTAGATGAAAATGCCGTTGAATTACTTAATTCAAAAACAGTCCAACAACACTTAAAAAGATTAGCCGATAATGAATTAAGTTTTGATGTACAAATGCCACTTGAAAACCAGACAGCCGTTAAAATTTTGGCTGATATTTTACAGCTTAATCCAAGATTAAAAATAATAATTGATCATGCCGGCTGGCCCCCCTACCACCAACATAACTCACACAAAAAATACAATAATACTCAGTGGCAATTATGGCTGGCAGGCATACAGAAGCTAAGCAAATACCCGAATTGTGCAATTAAATGTTCTGGTTGGGAAATGACTGAACGTAAATATGATCTTGCCTGGCAACAACAAGTAATTCAGTATTGTTTAACTGAGTTTGGTGTAAATAGAGTAATGCTGGCCAGCAACTTTCCCCTTTGCTTATTTAATAACAGCTATCAGGAACTATGGCAAAGTTATTTACACACCACCGTTCAAACATCACAAGAATTACAGCAAGCATTATGTTTTAATAATGCAAAACACTGGTATCGCTTTGAAAAGCGACAATCTGATTGAGGAAAAAATGGACAGTTTTGATAGAAACATATTAAGAATATTACAACAAGATTGTACCGCACCAGTGAGCGAAGTAGCCGCACAAGTTGGTTTATCAACCACACCTTGCTGGCGTCGAATTCAGGCAATGGAAAAGTCCGGGATAATAACCAAACGTGTTGCTCTGGCTGATCCGGAAAAACTCAATGTAGGTTTATCCATTTTTGTCATGATAAAAACCAATCAACACAACCCGTCCTGGCTGGCAGACTTTGCCAAAATTGCCGTAGATTTCCCCGAAATTGTTGAATTTTACCGGATGAGCGGAGACGTAGATTATTTACTTAAAGTCGTAGTGCCTGATATGAAAGCCTATGATAATTTTTACAAGCAATTAATCACCAAAGCCGATTTTTCAGATATCAGCTCTAGTTTTGCTATGGAAGAAATTAAATATACTACGGCGTTGCCTGTGGATTATGTTTGATTTGTTGACTTGTTGATTCGTTGATTCGTTGATTCGTGCCTAGTGATTTATGGTTACAATTGCACCTAATCATTATCTTTATTCTACTGCTCAAACCACAATCAGCAGCTGTGGTTTATCCAATTATTAAACACGTTTTTCAACACGCCAGGGTGGATTTAAACGATTTTCACCAGCCCAATATAACTTGATTTTGTTACCACTTGGATCATGAAGTACGGCTTCACGCCACATATAACGCATGTCCTCTGGCGCTTGATCAAATACAAAACCTTCTGACTCAAGTTTTGCAACAAGCTCATCAAGTTTTTCATGTTCGAAGTAAATAGTAGAGCTGTTTAAAAAGTCATTTTCGTTCAAAGATAGTGAAAATGTTGAATCTCCTTCAGGACATTCAAACCTTGCGTAATGAGGAGTATCTACAATTTGCAGAAATCCCATTTTTTTATAAAAGCTAGTTGCCTCATCCATATTTTTCACAGGAAGTGTCACTTGATTAAGATTCATCTTATTATCTCTTTGATTCTCTGGTACCACTAACTTAATACAATTGGCTATGTAGTAGTTAAGTGTTGCTGTTAAAATTTAGAAACCGAGAAGAACACATGTAGATTTATTCGACCAATCCGTAGAACGTGGATTTATCCACGCATTACTTTAAGGCGCACATAAATGTGCGAACTACGAGGTTGAAAAATAACAACTTATCGAGCCAGTAACACTTAACGGGTACATTGCCAATACAATTGGTATTACCTGCTTTGTGGTGCAATATCTTTAACTTCTGCCGAAAAGGCCTTTATTTCTTCAACACTGTATTTGGTTATTACGCGATTATTTGAAGCTGGTTGATGCTTTAAACTAACGCCATCTCGCCGGGCAATTACAGGTCGAACAGGTCTTGGACAAAAGCCACCACCACAATTAGGGCAAACATTCTGTAAAATATCTTCCACACATTTTTTACAGAAGGTACATTCATAAGTGCAAATCATGGCCTCGCCAGCTTCAGGCGGCAGGTCTTTGTTACAACATTCACAATTTGGTCTAATTTCGAGCATTGATACTTCCTTGGTGATTTTCGTAACCACCCATGGCCGGTTAGTGGTGGTCAAAAGCAGTATGGTCACAAAATAATATGTTCACAAAACAGTATGGTCAACAATAGTGCGTTCACAAAATAGCATGATCAAAAAATTATAAATGAAATAATCCGAATATTTAAAATGAAATAACTCATTACGCCTCTAATACCAACCATTAAAAAATTAGCGCAACAACAATTCACTGTATTCTTTTTTCTTAAGTGGTTCAAATAGTGATTTTTTTGAGCGATTTAACCTACCAGAAACTGAACATTCCCCATTATTCAACAAATACATTGCTTCATTAAGCATTGGGTCAGTATTAACTCCCCAGTCACCTGTTACGGTATCTTCAGCGGCGCAATCAACCGGGATGCCATCAAAAAAATCACCATAGCCTTCGGCATTATAATTTTGCGTTGTAATAGCAAAAATGGCTTGATCACATAACTCCACTACTCTCATGCCAACTGGTTTACCATAAGTTCTCTGACCAACAATTTTAACGTCTATATGAGGTTTAAGAGAATTAATAAGTACTTCGCTGCCGGAAGCAGATTCTTGTGTTGTTAAAAAAACAACCCGTGCAAGGCTTAATGGGTTTGTTCCTTCATACAGGTTGAAAAGCACGTCCCTGTTTTCGTTACTATGATTGGCATTATACCTTTGTGTGTTGTAAAGTCTGCCTGATACATTATCGCCTCCAATTTGCATAGCCAGTTGGTTAGACGTATGAGCACTCCCTCCATGGTTATAACGTAAATCTACAATCAACTCATCAATCGCCTGTTCTTCAAAGTATTTAAAAACCTCATTAAGTTCACTTTCACTTGAAGCAGTAAAACTGTCATAAACTAAATAACCAACTTTCCCAACGTCAGATTCAATTATTTGAGTAGCTAAAACCGAATGGGTATTAACCGTACTTTTACTCATACTCATTGTTTTTATTTCGTTATCAACCGTTCGCCACGTAAACTCTACTTGCTCTTTGTCTTCATTATTTGCCCAAAATTCGCCCGATTGAAAACTGCCATCTGTAATAGCATCACTAATACTTTCTCCTGCTATTTCAACAATCCTGTCACCTCTGATCATGCCAATGACTTGTGCGTTGCTGTTATCATAAACAAAACTAACAATTAGCTCTTTATTAACTTCGTCTATCCTGGTACTTAAGCCAAAATCAAAAGTAACCGAATTTACAAAAACATCATTATAGCTTTGCTTTGGCATAATGAAGCTGAATCTATCAATGGGATTCTTTTCTTTTATGTCATCAATAAGCGCTTGTAGAGAGTCAAAGTCTGATGGGTTGGTTGTCTGATCTAATGCATCATTCCATAAATACCAATCATTCATGTACTCCCACAACGCTGCGTTTTTTGAATCCTGAACGTTGCATATTCTTGCTGAATTTGTAATAACAGGTAGAGATGTTGAATTGTCATTTCCACAACCAGCTAAAAAGACAACCGACAAAACAAATAATAATATTTTTTCCATAAGAATAAACGCCCTTTAACAGCTTCCTTTAAAACAACATAGTTACATTGAGTAATTGAGATTAAATTATGATCCGGATTATATTTTGTATCGGTAACCCCAAAATAAGGGGCCGATAATAGTTGGCTAAAATGTGTAAGGTACGAACAACAGCCAACTGTTCATTGTCCGACTTGAAAATACAACTGGTACCAATCTTACCTTAACGATTTGATCTTACAAGGTAAGAAAGATAAAACAATTGATTGTTATATTCGTTGCATTCGTCAACCAGCATCATTTTTTACATACCTATGCACGTCACTGGGTTTAGGCCGCTTCCTGGTCACACAATATCAGCATGTCTATTCCTGACACTCTCCGGTTAAAGAAATTTAATTATGCCAAGTGGACCATTCCAGCTTATTTGTAGGCGAGAAAAAGCAGTAAGTAATAAGGTGGATATTGTTACTAATTAAAAAGCATGTTTTAATGACTCCCTTGCTACACCACTTTTTAATTGAGAATATATTTGCGTAATTCTTTACGCTTTGTTCATTTGTACAGATATTAATGGAAAGATGTTTTGAATAATTTGTTTGTTTCTCTTTTTAGATTTTCCATCCTTTTTATATTTTTTTCTTATCTATCTCCTATCACCAACACGGCGTCCGCTTCAGATTTAGATTTAGAAAATGTCTTAGATGAAATAATGCTTCACGATGATTTTTGCAGTAAAAATAGCAACTTAAAAATAAAAATTGAGCGGTATTTAGCAAGTGAGCCTACTTTGTCAAATAAAAACAGGGCCAGATTACTGTGGGGGAAATTAAAATTAGGCTCTTGCTTTGATCATTATGATAATGATAATGATTATATAAATACACTGAAAGAAATAATGTCATTACCTAGTGAAAATGTTGATAAAGATATTTTGGCAATGACTGTTTATGATCTTACGATAAATTATCAATTGTATACATCGAAAGAAAACGCTTGCGATTTATTGCATGAAAAACAAATCACGATTAATAGCTACATGAATAATTCTGTAAATTACTTAGAATTGGCTAATATTTCAACCTGCTCTACAAACACACCTATCAATAAATTAAAAAGTCTTTACAATTTAATAGAACCAAACAAAAACGATCATCACTTTATAATAGAGTTATACGATCAAATTAAAGAAGTTTATTACTCTGCTGGCCAATATTCCTTAGCAGTAAAAACGTTTAAGGAACAGATAAAATATTTTAAAAACGAAAATAGTCACGGCTTGTACCAAGCCTATTATAATATAGCCAACTACTCAATTTATGCAGGTGATTTTGAAGAAAGTAAGATTTATCTTAATAAATATGAATCAGGTAAAGACAAATTTAATAAAAGACTCCAATTCAAAATACAATTATCTTCCCTAAAAATAAGAGTTGCTTACATTGAAAATAACTTTGATTTAATGATGGAGTTAATGGATAAATTCGAACCCCTTCAAAATATCACTCAAGAGCTTTACCAAACAAATAAGTATCAGTTATTCAAAGCTATAACTTGCCAGGCAAATAATCGTAAACAATGTACTGAAGAATTTATATCACAAAAAGAGCAATTATTAGAACAAACCTCAGAGCCAAATTTAATTTATTTATATGAATTTCTTATTAATTATTATATCAGCTCAGCCCAAAACGACCTGGCAGAAGTCTATTTTAAAAAATATAGTCAAATAACCAATACATACCCGAATAAACAGATAGATACAGATTTGGTTTTTGGGCTTAGAGAAATACAGGGAAATATAGAAAAAGACATTATTGAACTGGAACTTAGCTTAATGTCTAATAAATATCAAAATTCAAAAATCATCATCATTTTATCAGCATTATTAGTATTTTTCTTAGTGAGTATTTGCATCTATATCTGGCTACAAAAAAACAAACAGAAGCGACTGTCAGAAACAGATGAATTAACAAGAATATTCAACAGAAGAGCCATCTTTGAGCAACTTACTCGCCTACAAAAACCGGAAGGTAAAAATGTCCACGCAATTATTCTTTTCGACTTAGATCATTTTAAATTAATCAACGATAAATATTCCCACCTCGCAGGTGATAAATTATTAAGACATATCGTTAGCCTAACTAAACGCAATGTACGTCAAGAAGATGCATTTGGTCGCATTGGCGGTGAAGAATTTATCGTCTGTCTTAAAAACTTAGACAAAAATACCGCAAAATTAATCGTAGAAAGGATCCGCCGCAGTTTTGAACAGAATTCACTACAGCTAGAAGATGACGTTGAAATAATTGTAACAGCAAGTTTTTCCATCACCTATATTGAAAAACCAATTTTCAAGTTTGAATCTCTTTACCAAAAATTAGATGATGCCTTATATCAGGCTAAGAAAATGGGTAGAAATAAAATTATTGAAGTTTAAAATCAACTCTACCACTTCAATTGTATATTCTTGTTGGGGAGCGACAGTGTAACCCAATTAAATTTTTAACTATCCCGCCTTATCGAAAATTTATCAAAAAACTTCGCGCCAGTAAATAATGCGGTCGTTACCACGGTATAATCCAAACGTCGCCGTTGCAGAAGGGTTATCAACATATGGACCATCAAAATTATTATCTACATTTTCCCAATCGTATTGCAGCCATGTGGGTACGTTAAAACCTAAAGTTACTGCACCTTGGCTCTCAGGCTCAGGAGGTGACAAGATAATATTACGGGTTTCACCCTTCTCGAAAGTACCAAAACCAGAAGCCGTGGTTGTTGCAGGTGCCAAACTTATATCTGTAATAACAGCACCTACCGATGAATTATTAGGATCAAGCGATGAATCAAATGGTGTGAATTTATCAGGCTCATTAGTGGTAAAAGTACTGCCGTTCCAATATTGAGTATACATTGGCATTACGATAGGTGATGTTTCAGGACCAAATCCGTTTTCTATATACCAACGACCAAAGCGTATTTCCGGGCCAGACGGATGCAGGGTTAATATGCCGTTATTAACATCTTCATCGGTATCCTGTGCACTAATACCCTCTTCGTCGCTAATCGAGGTTATTTGCAAATCGATATCTGCCGGGAAAGGTGCGATTATTGCGTTAGCTTCCCGGGTATAATAATAATTATCGTCAATATGAAATTTATAAAGGATCACACCAGCACCTTCATCTTTAAGGATTACTTCCTTTAGGTCAGCTGTCAAATTTACCTTATTATCTTCATCGACACCCAGTTGAGTGCCATCAGAAACTGGTGTCACCCTCAACACCTTCTCAGCTTCCATTTTCATAAAAATACCCGTGTAATTTTTTGTTGTACTTTCTGTCACCGATTTAGCAGTAATAGTGAATTCGGGTTCTATCAGATAAGATATCTTGCCAACTGTTGTGTCAATTGCATCCATTTGTCCAGTATAAACAAAAGAGTCCCCCCCATTTAGATCACCATCAAAGACTATTGCTAATGAAAAATGATCTGGAGTAAATCGTCCAACATAAGGCACTGAACCTGTCACATTACTGGCACCAATGTATTTATTATCTAACAAGTGAGCATTAAAACTGATAATACCCACCTCTGGCCAATTCATTAAAGTTGCTTCACTTACCCCTTCAGTAAAACCAGTAAAAGCATTAACAGAAAGTGCTGGATTATGCCCTCCTGCTGGTAAAATAAGCACATGGCTGATAACCACATAATCAGGATTAGTTTCGTTATTAAAATTAGGGGTAACTGCATTATTACTTAGTACGGCATTATTATCTGGAACGCCATCAATATCGTTATCATCACCCACCTCCCATTGCACAGCAGTTAGTGTGGTTTCAAAGTTTTCGCCCGCCTTTTTAAATATGTCTCCACTTTCAACCTCAGCTGCAGTATTACCATCAACATTCACATAAAATCCAAAGGGTCGTACAACAAAACTATTACTGTTACCACTCATAAAGTTACCCGAAGGCAAACCGTTATCAAGAATGTTGTGGCGAACGTAAAGCTTGATTTTACCTGCATCAGGATAAGTAAGAACAAAATTAGCGGTATTGTCTGTATTAGTGCCAAAATCCATCGCCACATTGGAATAAGAGAAACTGGATCCCTTATCTTGTGTTGATATTAACGTATCATTTATACCATTATTAATAGTCACCTGCTGGCCTGCACAACTTATTGGATCATCACATTCTGCGATGAATTCAATGGTAACATTACTGGTTAATGCTGCTTCACAAGCACCTGTTAATGCGCTGGTTTTTACAGCCTGCAATGACAACATTCTGGATTCAAAACCAACATTTGAAGGCTTACCAGATAATTGAGTCGGAATATTGATTGCTTCACCGTCAACTAAAAAAAGAAAGCCTGTCTCAGCAAATACAAGATCACAGCTTCCACCTGCACCACCGCTACAAACCAGCGCACTTTCGGGTTCTATACTTGGATTGGCAATCGACAAAGTTACGGTTTCAGCAGAAGTATGATGAAAAACAAAGCTGGTACTGCCAGTGAAAGATGGTGAACTTTTAGTGGAGCCATTACCTTGAAAATCAAAAGAAACTAACTCATCACTCAGGACAGAACAATCACTGTTGCTACAGGCTTTAATCTTTATTGGCTCGGCCGCACAAGTTAACCCCGTGCCATCATGCTCAATTTCGAAATGGTGTAAACTTAAGGGCAGACTACCACATAAAGTCCCAATTTGAACATTACCGATATCTTCAAAGGTAACCTTACTCGAACCCTTTATTTTCACCTGTCCGGCTGAAGAAATAACTCCCGTAAAATGGGCTTTGGTTTCAAGGTGAATATTATTTCCTTCGCTATACAGCACAGCATTAACGATGGCTTTATTTTTTAAATGGGTATCTGAATAACTGACCAATGCCAAAGCACCAGCTGCTCCACCTTCATTGATTTTGGCATTATTTTCAATATCAAAATGATTCGCTTGTCCATTAACATAAATAGTGACAGAGCCATTAATAAATATTTGTGCCTTACCTTTAATTTCCAGTTCATTAAACCAGTATGTGCCTGAGTTAAACGTGGTTTGGGAAGTTCCTTTAAATACTGCATCATCAATTTTGTATTCAGTCGCTGTAGCCAGAAAGGTTATAATGTCTGAGCTATTTACCACTAAATTTCTCACTTCAGTGGTACTATAATCCCCCCCGGGACCTATAGTAGCACTAACATTATTCACAGCAATATCTATGGTTGAAGAGGTAGTTTGAAAAACGGGTAAGGTTAACGCCAAGGCATATGAGCCAGAAACAGTACAGTCAGTAGTATTACAGGTGTTACTGCTGCCATTTGTTCCGCTAATACTGGGAAATGTCAGAATATTATCACTATCCCCCATGACTTGCCCACTACCTTCAAATTTAATTTTACTTCCCGCGAGATGTCCTTGAATACTATCTGGAAAATAAGCAGCACATGAATTAGCAGAACATCCACCCGAAGAAAAAACAATATCGCAACTTGCACCCGAGCCATCATTACAAACTAAAGGGTTGTCGGGAGTAACACTTGGACTCTCAACCGATAGCGTTAAGGTTTCTTTAATTAAATGATTAAAATTAATGGTCGTACTGCCAATGAAATTATGTGTACTTTTGAGTAAACCGTCAGCATGAAAATCAAGACTCACCGCGTCGCTTATTAACGTTGAGCACGTAGAATTAGCACAAGCCTTAATGGTAACTGACTCTGCTGCGCAGACGGAACCTGCCCCATCATGAACGATTTCATAATGATCAACTACAACAGGAGTGCCGCCACATAAAGTGCCAATTTTAACATTACCGATACTTTGATAAGTAACCTTGCTCGTTCCCTTTATTTTCACCTCGCCTGCTGAAGATATAACGCCGGTAAAATGGGATTCCCCTTCAATGTGAATATTATTTCCGACGCTATACAATACAGCATTAACGATAACGTCATGTTTTAAATGAGTATCTGAATAACTGACCAATGCTAAAGCACCTGCTGCTCCGCCTTCATTGATTTTTGAATCACCTTCAATATCAAAATGATGATCTTGTCCATTGACATAAATAGTGACAGAGCCATTGATAAATATTTGTGTCTTATCTTTAATTTCCAGTTCATTGAACCAGTATGTGCCTGAGTTAAAGGTGATTTGGGCATCACCATCAAAAAGAGCATCGTCAATGATGTATTCGGTGGCTGTAGCCAAAAAGGTGACACTGTCTGAGCCGTTTACCACTAAATCTCTCACTTCAGTGGTACTGTAATCTCCCCCCGGACCTATGGTTACATTGGTATTATTCAAAAACACATCTGTGTTTGAAGAGGTAGTTTTAAAAGCGGGTAAGGTTAACGCATTGGCATATGAGCCAGAAACAGTACAGTCGACTGTGTCACAGGTGTTACTGCTGCCATTGTTTCCGCTAAGACTGGGAAATGTCAAAATATTATCGCTATCCCCAATAACCTGCCCGCTACCTTCAAATTTTATTTTACTACCCGCGAGATGTCCTTGAATACTATCTGGAAAATATGCAGAACATGAATTAGCAGAACATCCACTTGAAGAAAAAACAATATCGCAACTCGCACCCGAGCCATCATTACAAACTAAAGGGTTGTCGGGAGTAACACTTGGACTATCAATCGATAGTGTCAGGGTTTCTTCAACTAAATGATTAAAATTAATGGTAGTACTGCCAATGAAATTATGAGTACTTTTGTGTAAACCGTCAGCATGAAAATTCAGACTCACTGCACCGGTTACTAGTGTTGAACACGTAGAATTAGCACAAGCCTTAATCGTAACCGACTCGGCTTCACAGACAGAAGCTTCTGAATCATGAACGATTTCATAATGATCAACCACAACAGGAGTGCCACTGCATAAAGTGCCAATGGTTACATTGCTGATATCTTGATAAGTAATCTTACCCGTATCCTTTAGTTTCACCTCGCCTGCTGAAGAAATAACGCCAGTAAAATGGGCTTTTCCTTCAATGTGAATATTATTTCCTACGCTATACAATACTGCATTAACGATAACGTCATCTTTTAAATGGGTATCTGAATAACTGATCAATGCCAAAGCATCAGAGGATCCACCTTCATTGATTTTTGCATCACCTTCAATATCAAAATGATTATCTTGTCCGTTAACATAAATAGTGACAGAGCCATTGATAAATATTTGTGCCTTATCTTTAATTTCCAGTTCATTGAACCAGTATGTGCCTGAGTTAAAGGTGATTTGGGCATCACCATCAAAAAGAGCATCGTCAATGATATATTCGGTGGCTGTAGCCAAAAAGGTGACCCTGTCTGAGCCTTTTACCACTAAATCTCTCACTTCAGTGGTATTATAATCTCCCCCCGGACCTATGGTTGCATTACTATCATTCAAATACACATCTGTGTTTGATGAGGTAGTTTTAAAATTGGGTAAGGTTAACGCAGTGGCATATGAGCCAGAAACACGACAGTCAGTGGTATTACAGGTGTTTTTTCTGCCATTGTTTCCGCTAAGCTTGGGAAATGTCAGAATATTATCGCTATCCCCAATAACTTGCCCGCTACCTTCAAATTTTATTTTACTACCCGCGAGATGACCCTGAACAGTATCGGGAAAATATAGAGAGCATGAATTCGCAAAAGAATATTGCGAAAAAATAATTAAAATGAAAGCAGAAAATAGTGTTCTTAACATCGAAAAATTAAACATATCATCATCCTCATCCTCATCCTTATTCTTATCTAATGATCCTGAATGTTATGCAATATACTCTTGATAATTTATTAACCCTAAAAGAACCTCATAATAACTCTTTAGAGTAAACCTTTACAATGGATATTTATCAGACTGTTTACAACATCTTGTTATTTAAGCTCTTTGTTTTACTTATTATTTACAAATAGTGATGAGGACAGTGTAAATTACAGAAAACCATTTGTTTTTAAATAGTTATTACGATTTTCTATCTAGTGTCCGTTTCCGGATGGGCACTATCAAGTGAACCATAAGTGCATTCTTATTAAATAGTTAAATAGTTAAATAGTTAAATAGTTAAATAGTTAAATAGTTAAATAAATTTAATTAAACACCCGGAATTTTAGCCTAAACTTATTACTTGAATTCAGGTAATTAAAAGCCTGCAACCATCATAATTAAGGAATGACATGAAATTTGACAGAACGAAAATAGCTGAATTTCAAGAGCAAGACTGCAGGTTGACATTGAGAGAAGCTTTAGCTGAATTTTATTCAGTTAATGCCCATTTATTTTCGGTGCCAGAACCCAAAACCAAGTGGACTGAATTATTAGTACATCATGATGTTGGTCACGTATTTTTCGGTGTAAACACCAGTATTTTAGATGAAGCAGCAGGTGATTATTGGACGTTATTTGGCACAGATATGAGTTTTAAAGACTATCTTGCCTATACAAATACCCCTGAGGCGAAGAAATTAATTAAAGAGATCGGCTTTATTAATATTATCAAAAGTATATTTCTTGGTCTCCCGCTTTTATACAGGATTTATATTCAATCAAAAAAGATGACCCGAAAATGGGAAGTTAAAGGCTATGAACAATATATGGACATGCCATTAGCCGAGGTGCGCAACATGTTCAACTTGCAAATTTTGACTTATACCCAGCGACCATAAATTGCTTTATAAAACAACATCAACTACGCAAACAGTGTGTAAAAAACAAAAAGTCTGTCTTAATATATTGATTGTAATATGACTTTGACTCCGCCTTTAAGTAGGTTCACAAAAGATTGATGGACGCCCTGGATATACCCAAACTACATTGAAATGCAGTTTGGGTATCTATTCCACATCAGTAACAGAAACAACCAATTGCGTTCAAGTAAAATAATTGAAGTAATATGAATATGATGTCACGACCAGTTAATATTATATTCTTCCGGGAAAGGACCCTCTTTATAATCAATACTACCTTCACTGGTTATATTTTGTCGTAGTACCACTTGACGTACCATCTCAGGAATCATCTCCATTCCAATGTATTTACCCAGACAGTGATGAGATCCAAAACCAAAAGTAAAATTATGATACCCGTTTCGATTTATATTGAATTCATCAGGTTTTTCGAAAGCATAAGTATCAAACATCGCTGATTGTGAAAGTAATAATACATTGGTACCTGCAGTTATTTTTGTTTCACGTTCAGTCCCTTTGGCCAAAGTATAATCCTCAGAGACTTGGCGGAACATATAAGGACTTATAGGCACATAACGTAGTGTTTCCCATACGATAGCATCAAATTTTTCAGGTGATTCCAGCAGTGCAGCTGCTTTAGCCTTATTCAACAAGTCGGGTCGGTCCAACAAATATTGAATTGATTGCGATACCACTTGAGAGGTGGTTTCAATTGAACCAATTAAAAGTCCACCAACATTATTTGCAATTCTGGTCAATGGAAAATCTACTTCTTTGTCAAAAGTAGAGCGTAACATTCTCATCACCATATCGTATTTTACTTCTGGCTCACGATGTAATATTTTGTTGAACAACCACTTAATTAAACGCCAGGGCGTCAATAACAGATTTAAACGGCCTTCAATTTTTGCTCTCAGCGCTTTACGACCCATTAATACGATCAAATAAGCCACAAGCTCCTGAGACACCTTGTCATGTTCTTCAACAATATGGTCAAATTTCTCTTTTGAATTCAAATCAAAAGGCTGATTATGAAATGCATCATATTGATTCCAGAAAGACCACTTAATCAAATTTTTCTTACCTATACCATCCAGACCAAAATAGTCTTGTACCAAATAAGCAGGCACCATACGGCAATACCGATTAACAATTTCAATATTACCATCAGCAGCATCAAGAATTTTTTTAGATACATCCCCAATCAGTTTGCGGACAACAGGTAGATCATCTCGATTTAAAAAACCTTGCATCAAAGATTTTTCACGATAATGCAATGCATCATCGTCATGTGCCATAAGATAACCTTCTTCCTTATCAGTCACCCCCATTTTCGGCTTATATAAATCTACCGTAAATATCTTTGGCATCTCCAATGCGTCTCTAACATCTGTGAATAATGCAACTAAAGTGCATTGGGGTGTAACAAGAATAGGACGTTCAGCACGCAATTGTTTAAAGAACGGTAAAGGCTCTGTTTTCATCCACTTCTGTACTAATGGGTATTTATCAGCCTCTGCCGCATTATCATATTCTTGCAAATAATTTTTTACTGTTTCAGACATAATGCTTCCTTTCATTTTTTGTTAAGTGAATAAATTAAAGTGTTTTTAAATACTCAACCAACTGCCAACGCTCCTCATCACTCAAAGCATATAATACCTTGCCATCAGGCAGGTTTGTTTCACATGCACCATATTCATGACCAACATTCCTATTACCAGGCTTTGATGTGTCAAATGTAAAACCCTGTTCTCCATCACTGATAAATCCTACTTTTTTAGTGTCGAACTCACGAAGTCCCACCTTAAACTTCACAGGACGAAATTTAGTGATAGGAAGCTCAGTTTTGCACTTTTCTGCCGGTAACAATAAATCATATAAAGTTGGTACTGAGCCGTTATGTAAATACGGGGCAGTAGCCCAAATTCCATTTAATGAACGAGCTTTATATGAGAGTAATGAATTGTATGGATCTGAGGTGGTATCTACCAAATAATCACCACTTTTTATGCTTGATTTTATTTCATTACCAGTATAGGACAAATACAATATATACAACCAATCAGCCCAACGATGTAGGAACCATTTATCAGGATCCGGTGTTGCTACCGTACCAGTTGTTGCCGCAGTCAATAATTGTATAACTGGTGCATCTTCTTCAATTACCACCGAGCCCACGTCAAGCTTTTGATACGTATGTTTAAAATTACCAGCCTTACCCATAAAATTAACACTGTTATTTGCCATTTGAGGATCTGTACCAATTTCGACCAAACCCGTCATTTTAGAAATAACCAATCGGTCATAAGCAGTACGATCAATCACTTCATGACATGACTGACAATGTTTAGCGTAAGTTATTTTACCTTGATCAGCTTTTACTTTATCAATACACCAAGGATTGGCATCATTTTCATTATCAATACACCAGGGCTGGGAAGGTTTATCTTCATCTTTCTCTTTTTCTTTCTCTTCGCACCAAGGGTTTTTGTTAGGTTTCCCAGATTCTTCCTTGCATCCAAATTTCTTTGCAGGCCACTCTGGTGATAGTAGAGTACTTAAATGACTTTCAATTTTTTGCAAGTTGAATAAATCTACGGATGACTCGAATTCTATTTGTTTCGCTTTATTTTTTTGTCCACTAAGCAATGAAGCTAAAGTCCAACCAGGCTTTTTCACTTTCCAGTCAATATTAGCAAATACACCAATCACTTCACCTACATTACGGCCAAGAGGTCCTATACCAGCGTTAGAAGCAAGACCATTCCATTGCACATAAGTAGACTGAGGAATATCCCATAAAAAGGGATAACTAACGGGTGCATTTGGACTATTAAAAATAGCATTACGGACCCTATACATTCCATCACTTTTTATGCCGAATCCTGGATAATCTGGTGCTGGTTTTTGTAGGCGAGTTAAAATAGTAAAGAATTCATCGTCATCGACAATCGTTTCATTCATTCCCTTAAGTACATTCTCTATCTGTGTATCGTTGATTAGTCGCTTACATTCAGTATGCCCTACGATACAATTCCGTGTGCCTATCTGAGCAAGCAAATCGCCTATCTGTTTTTTATTAAGAATGTGCTCGAGTACTCTGTTATAAATTCGTCCAAAAGCGTCAAGGCGCGCATAACCGTATTCTAGTTTCTTACCCTTAGCTGTGATGCTGTCGTTAACAGCATTATATAGACTAATCCGGCCTGCCCATTTTCTTAAGCCTTTATTCACTTCTGACGCTGTAGAATAATCATTGTCTAGGTTCAATACATTATCCACAAAACGCTTGTTTTTATCATCATTAGATTTTGCACACTTGTCTCTATCATCATCAGATAGTTCTAACTCTTTTTTATCATCATCAAGTAATGAACACTTCAATGAATATTCCAACGCCAATAAGAATCCAGATAAATCCGCCATCGTCGGTGCACCATCGATACGAATTGCCTCATCTTGATAATTTATTTGACCCGTATGACAAGCCGCACAGGTAAATCCTATATAATCCTTACCCTTATAGGTATCTTTTACCATGCCCACTGGTAAAGCCTCACGGTTAGATAAAGTTACTTTTTGAGGCAAGAAGCGATATTTGTCAATATTATGATCAGCCAGAAATAAATTTTTGTTACCAGCCTGCTCCAATACTAAAAAGAAATCATACGGCAATAAATCTGATCCTTGAGTGGTATTATAAAACCACAAACTATCAGACTCACTCCAGCCTTGTTCAAGATAAAAAGGTTTTGAATAGCTTTCCCCTAATGCGCCATTTTCTATTCCTATCGCACCTCGATCAGGATCATCATCCCAATTCTCATAGGCATTATTGGCAATAAATCCCAGCACTAAGCTGATGATAAACAGAAATACAAACGTTGAAAGGATTTTGGGATATTTTACAAAAAATAGTACTAGTCGATATAGAAGTCGATTGATCATTGGTTTATCCTCCGTGATGGATTTTTCAATTTTATTATCGGGCACTAACCATTACTGTCCCAATTTATTAATGTAATTGGTATAAACCGTCCCTAGTACTTTGATAATTTTCAGGAAGGTAGAGTCAACTTCATACCCATGAATAACTCTCGAACTTAACTAACTATAGTATAAAACTGAGGTTGTGCTTTTTGCTTGGCTTTTTATTGTTATTTTCAATGAGTTACCATTTCTTTAACGATAAATTCATCGTTAAAACTTTCACTATGAACAAAATACCACCATCAAAAATGTGAAAATGTTTCATGGAATAACCCCTTCAAAGGTTGAAGTATACCCAAACTACTTGCTCAACTTTGCAATTCCTGAAGGGTTGGAATAAGTCTCTTTGATTAAAAACTACAATTCATTTATTGCCTGTTTATCATAACTTTGGGAACATGTATAACTAAATGCTTCCAGGAGGAACCTCCCAGAATGGATAAAAAAAACAAAAAATCTGGCTTATCATGTTTTGTAACGTTTGGTATTACTGATAGTACAAATTTTTTGTTTCCTTACGGCAAACTACAAAAATTACTTAACCGTTACATGAGGCGAACGTTTAACCACTTCATCGTTAAGTTCAATACCAATACCAGGTACTTCTGTCACTTGAAAGAAACCATCTTTGGGCTGTGGATCTTGCAGACAAAGTTCACGGTTCCACTCTTTAATTGCATAAGTATGGTGTTCATGAATTAAGAAGTTAGGGATCGCGGTTTCTAAATGCAAGGATGCCGCTGTTGCAACAGGGCCACCGCAAACATGGGCTTGAATGCGCACATCGTAAACATCGGCATAATCACATACTTTTTTAGCTTCAGTAAAACCACCACATAAACCAATATCAGGTTGCAGAACATCAATACTTTGATCTTCCATATAAGGACGAATGCCCCAGCGGTTATATAAACGTTCACCACCAGCAATGGGTACATTAACTTTGTCGGCAACTTTTTTGTGTATTGCTGAATTTAAGTAATTCACGGGTTCTTCATAGAACAGGCAACCCATTTCTTCTACAATCGGCCCCATTTGAATAGCACTGGCAACGCCCATTAATGAATGACATTCAAAAATTATGTCAACATCTTCACCAACTGCGTCTCTTATTGATTGTAATCTGGCTTTAAACAAACGTAATTCTGGTTTGGTAAATAATTTAGTGCGGTCAAAATGTGAATTACCATCTTTATCGTAAACTATCGGGTCAACCTTAACTGCGTCATAACCTTGAGCGATAGCTTTTTCAGCCGCCCTGCCATACTCTTCAGGTTGAATTAATTTAGTGACCTCACTGTCCCAGTCAAACTGCAACTGGCTGGCATAGGTACGTAATTTATCGTTCACTTTGCCGCCCAATAGCTGATAAACAGGTACACCCAAAGCTTTAGCTTTAATATCCCATAAAGCGGTGTCTATAGCGCTCATTGCGGCATAAATAACAGGTCCGCCACCTAAGCCCCAAAAGCTTTCACGCAGCATACGTTTCCACAATAATTCAGTTTGAAAAGGGTTAAAGCCAATTAATATTGCTTCACTTATTTCTTTAAGCATTGCCGCAGCAGCACTGTGTCCCCAATCGTAAGCTAAACCAGCTTCACCAACACCGCTAATACCTTCATCAGTGTGAATTCGAATAAATACAGGATTCCAGCCGGGGCGTTTAGGGCATTCAATATCAAAAATTTCTACGTGGGTTACTTTCATTTTCTCTCCATTTTATCCATTTCCTTTAACCCGGAATCATCAGCTTAAATCGTTGAAAGCGCGGTAACCAATAGTATGGTTATGTAGCAAAATATTCTTCGTCACTTTTTACTCAATCATTTTGTACTTAGTCATTTTAACTAAGTACAAAATGATAGTTAAAAAAGTTAGAGAAGAACATTTTTACATAGCCAGGCCAACAGTGGCCTGGCTATTTATTGTATTTCAACTGCTAAATTTAGGATTAATAATACAGATTTTTAGTGGTTAACTTTTTATTCATTAGCTTGGCCGAACATCAAACTTGTCGACTTACACTGTTTTTTACTTTTACTTTTACTTTTACTTTTACTTTTTGTTTTTACTTATGTTGAAAATGCTATGTTGCTATTACTTATGCTGAAATTACTCTGTCAAAAATAATATGGTTCAAACATTATTTGGCGAAATCAGGATATGCACGCTGTACCTTACGTAACATCGCAGGCCACGCTTTTGTCCCTCCGGTTTCCCCGGTATGCACCTTATTGGCTTGTGCAGTAATTCCATCAATAATACTTTGATTTACGTAGATTGGTTTCATGCCCATTGACATCACTTGTATTTGAATTTGACAAGCTCTGATCAAATCATACATATGCATGAAAGCATCCCCTATGGTTTTCCCCAAGGTCAACGCACCGTGGTTACGCAGTAACATAAAGTTTTTATCACCAAGATCACGCTGTAATCTAAGTTTTTCTTCATAATTTACTGCCAGTCCTTCATAATCGTGGTAACTCATAGAGGCAAGCGCAAACATTGCAAATTGACTTATCGGCAACAAGCCCTCTTCCAAACTTGCAACGGCGACAGTTTCATTCGTATGAACATGCAGAACACAACAAGCATCATGACGAGCTTCATGCACAGCACTATGAATAGTAAAACCGGCAGGATTAAATTTAAAAGGACAATCGGGATCAACAATATTACCGTGAATATCAATTTTAACTAAATTAGAAGCAGTAATTTCTTCAAAGGTCAGTCCAAATGCATTGATAAGCAAATGGTCAGAATTGGGGATACGAGCAGAGATATGAGTATAAATAAGATCGTCCCAGCCATGCATAACAAATAAACGATAGCATGCTGCCAGTTCAATTCTTGTTTGCCATTCATCTGATGAAACTTTATCTTTAAGATCTACATTGGGTAATTCAAACATGTTTTATCCTTACTCAGCTATTTTTCTCTACTTAACTTTTACTCGATAAAACTTTTTCGATAAAGTAAGAGTCAAAATAAGGTAGGGCAATATTAACATTTAATCAAACATAAATTAACTGGTAACCAGAAGTTTTACAAAATGTGCATTCTATTTTTTGCTTTAAAGCAGCATCCACAATACCCAGTGATCATCTGTGCCAATCGTGATGAATTTCATCAACGGCCAAGCAAGTCCATGCATTATTGGGATACAGAAGTACGCAGTACAACAAAGGGCCAATCAGAAAAAATCCTTGCTGGCAAAGATTTACAGGCGGGTGGCACTTGGCTGGGGTTAACGTCACAAGGACGGTTTTCAGCGTTAACCAATTTTCGTCAAGGTACAGCAAATAACAAGATAAACGCTCATCAACCAGTGAACGCTGACTTGGCAAATAACAGCGCAGAAAACAGTACAAAAAACAGCGCAAAAAATAATGAAAAGAAATCCCGTGGACATTTGGTATTACAAGCCCTGGCAAAATCAAATCAGCAATTAATCCAGCAATTAGCCACAAGTTCAAGTAACTACAATGGTTTTAATCTTGTTTTTGGTGAATTGGATAATTTACACATCTACGACAGCGTCAATCAAAAGTTCAGTCAATTAACCTCTGGTATCCATAGCCTTTGCAACGGTACTTTAGATGACATTTGGCCCAAAATGGCCCTTGGCCAGCAGCAACTTATATCAATGATAACAAACAACGACAAACTCAGTATTGAACAACTTTTCAATTTAATGAAAAATGCCCAACAGGCAAAACCTGAACAATTACCCAATACAGGTATACCTGAAGAATGGGAGCAGTTCCTCAGTTCTATTTTCATTGTTTCCCCCCAATATGGCACAAGAACAACAACAATTATTACTCAAGACAATAATGGTGTCATCGCCATCGCAGATCGTAGTTACAATGAATCAGGTGAATGTGTTGAACAGCAAAAGTTCGTCATGCCAATTCCATATTAAAGATAAAATCTATTTGCTCCGAAGATTTGCACCGGAGAAAGTCTTCCTCTAGAGTCCTTAATTACATGAGGAGTCTGTTTTAACTTTGAATGAAGAGACCAAAAACTTTACTCATAAATTATAGCCAAAAACTAGATCCTAAAAACAAGCAAGAAGAATATTGATGATTGTACTAACTACCCTCTGGGCAAAAATAGTCTAAAGTTAGCTTGTTCTACACAGAACATCTCTTTTCGAATTTGACCCCCAGTTATAAAATAAACAGGGGCTGATCAAATTAAGCCCTTAAAAATATTTTATATGACGCTATTTCTATACGTCAGGGGCAATCATGTCAAAAAAAACATTCACACTCTCAAATGGGATGGAACGCTTTATTTCAACAACAACTTTCATTAAAACAATCGGAGTCTTTCAACATTGGCCTGAGGCAGAGCCGTCTCCGGGGGTTAAAAACCAGTTTTGGTATCCATCATTACTTTTTGATTTAGCTCACTGGCGTGAACTTTATTAAACAAACTTCCCTGTTCGATGATTATGCCGGTGAAGTAAGTAGCTACTAACAAGGTTAGTGCCCATACTTGACAAATAATTTTTGTTTTATCATGTGAATTTCTTATTTTTTTCATTGGATTAATATTTGATTTAATAAACCAACTCGGTGTAGTTATTCAGCTTGTGTCATACGAATACCTCTTTGATTTGTAATCTAAGTTATTTCCGTTCGCTGGTCACTAACCTGACATAAGCCGCATTTCTATATGGGGTTGCTGTTTTTTTACCCTTTATAAAACTTATCGTAGTTGCGCCTTGTCCTAAAAAACGATAAAACCCCTTTAGGGGCTGACGGCTATCAGCTGTCCAATAGGCGCCACGTTTTGTGTTAGAGAAAAAGTCAGTGTCTATAACCGGATCGCCCGCTGGTGGTGTATTGTTAATTAAAGTAATGAGTTCTTCAGCGGTAGGCAGTCGCCATTGGCTTAGCCCACATGTTTTTTCTTGCCTAGCAAGTCGAATTAAGTCTTGGCTATCACAACGTATGTTGTCAAAATTGCAATCGCCCCTATTTTCAATACCTAGGCCTTGTCCGTCAGACCATGAGTAAGTCCAATTAGCATCGTGAATACCTTCGTTGTCATCTTTATTTTCCCAAATTAAACCGGTATTTTTATCCAAGATGCAAGACCAAGGTCCAGACCAATTAGCAATAGGGACACCTGTGGTATTGAGCTTTACCCATTGACCAATAGTAGCCGTCGGTTTGGTTTGGTTTACGTTGAATGCAGTCATTATTATGGAGACGATAAGCATAAGTAATATAATCATCCTGAAAATCATGGCCATATTTTTACCTGAACTTTAATTGCAGAGGTCTTACATGGCGAGTATGAGCCGTTTGACTATGATCAAATGCTGCAAACCAAAGACAAACATTTTCCTTAAGAGAAATGTCGTACTGAGATCCCGTAACTAACTTCCGGCTAAGTTCAAGGGACCATTGGCCATCGTTCCATCGTGCGAATGCCCTAACATCGGCACGATCGCCCTCGAAACGATTAGACCGATAAAGCACAGATGGCAATGTAGAGCCAATAGCAAAAGTATCGTGTTCAGCTCTATACGGTTTTGTGTCATCCCACGGTAATACTGGAAATAATTTATCATACTGTAAATTGTTTCCAGTAGTTTGGAGTACAGAGGTATCTAGGGGTATGCGTTTAGGAACAATTCCATTGGGTTTATACCACTGCCAATTCATTACGTAAGCACCAGATTGCTTGGCGTCTGTTTGATAACCTGCGGTATAACGACGTTTACCAGCACGGACCTGGGCGGGTCCTCCAATATAATTATCATCCATTAAGATCATGTTATTTGTACGAACCGCTTTCCATTGCCATAAATCAACAATGCTTTGGTCAGTGGTGCTTTTGTCAGTGGTATAATGATAGCCTTTGCCATGCCAATTCGCGGGTTTGTCGGCTAAAGGTTTAGGTCCTAAGTGAGCCGTATTGGCGGCAGCAAAATCGCAGTTATTTGAAATAATAATAGCAAATTTGTCTTCGTAGTATGTTTTCTCATCAAAGTGATAAAAACCATTCTCAAGGACTTGCCAGCCTGTTTTAGTTTTATGTAGGGGCAAGTGACTAAGGCTGTGACTTGTATCGTCCCAACTAATATGAAAAAAAGCTTCTATTTCATTTTGAACCACTTTAACCCGTATATCAGTACTTCCATTGTTAAAATTGGCTCCGCCAAAAGTATGTACAACTTGCGGCTTAATGCTTGCCCAAATTTTTTCATTAGCATGGCCGTCAATTTTGATGTATTGAGATATATCAATCTTATGGGCTATCAATGTTTGCGGTGCTGTTTTTGATAGAAAAATAAATAGGCCGATACCCAGTATTATGCTACAGAGAATAAAGTTGACATTAGCTTTACGTGCTTGATTCGATGCAATAAAAATTGTAGAAAATAACTTAATACCATATTGCACAAAATAACTACCAGCGTGTAATGGTATATAGACCAGCAAAACAAGTGCGGCAACATAGTGGCTATTGAGTAATAAATCAGTCGGTAATATCCCCAGATAAAGCAAGCTGCCACTCAATAACAATATGCAGAGACATGTATAGCCTAATAAGATGATAAATTTATGATATCTGGTTTGTGTCTTATCACGCTTTGGGCTCTGTAAGAAACGGTGGGCATATAATCGGTAAAAACTATAACCCAATGACAAGGTTAATAAGGTTACACCCAAACTGAAATGCAATGAATGCAAACTTCCCTGGGGAAGAAAGGCAGACCATAACATAACTTCTGGTCGGTGAACCGCAGCAATACGCAGACCAGTAAGTAAATTAATGATGACTATTAGTATCAACAGGGTATGCATAAATACCCAAGAAAGATTTAGTCTCATTGGTTATTAGCCTCTATCTGTATTGGGATTTTAGTCGAGAATAGTTTTGTTTTTAAGATTATAAAATTTCCCTTTTGTAAAGTCATTCTTACTAAGTTACGAGGTTATAGGTTATAGGTTATAGGTTATAGGTTATAGGTTATAGGTTATAGGTTATAGGTTATAGGTTATAGGTTATAGGTAACAATCTATAGTTGAAGTTTGTTGTGGTCAACGCTAGTCTTGATAACCTGAAGTTAAAATAACATAACTTATTGAATAAGCAATGAGATATTTCAATTGTATTTATTGGCTCATGGTTATACATGTTATACCTGTTTTTTTGAGGGATGAATATATTGTACTCTCTGCTTTGCGTGCAATGGCTGTAGCGACCTTTTCCACCTAACTTTTATAAACTATTGAATTAATTAAATTTAACATGTTGTTTTTTGTGGCATATAATTTCATGGGTTACATTTTCGTTAATGGGTTGAGTTGTTAAGCAGGTAATTACCAAACAAGTGCTGAGAATACGCCAAAAGTGCACAGAGGCTAGCAACAAGAAAAGAGCGTTAGGGTAAGTGTAGTGGGATCAAGCCTTGTTTTTTGCTTAAACTGGCACTAATGAAAAAGGGCCTGCGGGATAATTACCCGGCAGGACCTTTTATTCAGTTCATTGACTCGTTAGTTTCTACCAACCATTTAGTTCAAACTCACCAATTTCCCAGTAGTCACTTCTATAACCACTCGTTACCACAAGTTTCACACGTTTAGCGACAATGCCACTAAGGCCAAGTGTTATTGAGGAACCACTGCTATTAGCAAGTGTACCGCTGGCTGCTAAGGTATAGTTGCTGCCATCAGTTGATGTCCATACTTCAACATTCTTAGCCCAATAGAGGCCTTCACCTGTACCAGAGTGAATTACTGCATCACTTAAGTTGACACTTTCACCGTTAGCGAATGAGTAAATAAACTCTTGATTGCCAGGATTTACTTTACTCGCCCAGCCATCTTCAAAAGTGACACCATTGGTTAACTTAGCTGCACCCCATTGGCTGCTGTATTCACCCGTAAAGCTTTCTAATGAACCGCCGTTGCCAGGAAGCACAAGGTTAGTGATTTCAATAGGTGGCTCAACAGTAGTAAAGCTCCATAAGGTTCCACTGCTTGTTCCTCCAGTATTGATCTCATTGATTTGCCAATAATAAGTGGTGCTATACGCCAAGTTACCTGGATCGAAGCTGGTGCCACTTTGCGTGGTAGAAGCTAGGTTACCTGGGTCAGTACCAAACAATACTTGATGAGAAGACGCGCCTGATCCTGCAGCCCATGACAGTACTGTATCAACACTTACATCAATACTCGCATCAGCTGGGCTAATTATGGAAGCACTACCCGGAAGAGGCTCAACAGTAGTAAAGCTCCATAATGTGCCTGTAGTGGTACCTGTTATATCGATGACATTGATCTGCCAGAAATACGTGGTATTTTTCGCTAGAGTACCCGGGTCGAAGCTAGTGCCACTTTGGCTTGTTGACACCAGGTTATCTGGGTCGCTGCCAAACAATACTTCATAAGAAGTAGCGCTTGAACCCACCGTCCATATCAGGTCGCTATCAATGCCAACTCCAGTACTGCCATTGGCAGGACTGATAATACTGGGAACGGTAGAATCACAGCCACTGTGATCCAAAGTTAATTCTAATTTAATTGCCGTTCCTTGCTCGCGATCTTCTACATCAATGCCATCGCCTGTACCTTCACTGGTAATAACGATACCATTATTGTTATTACTATCTGTGATCCAATTTTGAACCATACTAATACCATCAGCTGATAATAATACCGTGTGACTACCCGTTGTATCTGGCATGAATGATGCCACCAAGGTGCCTTGATTTTCAGTACCAGACAGTGAACTCCAAGTAACCTCATTTTCAAGCCAAGGATTTACGCTACTGTATACTTCATAGGTACCAGACGAGGCATTGAAAATTTGCATTTCAATACTGGCAGCGGTTACTACACTACAGCTTTCAATAGCGCTTACGTCCCAGGCCAACAACATTTTCATAGATCCGTAAGTTCCATCATTACCGTCTGCTAATAATTGATCATTAACTGCATTGAAGTTTTGGTTAAGTAATTTTTCTGAAATAAAGGTATCGGCAACAACACTTAATATCATGTCATCGTTTGGTTCAGGATCAGGTCCTGGTCCCGAAGTATCATCACTATGGCCCAAAATAGAAAGCTCATTATTGCTACGAGTTAAGGTAATTACATTTCCAATGCCGTTCGTGCTCCACCAGTCCACGCCTGTAGGTAGTACCGTTGTATTATCGGCTCGTTCTTGGGCACTGATAGTGCTGACATCTGTACTGGCTCCTGAGTCAAATTGGGCAGTGCGAATTTCGACCTTATCACTACTTATCGTCAAAATTTTAAATTGCTGAATACTCTCGTTTTCCAGTGTCCATGGGTAGTTTTTATTGGCTGAACGGGCAGGAGCGCCCCAGCTTCCTTCACCAGCATAAACGGTACCACCGGTTGTGGTTACTTGAAACGTATTGCCTACGGGTTCAACCGGAGAAGTAACTTTGCTTAAATGAGTGTCAGACTCGAACACTAAATTCATTGCATTATTGTAAAATTCGTCGGCCCACCAATTGAATAGTGTTGGATTTTCGCTTTTAGAAGTTGAATGAGGAAAAAGGGGCTTATGGTACTGCGCAAAACGCCAGCTCACGTTGCCGCTGTTAGCGGCTAAATCGCTTGCTAACCAATTTGCTTGCGCTGCAGCTTGAGTTGACCAACCACTATTTTTATATTCAGAATTAAGGGTATATATCCGTAACAAAGGGGATATATCAAAGGCTCCATAGGTATCGTAGTCGGTACATTCCTCATCATCATTGTAATCGACACCAAAAACCTTACACAAGGTGCTGTAGTCGCCAGCTTCATGATTCCCGAAGGTAGGCACTAGCGGGTAAATGCGTTTATAGGCAATACCGTCAATAATGTCATTAGAGAATGTAAGCTGCCAATGGTCGAAAAAACTTTCCATTTGGCTGGCATTGTTGGATGAGGTAAAGTCACCACCGTGCATAATAAATAAAGGACGGATTTTAGCAAGTAACTCATTGCCTAATATACGAGTTGACCAGCCTGTACGGGTATCACCACCAGAAAGCATAACAAAAGGAGAATTGTCAGTGGCCGCGGTTTTAAACCATAGGCGTTCGCCACAAGTATTCCCTTCACAAACTCGATAATACACAGCTGAATTTTCAGTTAGGCCAGTAAGTCGAACAAACGAACTTGTAAATCTATTGCTATCGAAACCTTGGCTGTTGCTTACGGATTGTACTGACCAGTTATTTTCATCGGTAGAATAACCGTATTTCACTGTTGCTGTTTCATTTGAATTGGTTTGGGTAAACCCAATCACGGCTTGATGCGCGGGATCAGCATCCCAAACGAGGCGATGATAATCAATGTCGGCAGATACGGTATATGAAACCATAACGAGCGCAAGCGCAAGTAATTTAGTCGAGAATACCCTTGTTTTTATCATTAAAAAATTTCCCTTTTGTAAAGTAATTATTATCAAGTTACGAGGTTATAGGCTGTCTCTTAGTCACATTTACATTATAAGTGATTCAATAATGTTCTATATGGAGGGGTTGGATTTTTAGTAGCGGCATGATCTAATTGATTTTTGTTTACACGTAGGTTTTATCAATGCATCAAACAACTTCAGAAGAATGGGCGAAATTAGTCTTTGGCCAATCAGACTTAGGTGATTCAAGAAGAACGGATAGATTGGTAAAACTAACGAGTGATATGGCGTCTCATGCAGGCAGTTCAATTGTTAAAGCCAGTGACAACCCCGCGAGTATAGAAGGTGCCTACCGTTTTATTAGCAATCCCTGTATAAATCCGGAACAAATTGCATTGTCTGGATATAAGTTTACAGATAGCATTGTTAAGCAAAAGCGCTTGGTGCTTGCTATTCAAGATACAACAGGCGTAAGTTACAGGCATTCTATTTGTAATGAGTTAGGCTCCGTAAGTTCAGCAAAAAAAACAAGTAAAAACCCAGTTGGGCGTTCTATTTTTGTTCATTCAACCTTGATGATGGATGGCGATAGGGAAGAAGTTATAGGGTTAGCAAATCCAGGGCAAACGGGTCTAAATTAAACAGTTTTGTAAATTAACAGTGAATATAATTTAAACTTTAAGATTATTCTCAA
>JABSOI010000198.1 GCA_013216015.1 Alteromonadaceae bacterium | reverse complement strand
ATACAAATGATTGGAATGATAAATGGAAGACCGTTGTACTAAATAGTGTACAATAAAACTATTTCTGTGACGCTTCCGATCGATCTTGTAATTGAATTAACTTTAAACCCTCTTTATCTGAGATCCAGGGTTTAACGGTAAATTTTATTTTAAATTCATCGACAAGATAACGATAAAAACAAACAAGTTTGCTCAAACGCTCTTTAACAGTACTGGGAGAAAGTTTCCGACTCTCAAGTTTATCGAGTTGATCTCGTTTAAAACGAGCCAAAGGTGAACGTAATTTAGAAGGAGACTGAAGATAATCAATATCTTCTTGTTCACAGAAATTTGCAAATAATATTAGTACTTTTGCATAACCTTCAATCGTCGACCTCTCTTTATTACTTGTTAGTTTGAAGAGAATAAATGCATTTGCATGTTCCCATGGTATATCCTCTGGATCTAGAATAACGGGTACATGAAAATAGCAATCTGTTATATATTCTTCTTCACTCAGTGAGGTAATTAAATATTTATCTTTTATCTCATCAATGTAGCGTAAACGAAGATCTACGCTTATTTGACCAGTAATCACAGGTTTGAATAATTCAAATTCTTGAATGATTTTTAGTTTGTAAGGCATTGCCCCTCCAAAATTGTCCATACAGATATTTATATTTAGGTTGTATGAATATAGTCAATTTATTAGGGGTGGGAAGTGACAAATTTGTAAGGTCGTGGTCTAAGCCATTATAATAGTTCAATTAAACGTAGGTTATTATGGACGAGTAACAATACCTATAAAAATAGTTAAAGCCAAAAAAGCAGATAATAATTGCTGTTAACTTTATCTAAGGTAATTAAAGCTCATCATGACAGGATAAACTGAACTAAATAATTGGTGATCTTACATTCCTGTCACTTCCGCCACACAACCCGAAGATGCGACAGAACCATAACATAAGTGTACATTTGTGCGGCCTTTATACCACCAAAATGAATTATGATTTTTTTATAAGTTAATCACTTACGATATATGGCTATCAATTCCATCATTTAATAATGAGTTTATCTAATGGCAAGCGAATAGAACGCGACGTAGCTACTTGACTACGACCAATACGCCCTAAAAATACTGTATGACTAGAATTACAAACAATTTCTTCAAATCTTGCTCTTCCCTTTTTTGCATTTTCTATTACTTTTTTATCTGAAGTGAAGTTAATGTCATTTATTAAATAATTAGAAAAAATAACCGGTGTTTGTTCTGGTTGAAAACCTAAACCTAATTTAGTACAGGTTAACCAAAATTTTTGTACTACTCTTCCTGCTGTTATATATTCGGCAGCAGTCGTAGGTTTGGTATCTGCTAAAATTGCAAAATGAGCACTACTTTTAAGGCTAGGAATAAAGTCTAATTGAACGCGAGGCATCCACGTACCAGCTAAATACTTATTCGCAAATTCGATCCGTTTCCAGCTTTTAAACATCCATTGCATTAACCGAGCAGTTATCCAATCAACCCCTAATGCTTTCTCAGGTATTTTTGTTTCACTAAATTGTACTTTCCATTCAATAATTTCTTTATGTACAACAAATGCTTCTTTCATAGTTAGACGTGTTTTTGCATTACAAAAATTAAGTTTTGCTATAGCAAGTTTTTCTGAAAAACTTTCAAACCACTGTATCGAATAACCAACGGGCAAACATTTATCTAATTCAACTTTTTCTCTATCCGATAATTTACGAGTTCCCATAGCTCTCCGTTGCACAGATCTAATTTTTATAAATGGCACTAATGGGTGTTCAGATAAGTTTTCCGCTTTTTTTAGGAGTACAGTAAACTTAATTTGTTGATCATCTGTCAAGTCCGTTTTAATTATTAGTGTTATCCCAAATTTACTTGCTACAATTTCAAGAGTCTCTAATAAAATTCCATGAGCTAGATGACTTGAATGCCCGTTAAGATCATAAACAACATTGTTTCGAGTATCGGTTGCGTGAATTACAAAAGTATCATCACTAATAATTTCAAAACGCCAACATTGTGTATTATCCCCACTTGGAGCCCAACGTGCATAGTCTAAAATTTGCTCAATAATTGTTAATTTTTTTATGTTAATCTTATTTTGTATTGATTTATCAACTAAAAATCTTTTCTTTCCTAACGCAAATGCTAGACGTTGTAGTGGATTTTTATGCCCTCCTGGACGCCATGTTTTTTTAAATTTATTGGTATAGACATCAAAATGTAAACCCCAAGGAACATTCAATACTTTACCTCGATTTAAAAATATTTTAACAACCTGCCCAGCAGCCACACTAGCTGCTAGTTGACAGCCAATTGTAGTTGAAGGACCTTTTTTTCCTACAAGGTCTAACTTGGAAGGATCAACTAAATATGATTTTTGTAGAGCTGCAGGAGTTAAACCCAAGAAGAATTTTAAATATTGTTCATTTTCTGAAAAACCATCCAAACCAAAATATTCTTCAAAGGTCATTTTTCCAGGAAGAAAATTTAAATAAGCAGTTCCCATACCTATTGGAGCTGCTGTTGTTGCTGGAATCGATTTTTCTGCGCAATGTTTGAACACCATCTTACGAATATCAACAACAAAGAAATCTAGAGAATCAACGTAACAATCTACATTTTCTAAAAAATCGTCAATATTTCTGGTATTTATTCCTTCAGGAAAGACCTTAATTTCAACTTCTGGATTAATAGCTCTTGCCATATCTACCATAGTATCTAATTTTTTTTTATCATAAGTGTTAATATTTGCACCAACTTGTCTATTTGTATTTTCACAAGCAAACTCGTCAAAATCACTTAAATGAAATTTGGTTATACCTAAACGGATAAGCGTAAGTAAATTAACACCTCCAACGCCCCCCATTCCGGCTATTGCAACACATTTTGATTTTAAAATCAGTTGTTCTGTTTCACTAAACCAACCAATATTACGGGAAAATGCAAGATCATAGTCAAAAGGATTGTTCATAATATGTTCACCTGATCATTTATCAATAGGGTTTGTAAAAGGAATAAAGGAAAATTGTAACTTTATATTTTGATGTATTTCTTGATAGAATTTTAACATTTCTCCCTTCATATGAGAATGAAAGTTGTTTCTAGGTAAAAAGAACAATGTTCGTGAACCTTTATATTCAATTTCATCACCTACTTGTATTAAATTTATACCTATTTTACGTAAATTACGTTTAATTTTGTTCTCTGTCATCAAAAATATACCAACATGATTACATAAGTGGTTCTGTCGCATCTTGCGTATTTTACTGTTTTTCTATTTTTCTATTTTTTAACCTATTGATTATATTCTTTTTAAATTTCAGATTTTTGGCTAAAAAAGCAAGATGCGACAGAACCATAAATAGTCCCTCTTAGGGTCGAGAACAGTTTGCCCTGAATTTCCATTCAATTTAATCAATAGATTGCCTCTCAGTCTTTGAAACTCGCTAGTGGAAAGAGACTAATGCAATAGGTATTAGATATAAATTTAAACTAACCTTCAAAAATATTTTGTAAACTTGTTGAGCAAAATTTGTTTTGCCAAATACTCGCTATAATCAACTAACAGGTTATTTAGATTAAGAAATGACTTGGATTGTCTGATCTGGGATACATAAATAAGGAAATTATATTGTTAATTATTTGCATCTTAAATATTTACAATTTGTTTTATTTCTTTTATGATTATTTCCGAATTAAAAAAGGATAGAATTTACGTAATGGAAATACACTCAATGCAAGCACTGCCCCCCCCCCCACACACACATAAAAAAATATAAACGACTAAAAACAATTTATTTAAACTACTGATATAGGATTTCTGTATTCAGAATGTTTTTGCTTGGCCTTCAAAAAGTCTGCAAATGGATATTGTATTTAACAACAAAAATATGGACAACAATGATACCACTACTAAAACCACTGGTTCTGTCGCATCTTGAGTATTTTACTATTTTTAGCTTTTTTAACCTGTTGATTTTATAATTTTTAAATTTAACATTTTTGGCTAAAAAAGCAAGATGCGACAGA
>JABSOI010000197.1 GCA_013216015.1 Alteromonadaceae bacterium | reverse complement strand
GGTGGGCAGCGATATTTTGCTGGCAATCCCTAGTAGGTTACACTATTTGATTTCAACTAAGGCCATTAAGCTCGACAGAAAGGGGGAAAAAGGAGGGGAACAAAAACCCAAACACTGAAAGATAAGTAACCAACCACCAATAAATGTTTCCTAACAGAACATAAGCCACTTACTTTAACTGTAGAAACTCAAATAGGTAACATTGGAATAGTTCACGCAGAATATCAGTTCAAAGTACGGCGTATATACGAGAAGACAATCGCCAAAATAATACTATGATTAGGTTATGCATCGATATTATAAGACTGAATGTACCTTCTGATTGCCTGACGTGATCAATGGCGCAATTTTCTCAATATCGTTAGTAAAGCGAGAACAGCTTGCGAAGTATCCGACAATTAATTAAAGACCATTTTACCGATGTCGGGAAAATGGTTGAATTAGGCTCTGCCAGCCAGCTAGAAATCAGCGATATCATGTTAACCCGCTACGCGTGCTATCTCATTGCCCAAAATGGCAACCCAGCTAAACTGATTGCCTGACGTGTTCCATCATGCATAATCCCAAATATAATCGAGTAAAAAATGACAATAGTACGTTTTAGGATTAGTAAAACACTACACTATAGTAGTTTATTATCTGTAGTTCTTAACCCACTTAGTAAACTAGTATAATAGATTTTTAGGGCTCCTAAAACACTGCCACACATATTATAGTAGTTTATTATCTGTAGTTTTTAACCCACTTAGTAAACTAGTATAATAGATTTTCAGGGTTGCTAAAACACTGCCGCATATATTATAGTAGTTTATTATCTGTGGTTTTTAACCCACTTAGTAAACTGAAATATCCTGTTATAGTAAAGGTCAGTTGAGTATAAAATGAAAAAAATGTTTGTCGCCAGGGGAAAAGAACTGGAATTGTTAGAAAAAACAACCCGTATGCCACAGTCATCCTTTCTTGCTACCTATGGAAGAAGAAGGATAGGTAAAACTGAAACAATACTTCACTTTTGCCAACAAAATAAATTGCCATATTTAGAATTTACAGGTAAATACAAAGAAAGCAGAGCAATTCAGATAAAATCTTTTTTGCGCCAAATTGGGGCTGCAAAAGCAACATTTAAAAACAGGAAAGCTAAGGATTGGATGGAAGCTTTCGACATCCTTAAAGAATACATAGATACAATTAGCGAAAAAAAGAAGTTCGTTGTATTTATAGATGAACTCCCGTGGTTGGATACGCAAAAATCAGGTTTATTAGCTGAGTTAGGTGATTTTTGGAATCTATACGCATCAAGAAAGCCCAACGTAATACTTATCGTATGTGGATCTGCTGCATCATATATGATGAAGAAGGTTATCAAAAACAAAGGGCCATTACATGGAAGGCTCACTCATAAGTTGCCTATGAGTCAATTTAACTTACATGATACAAAACGTTTCTTGCTAAAAAGTGGTTTTTCACATTATAGCAACAAAACAATAGCTGACACCTACATGACTCTCGGCGGAGTGGCTAAATATCTACAATCATTAGATTGTTCTATGACACCCACACAAGCGATCCATAAATTATGCTTCGAACCAGGAGCCTTACTAGAAGATGAATATAAAGAACTATTCACATCTCTTTTTAACGAGGCAAAAAATCATCTTGAGATCATGAATACCTTATCTCGGAGATGGACAGGAAGAACGAAAACTGAACTAGCTAACTCATTAGGCGTCTCTAAAACACATATTAGAAATACTTTGGATGAACTAGTTGCTTCTGGTTTTGTTTGCGAAACACCAAAATTTGGCAACAAAAATAGAGAGAACATCTATGCTGCAACTGATTTTTTCTCATATTTTCACAATAGGTGGCTGTCGGGAAATAAAAAGGTGTCTGATTGGAATACCGCCGCCCACTCACAAGACTTCGCTATTTGGAGTGATTTACTCAGGGAATTTTTCAGGCTATTGAATTATCAAAAAAAAATAATAGCCTGGGCCTAGCCTCAAAACAGAGGTTTGACAGTCACTTTTCTGCCAATAACATAAATGCCCAATATCAAAAATTATATAACGGCTTAACATTTAGTCATGAAGGCACTTTAGCAAGATGAAAAAATCATTACTTATTTCTGAAATATTCCCGCCCAAAAATGGCGGCAGTGGTCGTTGGTTTTGGGAGCTTTATAGCCGGCTGCCAAAAAACAATTATATTATTGCCGCGGGCTATACCAAGGGAGACCAAGCATTTGACCAAGGTCACAACCTCAATTTACACCGCTTAAATCTTTCCTCAAACAGCTGGGGTATAAGAAGCTTAACCGGTTTAACCTTTTATTGGCGGGTATTTAATCAAATTAGAAAACTGGTTAAACAGCACAAAATCACCTCAATACATTGTGGCCGCTGTCTGCCGGAAGGCGTGATAGGTTATTTATTACATAAACTGCTCGCCCTGCCCTATTTATGTTACATCCACGGTGAAGATCTAGAAGCAGCAGCAACCAGCCGAGAATTAACCTGGCTAGTCAAAAAAGTACTTAATAATGCCAATCGCTTAATTTGCAATAGCCAAAATACGGCAGATCTTATTTTAAATAATTGGCAAGTACCGGCAGCAAAAGTGGAAATATTAAACCCTGGGGTTGATGCCGAACGGTTTATTCCCGCAGAAAAAAATGTCGACATTAAAAACGCCTTAGGCTGGCAAGATCGCCCGGTAATTTTAACGGTCGGACGTTTACAAAAACGGAAAGGCCAGGACATGTTAATTAAAGCCCTGGTGACAATTAAGCAAGACATACCGAATGTTTTGTATGTCATTATTGGCGATGGTGATGAAAAGTCAGCGCTAAAAAAATTAACCCAAAAATTGCAGCTGCAAGACAATGTTTTATTTATGAATGAAATAAGTGATGAACAAATGATTCAGGCTTATCAACAATGTGATGTATTTACCTTAGCTAATCGTACTGTCGGCCAAGACATCGAAGGTTTTGGCATGGTGCTGGTAGAGGCTCAAGCCTGTGCAAAACCGGTAATTGCCGGCGATTCTGGTGGTACCGCTGAAACCATGATTATTGGTGAAACCGGTTTTATTATCGACTGTAATCAACCAAAAACCTTAAGCCATACTTTATTGGCGTTATTAAATGATCCACAAAAACGCCATCTCATGGGCCAAAAAGCAAGAGTACATGCCGCGGCAACGCTCGACTGGAAAATTCACAAAATTAAAGCCGAAACCATATTTTCACAAATATAAATAACCTCAACCACACCAGCTTTTAATAAAGAATAAGGACATACCCTTGGGTTATTATTTAGTATTATTTTCTTTTGCGATAATTTGTTTAACTATATTCAAGAAACCCTGGATTGCCGCTATCGTCTATTTAGACTTTGGCGTATGCAACCACAATATATTTGGTTTTGGCACTTTGAGGGGCTATCACCTTCAAGGTCTTTAGCGATAGTGACCATTCTTGGCTGGGGTATTTGTGCGCTAAATAAAAAAATTGATTACAGCATCTATAAAAAACGGCAAAACCTGGTTTTGCTGGCAATGTGGGGCATGATGCACCTTGCTCATATATTTAGCCCGTTTGATTTATATTCAGCCGGGATCAGAGCCGAAGTGGTGCTGGAAACCCTAAATACCATCATGATAATGTATTTTGTTGCCTTGGGTTTAGTCGCCTCAGAAGTTGCCATTAAATACATGGCAATATTAATGGGCGTCTTAGTCACCTATTATGTTTATTGGTCAAACGATCAATACTTAAGTTGGAACTGGTCGCAGTTTAGCCATGGTCGATTAATGGGGCCTAAAGGTAGTATTTACCGAGATGAAAACGTATTTTCTACTATTTTCAAAGAATTAACTAGGCCAGCCATTTTATAAGAATTAACTAGGCCAAGAATTAACTAGGCCAGCCATTTTATAAGAATTAACTAGGCCTAAAGGAGGGAATTAACTAGGCCAGCCATTTTATAAAGAGAAAATTTATAGAAGGACATAAGTAAAGCAATCTTGCAAATTTTAATT
>JABSOI010000196.1 GCA_013216015.1 Alteromonadaceae bacterium | reverse complement strand
GCAAAACGGATGGTCTTCTCCTTAATGGGAAGACAACTTCTTATAGCAACTTCGTGTCGCACACCGCTTTTGTAGTTGAACCCAACTTAATTGAAAATTTTGTTCAAACATAGGTGCATAGAAACTATTTGTTAATGTGTTGTAATGCGTGGTATAAACTATTTCAGCTTGTTCCATTGCATCATGGTATTTTTCGGTTTTATTGTTGGTTTGATATATTTTAGCTAATTGTAAATATATATTCATTTTAACGGGTGAATGTGTTTTTTCTAATTCACTCCAAATAAATAATTTTTCAGCCATATTTGCTAATTCTAATGCTAGTTCTTGTTTGTTTTCTATTTGAGCTACAATCATAGCCATATTAAGCAGTATTTGGGAAAGTTTATCTTTTTGATCAGACGTTTTATTTTTCCTTGCGGTAATAACATTTCCAACCATATTCATCACATCATTATATTTTCTTTCAGAAAATAGTTTATATAGTTGTACCATCTGCATTTCATAATCACTCATGTAATCAGGAAAATCTTTTTTTGTTCTTAACATTACTTGGTTTAATGTATTTACGACCTTGATAAAAGCGTCATTATTGTTATCAAAACTAGTGAATTCCAAATAATTAATCAATAAAGCCGTAACAGAGTCTAATCCGATAATACCTCGCAGATCAGAATCTTTTTGGTATTTTTCAAAGTATTTAAATGCCTGGTTAATTTGCTTTTGAATATTAATCACATCACCCTGATACAAGTAACTTATACCCAGCAAATAAGTATCGAGCATACCTATATCATTATAAGCATAAGAAAAACCACTGGAGGTAACCGCATTTTCGATACTTTGAGTCGCGGCGTGTAAATTTAAATACCGCAAAATGATATATTGATTACGCCAACTTTTTTGAATAAGGGGATTTTCAATATCAAGCAGCCTTACTGCATCGTTAGTCGAACTTTTTGCCAGTTGTGTTGCTTTACGATAATCTTGCAGTTCATATAATATACGCGCTTTAAAATTTTTAGTGGCAATGGTTCGATGATTGGCATTATCTTGATATTTATCAATGGTTGATAATGAGGTGTTTATTAATGTTTTTGCTTGCAGTAATGATGGGTGCAGGTCTTTTTCATAATCTTCAGCCACAACGCCTTTGCTTGGGCTAACGTCAGTACCACCTAAATTATAAAATAATTCTACTGCCTGGTAATAATGGTTTAGTGATCTGTAGCTTTTTGAAAGCAATTTACCATATTGTTTATCTATTTTGTTTAACAGTTCCAAGTCAGATCTTTTATCATCATAATCAGCAGAAATATATTTAACGTCACTTTCAAATATTTCTAAGAAAGCATGTGCCTCACTGATGTTTGTAAAACCATTTTCAGCTAAGGAATTTAGTAAGGGATCAATAATAGACATGGCTTTTTTATCATCATTAATAGCTAAATAACTTTTTGCCATTAATGCAGTTGTCAACGCTAAGTCTTTTGGATCTACTACAGTAAGGGCTTTTTTGTAGGCTGTTATAGCATCGTAATGAGCATTATAGTCACCTTGGTTAACAGCCATTTTTGCTAAGGCCATGCTGTGTTGATATATAAGCCCGGGTGAGGCATCGCTATGGGTTTCTATAATATCAAAACCATTATGTATTGCTTGTTGATGGTAAACATTAAAATTAACAATACCCTTGGCATAATTATCAGCTAATTTTGCTGTTAGTTCACTGTCGGTTGTTTGTTGTATTAACCAGGAAGAAGAAACAAGAACGATAGTGAAAAAGGATAAAATACTGGCCGCACCAACAAGACCCAAGGTAGCGTGAACAGGATGTAAAAAGAAGTATTTATAGCGATCATATTTAAAACGCCCTTGATAACAATTTACTTTTTTTAACGTTATAAAATTACGAAGTTCGTCAGAAAACTCTTTCATTGAATGAAAGCGTTTTTGGGGATCTATTTGTGTTGCTTTAAGAATAATGGCGTCTAATTCAGGCAACCAGCGTTTATATTTTTCATTGTCAGGCGAAGAAGATAGATGTTTACTTGGTAAGTTATTTTTTATATCAAAAGGGGGCGTTATATCGGTAATAATTTGATATAACACTAAACCGAGTGAATAAACATCTGATTCAACGGTTAACTTTTTCCCTTCTTTAAGTTCAGGGCATGAATAATGGGTACTAAATGCCTCAGCATATTTCACATTGTGATTTTTAGCCACACAATGAGCTCGTTGGGCAATACTGAAATCACAAAGTTTAGGATCACCATTTAAATTCATTAAAATATTGGCGGGTTTAATGTCTGAATGAATAATTTTCTGGTCGCTTTTATGGGAAAAATGCAAAGCTTTACAGATTTTTAAAATACAATTCAACCGATTTTCTAGTGAGTAGAGAGATGATGAATGATGTTCGGCAATATCGCTTCCCTCGATATAGCTCATTACATAGCATGGTAGTTTAAGCGCATCATATTGAATCACACCAGCATCGAATACTTTGGTTATATATTTGTAATCTAGCTGCGCCATTATATTAGCTTCACGATTAATTAAGTCGTAGTCGAACAAATTAACAAGATGGGGCTTAATAACTTTAATCGCGGCTGTTTGGTTTAGCAATATATTATCATGGCGCTCTGCATAGTAAACGTGACCCATACCACCTTCAGCTATATAGCGGACCAACGTATAATAACCCACTTTTTGACCGATTAATTTTTCTGGTTTAAAATCACCTTCCACAAATTTTTTAAGATATCCAGACCATATATTGGTTGCAATATCAGGTTCATTACAAATATTGATTGTATTTCGGATATCGGCTTTCAATTCTTCATCATCACCACACAATTCATCAAGTTTAGCTTCTCGTAAACGAGGTGGTGAACTCTCAACGATATTCCAAATATCATAAATATTTAATTCAGACATGTAATTCAACCTCCCTTAGTTTACCGATTAATTGCTTATGAGCATTTTCAATGCAACGCCAAACGGTCCTCTCATTAATATTGAGTATCAATTGTATTGTTGCTATATAATATACCCATAAATGGTAGAATGAAAAGGCTAAGGCTTGATTTCTCACTCTTTTTTTTAAAGTCGTCAAGTAATTGTGTCAATTCAAAGATCAATTTAGAATTTTATAAACAATTTTCCTCAGCCATAAAACAGTATTACAATTCTTAACTAAGCTTTTATCGCCTAAGGCATGTTGTGAAACTGTTAATTTTCTTATTTTGTCAACCATCACCTTGTACATCATTTTCGCAGTAAAATATAAAAATCGTTAACGGAGGCTATATAAATATTTTGTAACTACTCAGCACTTAATTTAAACCAATGTAAAAAATAAAAAAGGATCGACTTGCTTGATCCTTTGCAGCCGTTATTCTATTACTTTCACAAGCGCTAAATGTGAGTATATGAAAGTAAGCGGTATCGATATTGAGTCCAATATTGAAAATATAAAACAACAAATTGAAGCGGATAATACGTTATCACCTTCAATGCGTACTGCTATGGATTTATTGCTACTGATAGTCACTCTACTGTGTCAGCGTTTAGGTCTCAATAGCCGTAACAGCAGCAAACCACCATCGTCTGATCCAAACAGAAATAAAAAACCAAAGAACAATAGTGACAAGAACACTGGTGGACAAAAAGGTCATAAAGGTTCAACTCTACCGCTTGATGATAATCCAGATGTCTTCCATAAATTAACGGTTGATAGAGAACTTTTACCACCGGGTAATTACAAAGATTTAGGCGTAGAAACCCGTCAAGTCATCGATATTGAATTCAAGCGTGTTGTCACAGAGTACCAAGCACAAATACTTGAAGATGAATGTGGTAATCGATTTGTTGCCCCATTTCCTGATGGTGTTAATTGTAACTTCCCAACTTAATATCAACCGATCCAATTAATCTAAACCATTTTCCCATCAACCATTGGTTAACACACTATAACGTTAATTTGAAAAAATAAATTTGTGCAATAAATAAACAAATTTTATTGAAGGTCTGTGTAAATTTATATTTAATAGATTAATGCAGAAATTTTTTCAATCATTGGATGATATCG
>JABSOI010000195.1 GCA_013216015.1 Alteromonadaceae bacterium | reverse complement strand
CGTTATAGAAGATTATTTAGAACTCGTTGATTTAACTGGACGATGTATTCATCTCAATAAACGAGGGTTTATTGATGATGCTATTCCGCCTATCCTTACCCGCTTAAATATTTCACCCGAAAACTGGTTTACACTCACTACAAATTTTGAACATTCTTTCAAAGGCGCTGTTGGTTCGCCAGACGCGATAAGTAAATTTTGTCAAAATCAAAAATTAAAACGACGGCGAAACATTACTATGAGTAATAATTTACTCAATACAGCCTGACTTAATTATTAATCCTGTCTTCTACTATTCTCAGCAACTAGCTGATATTCAATGGTTCGTGAAATACGGCCAATTCGGTAGTTCATTTCCTATTTTATGTGTCATCCGAGCTATTTTTGTGTTTATCAATAAATTGTGTGCTCCACTGGTATAAAAACCTTATGCTTTTTAGTTATAAGCAAAATTCCTTTTTTGGGTGGGTGGCATCTTAATCGTAAATAAATTGTGTGGGTGGCATCTTAATCGTAAAAACCTTATGCTTTTTAGTTATAAGCAAAATTCCTTTTTTGGGTGGGTGGCATCTTAATCGCATTTGGGTGGGTGGCATCTTAATCGCATCTTAATCAAATATAAAAGAAATGAAAACACTTTAAATTCAAGGGAATGAATTGTACTATTCATTAATTGGAATACTGCTGGATGGAAACTGGCAAAACATTACATTAAGGATTGCAATCTATGGCAAAAGGTTTTAGCTTTTTTTTCAAAACATTTCTTGTTTTTGTGTGTGTCATTTCGTTTAACATGGCAGCCTCTAGTAAAAACCCTGATGAACAAAAGCTTGGTTTACCCAAATTTCTTGATATCGTCAGTTTAAGTGATGTTGATCAATTTCAGGCGACGGTAAAATCAGGACAACCATTAATACTACAGTTTTGGGCAAGTTGGTGTCACAGTTGTGGCTCAGTAATGTGGGATCTGCATGACATAGTTAAACAATACCCCAATACCCAATATTTATCGATTAGCATTGATGACAACAGACAAACAGCACTAAATGCTATCCAACAACATCAACTGTATAAGAAACATAGCGAACGCTACTTTATTGATGCAAACGAACAGTTAACTAACTGGTTTGCAATTAAAACGGTTCCAACCATCCTTTTTATTAATGCTGATGGCAAAGTTGTACATCGTCACTCTGGACATATTAATAGTGAAGACCTCTTTATTTTTAAAAAATTATTATAATAATATTAGCTGCTTCAAGGTAGAAGAAAAATCATGAAAAAAACATATTTTATATTAGGAACGCTCACAAGTGTTTTAATCTGCACATTAACTTTTAACAGCTATAAAACAGCCTCTGTCGCTGACAAAGCTAAAGACCCAACCTTTTATAGTGATATCTACCCGATTATCGGGCAAAAATGTTTAACCTGTCATTCCGAAAAAGGCGTTTCCTTTTCATTTGAAAACCCTGAAACCAGCTACCAATTCAAAGAAGCGATGACTTTAGCTGTTAAACAAAAGCGTATGCCTCCCTGGCTTGCTAAAGCTGGCCATCAAACCTATGTCGATGATTATTCTTTAAATCATGAAGAAATATCATTATTCGAACAATGGAGTAATACTGGTTTCAAAAAAGGTTCGCCAGATCAGGCCAATACCAAACCAGTTTCAATCATTGAAAAGAAACTTTTTCACCCTGATCTCAAATTGCCAGTTTTGCCAGGTCAACGTTATTTACCCAATCAAAACAAGAAAGATGATTATCGCTGTTTCGTCGTTGACTGGCCTTATCAAGAAGATAAATATATTACCGGATTTAAAGGCATGCCGGGTAATTTAAAAATTGCGCATCACTTGGTGGCCCATGTGATCACCCCTGAAATGGCACCAGTTATTAAATACCTTGAAAAACAAGAAAAAGGAGCAGGTTACCAATGCTTCGGTGGCGCTGTGCCAGATCGTCTAGGTAATAAAAAAGAAAAGGAAAATTTTGAACTTCAATATCCTGATGGTGTTAAAAAGCTGAATGATTCACGTTTTTGGTTATCTCACTGGGCACCGGGAATGAGTGGCTACGAGTTTCCTCAAGATACAGGGATCTTGGTACAAGCTGGTTCAGTTTTAGTGATACAAATACATTATTATTCCGCTTTTGCACCAGGAGAATCAGATCAGGGTAGCATGATGGAATTTCAAGTGAGTGATCATGTGACCAAGCCATCGTTTAATTTTCCTTTAACTCAAAACAAATGGTTAACAGGAAAACGCAACAAATCTATGGTGATCCCCGCAGGTCAAAAACGTAGTTTTGATGTGAGTACCAATTTTACTGAAATAGCTAAAGAAGCAACTCGAATTTTAAAGCTCCAACCAAATAAAATTAATTCGATAGAGCTGCACTCGGTTAATATACACATGCATTCATACGGTATATCAGGAAAAACGACAATAAGCGACGGTAAAAATAACCATGAAACACTATTAGAGATCCCACGCTGGGATCTTAACTGGCAAAGAGACTTTACTTTAACTCAGCCAAAAATAATAAAAGCCCAGAATTTTAAAGATACACGTTTGTCTGTGCAATGTGATTTTGCTAATCACACCAACAAACCTGTGTATGGTGGATTTGGCTCAGATGATGAAATGTGTTTTAATTTTTCTTATGTATCGGTGGTAACCCAGAGCGAGTAACTCCTTAGGGTAAAAATCATTGAGAAGTTGTATTAGTTGTATTAGTTCCTGCTGCCAGGTCTTTCATTTTGCAGAACCCGCTTGAGTCACATTAAGTGTGGAGGATTAGATGCAAAAAAGACCTCAAAGTCGTAAATGGCTAATATAATATCGACCTATTCAGCGTAGAATTCGCTAACCACATTGGCTGGGAGTTCTACTTTCATGTTTCTGCAAGGGAGTCCCTATAAGTGGCTACATTCTTTGTTGTAGGCACTTATGGTTGAATTAGCAATTTTCTCAGATGCTTTGTCACAATTCGTCACCTTATGCTTGAAGAGTCATTAATTGACGCTTCAAGCGTAAATTGACAACAAAAGAAAGCATATAATGACAATGTGAACCAGTTACTTGGAGCAGAGATTTTTTGTATCAATCCGCTGGGTTAGATCATAAGGCTAAACGGACAAAGTCCAGAAAAGAAGTATGACGATTTGGATCGCCTAAAGTTTGATATTTACTGCGCCTCGGGCGCTTACTTTAGCCCTTTTAGGGCGTCATCTAATAAGCCTCCGACTATGCCGGCGGTACTTTAACTCATTTCCTATTTTATGTGTTATCCGATCTATTTTTTGTGTTTATCAATAAATTGTGTGCTCCACTGATATAAAAACCTTATGCTTTTTAGTTATAAGCAAAATTCTTTTTTTGAGTGGGTGGCACCCAAAATCTCTAAATCTCTATATAAGGTTCAGGCATTACTTGATGAAGCAGCATTAGCTGCGTGCTTAGCCTACGTTGACTTAAATCCGGTAAGAGCAAAAATGGCTGACACACCCGAAACTTCAGCCCACACCAGCATCATGCTAAGAACAAAATCAGCAAAAGAAGGTAAACAGCCTGTCGAGCTTTCACCCTTTGTCGGTAACCCTAAAAAAGAGATGCCCAAAGGCTTACCTTTCGTTATAGAAGATTATTTAGAACTCGTTGATTTAACTGGACGATGTATTCATCTCAATAAACGAGGGTTTATTGATGATGCTATTCCGCCTATCCTTACCCGCTTAAATATTTCACCCGAAAACTGGTTTACACTCACTACAAATTTTGAACATTCTTTCAAAGGCGCTGTTGGTTCGCCAGACGCGATAAGTAAATTTTGTCAAAATCAAAAATTAAAACGACGGCGAAACATTACTATGAGTAATAATTTACTCAATACAGCCTGACTTAATTATTAATCCTGTCTTCTACTATTCTCAGCAACTAGCTGATATTCAATGGTTCGTGAAATACGGCCAATTCGGTAGTTCATTTCCTATTTTATGTGTCATCCGAGCTATTTTTGTGTTTATCAATAAATTGTGTGCTCCACTGGTATAAAAACCTTATGCTTTTTAGTTATAAGCAAAATTCCTTTTTTGGGTGGGTGGCA
>JABSOI010000194.1 GCA_013216015.1 Alteromonadaceae bacterium | reverse complement strand
AACACCCTTACATCAACAACGAATGACGTACCAGCGGGTTACCGCACTAACGCGGTGGGTTATTTGGTACCAGAATCGAAGATAGAAGCTATTGATTTATTACGTGATGAATTGGTGAATGAAATTATTGACGAAGGCAAAGAACTTAGCCAAAAGTTACAAGAATTCAAAATTAAAACCCTAATGCAAATTCAAGACTTCATTGAACTTTCTGCTGCAGAATACGGGCAAAAAATAGGAGGTAAAAAAGGTAATGTTAGCCTGGCATCAAATGATGGCCGAAATATGATCAAGCGCAGCATTAACGAAAACATTACCTTTGATGAACGCTTACAAGTAGCTAAATCACTAATTGATGATTGCATTCATCGCTGGACACAAGGCGGTAACGACAACATTAAAGCGTTAGTTGAACATGCCTTTCAAACCGATAAAGCAGGCAATATTTCAGTAACGCGTATTTTAGGTTTACGCCGTTTAGCTATTAAAGACGAACAGTGGTTAAAAGCGATGGAAGCCATTGCTGATTCGATCAGTATTACGGGGTCTAAAACTTATTTGCGTTTGTATCAACGTAACAATAAAGATGTGATGGAACAAATTAGTTTGGATATTGCTAATGGTTAGGGTATGAGGATTTGTTCAAATTTTATTTTGGAGTTTATGATTTAGGCTATATTAGATTGGACAATCTAATATTCCCTTTTAGCACACAGCCGACATAATTCATCGGTAAAATCATCCAATCTAATGGTCACTTTGATACGAAAGCTGACCTTCACTATTTCATTTTCATGACTTCTCAGTGCGCACTATAGACATTAGCAATAATTATTTTTTGCCCTATATTTTCTAATGAATAAATCATGTGTTGGATTAGAACAGGCAGTGATAAACCGATAAAAACCACCGATAGCCGCACACGTCTTAATATCGTGGGTGCTATCAGATTGGGGCACCTTCAAGATGCTGTTATTGAGCAATATGAAAAAACAGTTAACGGTGAGTCAATCATTGATTTTTTCAAAAAAGTGAGGGCTTTTTATCCTAATAATTGTGTAATCAACCTCATTCTTGATGGTGCAGGTTACCACCGCTCAGGAGAGTTTAAAGAAGCGGAAAAAAGCCTTAATCAAACGGCATTACCTACCGCCATATAGCCCCAATTTAAACCCAATAGAGCGGCTTTGGAAAGTAATGAATGAACATGCAAGAAATAGAAACTCAATGCTTTTTTTGTTAAAACCCTACCAGAAATAGCTGAAACGTTAGACAGTTGGATTAATGACAACTTTCAAACACTGACGCCTGCAACTTGAAGAGTTATGGGTATAAACATTCACAAAATCAATTTTCTCTATTGATATTTTCAATATAAGTTGTATTTATATTATTTTTTGGCCAACAGATCAGACCACGCCGACTGACTTTATACACCTTTACTTTAAATTATAAAAAACAACAAAACACACATTAACCAACTGAATAAAAACAAGTAATAATAAAAAATCAAAAGCATTATTGACTGTAATCAACGGCAAAAAATAAAGCTTAATATTTTTACCTCCATTTTTTAATAAAACATGATTTATCAGCCGCGAATAAAAAGTAGCCACTTGCACAAAACAAATTGTTCAGATAATAATCAACACTTCGGTTCTAGCCGAAACAATATCTATAAATAAAATTAAAAAGTAATAAATAATAAATAAAAGGAAATATTATGAAAGTATGTTTATATGTAGCCTTAGTATTGTTAGTTAACTTATATACCCCGTCATCAGCTCAAGCACAAGCGACAAAATACCCCGTCGTGTTAGTACATGGCTTTCTGGGATTTGACGATATCCTCGGTATTGATTATTTTTACCGCATCCCAAACACCTTAAGACAACAAGGTACAGAAGTTTTTGTTGCACAAGTTTCAGCGTTTAATTCAACTGAAATGCGCGGTGAGCAACTTCGAACATACGTGCAAGCGGTACTAGCACAAACAGGTGCAGAAAAAGTTAATCTAATCGGTCATAGTCATGGCGGCCCAACCTCTCGTTATGTTGCCAGCTTAAACCCAGAAATGGTTGCCTCGGTAACGTCAGTCGGTGGTGTTAATTGGGGTAGTGGTCTTGCTGATGTATTACGCGGTGCCGTGCCCGTTGACTCATTGACTGAGGCATTAATAGTTAGTGGCTTTGATGCTTTAGGGGTAGTAATTAATTTTGCTTCTGGTGGTGATGATTTCCCTATTGATGGCTTAGCGATGACTCATTCTTTAACTACAATTGGCACAATTGAATTTAATGAAACATACCCAGAAGGTGTGCCAGAATATTATTGTGGTGAAGGTGAAGAAGTTGCTAGCAATGGCGTACACTATTATTCATGGTCTGGTGGCTCTCCAACAACTAATATTTTAGATGCATCCGATGCTGCCTTAGCTTTAACAAGTATCGCTTTTAATGAGGCGAATGACGGTGCGGTATCTATATGCAGCTCGCATTTAGGTAAAGTAATTAAGGACGATTATAAAATGAATCACCTTGACGAAGTGAATCACCTATTCGGTTTGGTGAGCTGGTGGGAAACTAATCCAGAAACACTATACAGAAATCATGTAAATGATTTAGCCAGTATGGGCTTATAAAAAGATAAATAAGCGGTGTTGGTTTTTACAGATTATATTTTTAATATTTTTTTAATGTCTGCTAAAAACCAACACACCTTCAATAAAAGCTGATCGTTTGGATTATATAGTGGTAAAAAAACATTTCTTTATAGTAAGTATCAGTGTGAGCATACTCACCGCAGTCGTTTTAGGGGTATATTTTCAATTAAATAGCCTTAACACCAGCAATGATGATATTGCTAATAGTAAAGCATCATCACCTCAACAAAGTTTGCTGATTAAAAAGCCAGTTATTGTTAATAACAATGAGCACAATAAAGTTATTAATTGGCGGTTAGCATCTCTATTATCTTTGCAGCTCAACATCCAGTTGAGATGGGCATTTGACGAAATAATACAAAAACATCTAGACACTCAGCAGCCAATAAACGACCTACTGAATGAGCTTATAAAAAAATTAAAATTATCAACGCTAGAAAAAGGCTATTTTCTTGATTTATTTAGCCGTTATCAAGCCTATAAAGTATCACTGATAGATATTAAAAAAGCGGGGCCCGATATTAGCCAACAAATTGATCTTGAAGAAACCCTGTCATTTATTAATTTAGCGCACGAACGACAACTTGATTATTTCAACCAACCAGAAATAGACGCTTTTTTCGCTCAAGACAATAAATACGATAAACAAGCATTAGCTAGGCTTGCTATTCAGCAAGATGAAAGTTTATCTGTTGAAGCTAAGAAGGCGCTTATTTTACATCAAATTAGCCAGATGGATGAGAAAGATAGAGACGTTTACTTGCCGAGCCTAGAAGCGGCAAATATAGCTGATTATATTGCCGGTAAAAGCCAAATTATCCCCATTAATAGCATTGAAATAAATGAACGCATTGAAAAAGTAAAACAAAGCGAAAATTATTGGAAAGCGCGTGTTAACAGTTACAAGGTGTTTTTTGCTAACAACCAACAAAACGCGTTATCTATACCAGAAAAACAACTAGCATTAAAAGCTTATGCACAGGAAAACTTCTCTAAAAATGAGTTGAAACGTTTGCAGGTTTTTATTCAAAATCCAAGTTTACTGGGAGTGGCGGATCAGTAGCTTGGTTAACTTGGTTTAATCGCGACTATTTGTGCAATAGCTTACTGAGTATTTTCATCTTCAGATTGCTTAACAAGGCGCTTAACTTAGCGTTATCGATACAAAACCAAATCCGAGGTACAGTTTGACGTTAATGACCTAATGTTCCCTTGGTGGCAGCAGTTAGCCTTAGCTATGTAGTCAGGGATGTCTTCTTTTAGCGATCAGTTGACCTAAAGAGCAACCGATAGCTAACGTCAGCAATGCGAACTAAAAAGTCCTTTGAATAAAATCACAGAATAAAAGGATTCGGATTAGCTTTTGTAGGGATAATAATAGGCAAGTTTAGTCTAGCGCGAAGTCGCACGTTCCTTCATGAGATTGTTAATGTGCTAGTATAATATTTCTACGTTGCTGTAGTTATCTATTATAGGTAGAGAAAGGGGTCAAGTCGCATTTTTATAGAGAAAGGGGTCAAGTCGCATTTTTAAAGATATTTTGAATAATATCGACAATCTTGCGGTCAGCGACTTGCTCCCTG
>JABSOI010000193.1 GCA_013216015.1 Alteromonadaceae bacterium | reverse complement strand
TTTTAGACACCAGCCCTGTGAGTATGAGTGGTTGATAAGTTTGGTGTACTGGCTGGTATCTAAAAACCTTAACAAAGAAGAAATAACTCATCAATGAAAATGTGATAATTTTTTTATATGAAAAATTCAGTATTGTATAAATTCAAATTTAACTACCTAAGGCATTAGGGGTACTTAATGAGATGAAATAAATTGTCCATTGATGATTTTCAGATTAACTATACATTATAATAAAAATTTTTACCTTGAAGAACAAAAGATACAATCTCAGACCAGTATACTTGGAAAGTAGTAGAATAAAGACACGAAAGGATCAAGCAAGTCGATTTTTTGATTTTTTGATTTTTTGATTTTTACATTGGTTTAAATTAAGTACTGAGTAGTTTCATTTAATTTTTATTATACTATAATCTTATAGACTTAAACAAAAACAAAGGAAATGTTATGATTGTAAGAGTTTTTAATAGTGGCAATATTGAAGTTGGATATTTAGCTGATTCAGGAAGAGTTTATAATAGTGGCAATATTGAAGTCGGGTATGTTGCTGAGTCAGGAAGGGTTTTCAACAGTGGTAATATTGAAGTCGGATATATCGCTGAATCCGGTAGAATTTACAACAGTGGCAACATTGAAGTTGGATTTATCTCTGAGTCTGGTAGGGTCTTCAACAGTGGCAACATTGAAGTTGGATTTATCTCTGAAGGGATTAGTCTTATACTTGGTGGTGGTGCCGCTCTGTTGTTATTACTGAACTAGCTCCAACTAATGGGCTTGTATATTTTATGATGCTTAATATCAATCTAACGATAATTTAGCGTTCAAAAAATACAGTGTAAACCTTGAACAGCCCGTTGTAATCAATGGATGACAATGGGCTTTAAGGTGTTTTTAGGAGGATTAACCCTTATTCTTTATATTAAACTTCCGTTTTAGTTTTGTTAGAAGTTGATTTTTATGGGGCTTTTTGGCTGTACCATCTGATATATCGCAGTATTTTCAATGCCTATACCTTCAGACCAATTTCATTATACCATTCGCATTAAATAAGTGATCAATATTCAATGATTAGTGCATGGATGCACGTAAGTAGGATAACGCAGGAGCAGTTATCGAGGATAAATTGCCAATAGCACAGGTTTTTTGCTCCAGGCAAAACCTAATTACCTACATCCATGTCGGCAACGCAGCTAGTGGTGATTTAGACCATTTGAAGATGATCACTTATTTAGTGCGATTAGTATTAATAAACTGAACAATGAACTCTAAAGGTCAGCATACCTATTTTTAACCATAGGAATGATAGTTTTCAAATGCTTTCGTGCGATAAATTATGCACTAAAAACGGACCGCCAGTCTAAAACTATTTTTCATTTTATATTTTAAAGCAGTAAAAAAACTCTCCCATTCAAAAATTAGTAATTTACATTACAATTACTAATATCAAATAAGACATTAGCACAATAATTCATATCTCACTAAGTGCCCCACAGTGAGTTAGTAATTTTCTGTCTCACTATCGCACCATCACGAGTTAGAGATAAACATTCTCTTTACCACTGAAAAGTTCTTAACTGTGACCTATTTTTCGTTAGTCATTGATTAGGCCTAAGGCTCACCGCGTTTCTTTAGCTGATAAGTAAGTTCCTTATAAATTATTTGCGTATCTATTTGATTAATGTGAAGTCCAAATTCAGCGGTCAAGTCATCGAGCTAATTTATTGCTGACTTCGTTAATTAAATTGGGTGAATCAAATTAGTCTAATTGAAAATGACTAACCAAGGTCCCCATTTTTTGTGCTTGCCCCTGTAATGCTGAAGCCTCACTAATACCTCTCTCTGCTTCTTTTAAAAATAGCGCTGATACTTCATTGATAGAGGTAGTATTACGATTTATCTCTTCCGTTACAGATGTTTGCTGTTCTGCTGCGGTAGCTATTTGTGTTACCATATCTGATATGTTCTTTATTGCAACAGTTATGTTGGCAAAACTCAGTGTTGCTTTTTCAGCATCAGATACGCTGGCACTCGCTAACTCATGGCACCTTCCCATGATTTGGACTGCGGACTTTGTACTTGTATCTAGTACTGAAATCATGGTTATTATTTCTTCAGTCGAGCTGTGTGTACTTTGTGATAGAACCCTAACTTCGTCGGCCACTACAGCAAAGCCTCGGCCTTGCTCGCCAGCTCTAGCTGCTTCTATGGCAGCATTTAATGCCAGTAGATTCGTTTGTTCAGCGATACTACTGATGGTTTGCACTATGCTACTAATTTGCTGACTGTTACGATCTAATTCTGCAATAACTTCTGACGCTTTTGACACATGTTGTGCCAATTGGGTAATGGTTCGCTGACAGGTATTAGCAAGTTCTCCACCCACCTCACTGGTTTGAACCATTTCGTTAGAAGCAAGTGCTGTTTGTTCAGTGATCAAAGGGGTCAGTGTGATCAAAGGGGTCAGTGTAATTGATTGTATAAATATTGCGCTAACCACCGAAAATGAGCGGAGATATAAAGTCAGAAAATCTAGAAAAGAATTGATAAATCATTAGATATGGGGCCGATTTGATTTATCAATTACTCTGACCCGAATGGCACTAGGTTAAGATAAAACCTATTATAAATCAGTTATTTATTTTATATTTCCTGAAGTGTGTCTTTAATTTGAAAATCATTCGGTTGCTATTTCTAAAGGACTACGCTGTAAATTACATCGATTCGCCTAAAGCAATACAATACTACGCATGGCGCTACTGTATTGATTTATATATTGATAATCCTTAACCTAGTGCCATTCTACTCTGACCCCTTTGATAGGCCAGCGAACATCAAGCAAAGGATAAGTTAACATGTAATGTTTTCAACACTCGCACTACGGTATCCCATTTGGGCTGAGTTTTACCGTTAAACGTCTTATACATACTTTCACGATTTAAACCTGCTTGCTGAGCAACACTAGAAAAACCATGGAGTTTAACTAACTGCCCAAGCGCGATAACAAAAGTATTTGGATCACTATCCTGATAACACTCCATCAGAAATTCATTAATTTCTTCTTGTGTTTCCATAAATTCAAATGGATTAAATTCTGTTAATTGTTCTACCATGATTAATCCTCTAATTCACTAAGCAATTTTCTTGCTTTTACAATATCTCGGCTTTGACTAGACTTGTCACCACCACAAAGTAAAACTATGACTTGACGGTTTTTAACAGTAAAGTACAAACGATATCCTTTACCCACAAAAATACGCATTTCACTTAAATTACCACCAAGTGTCTTTACATCACCCAAGTTCCCATTAACCGCTCGTGTTAATTTTAACGCAATGATTTTTAGTGCCTGCCTATCTTTCAACTTTTTAAACCAAGTTTTAAAAATGTCAGTTTGCTTTACTTCATATTTCATATTTCATTACTAGATTGTAGCCCTAAGGCTACATAATTACCACAAATTAAATATTGCTTGTCACAGTATTATCAAAGGGGTTGTAATTGATTGTAGAAATATTGCGTTCATCACCGAAAATGAGGGAGATATAAAGTCGGAAAATATAGAAAAGAATTGATAAATCATTAGATATTGGGCCGATTTGATTTATCAATTACTCTGACCCCTTTGATCCCTCAACATTTTAAGAGTGGAAGAAGTAAAAAGAGCTGCGGTTGATATGTTGCCGTTTTAAATATATGATGCGAGATATAAGGTAATATATATTTTAGGAACAGGGGTTCGATCCCCCCGCTCCACCAAACATAACCCTTTACAATCAACAGGTTGTGAAGGGTTTTTTATTTTAGTACCAGAAAAGTACCATGCAGAATTTTTAGGGATAAAAATGTACGCTAAATTGTAACTGATATTTCATAAATCATTTACTACGACCCCTTTGATTCTTCATAACGGGTACTGGCTGCCCGTTCGTCTTTGCTGCCTTCTTTGTCGAAATAGATCCCGATGTCACATTCAGGACCACCCCATTTTAGGGTTTGCTCTTCATGACAAAACGGACAAGGCAGGTTCATTTGCAACCTGACATCCATTTCTTCCATCATGACTTCTAAATCATCTTCGCCTTGAATACCTGGAGAGGAACCCACGACTAACGTGGGAAATGGCGCGCCGGTTAAGCGGCGTTTAAACAATGTTCTTAAAGATCCCTCATTACCGGGATCTTGTTTAATGCGCGTATACTCATCAACAAAAATGACTTGTTTGGTTAACGCCATCAAATGATTAGACGTTGCAGCGCCCAGGTAATCCCACTGAGCGCCCCCATAATCTTTATAGATGTCAGTGTTTTTTG
>JABSOI010000192.1 GCA_013216015.1 Alteromonadaceae bacterium | reverse complement strand
ACAGGGTCGTAGCGAGGGCGATCCAATGGTGCAATATAAACGCTACTAGATATGGGCGTTTAGTCATTCTAAATAACCTTATATAGTGGTGTTTAGATTGTGCCAGTGGGACGTCCGCAGTAAACATTCGTTTATGGACGGGCACTAGCTATATACTCAAACTAAGTTTCATTGCTTAAAAAGTTGGTTTTGAATTACCCTTGTCAAAGTGAAGCTGTTGGCATTTGTAAATATGTGACAACGATGAAAGGACATTTATTCGACTATCCCTTGACAATATTAACTTCATTCTCAGTGCCCTTACCGTCATTTGTCATCTTATAGTTCAATTACCACATCAATCTTTATGCTGAATCCGCGCCAACACCTTCCGAAAAAACTCACTCCCTTTCTCTCTGGCTATTTCAATATTGTTCTCAGGAATTTCCTCAGGATTTTTATAAACATTCAAAACCCGTTCTAAACTTTCTTCACGAAGTATATGAATTATTGGATAAGGTGACCGGTTGGTGTAATTAGCGGCATCGTCAATGTCTTCTCCTTCAAAACAATAGTCAGGATGAAAACTTGCCAGTTGAAAGATTCCTTCATAGCCAGAGTCTGCCAACAAGTCGTTAGCATAATCTAATAATTCCAGATATTTATCGAAATTTTTAAAGCCTTTATTGAAGATAATTAAACTAGTTTCTATTTCATCATGTTGCTCTAAGTAACGACATTGTTCAATCACTTCTTCCAGGGCTAGTTTGGTTTGTCCTTGATTTGAAACATAATAATGTATGGTGTCTGAAACTAGTTCTTTTTTGGCAAAAGGGCAAAAATTCATACCGACAATGATTTCTTCCAGCCATTGCTTTGTTTGGTTGATAGTTGTTTGGTTAACAATTGTCTGATTAATAATTGCTTGGTTTGTGTTTTTTTGAGTAGTCATTGTTTAATTACCAATAGGAGTGGACTCTGGTTGCATTATTTAACTTTTCTGTGATCCTGAATTCTTGAGTGCTTGAATGCTTGAATGCTTTAGTTCTTGAGCTTTATTAGTGGGTTACGCCTTTGGCAACCCACCCTACGCTATAATATCAAGTTTCTTCAAGATTCAGTTTTATCGATCAATGTTGTTATTTTATCAGCTGGATTGCTGCAACATCCACATTTTTTGATAATAACCTTGCTGTGCTAATAATTCCTGATGATTGCCCTGCTCAATAATCTCTCCTTGCTTAAGCACAATAATCGTATCGGCATCAATAATAGTCGATAACCTGTGGGCTATCACTAAACTGGTACGGTTTACGGCTATTTCTTTAATCGCATTTAATATGGCTTGTTCTGAATGGCTGTCTAATGACGATGTTGCTTCGTCGAACACTAAAATAGCAGGGTTCTTTAAAATGGTTCTGGCAATGGCCACACGTTGTTTTTCACCACCTGAAAGCTTTAAGCCGCGTTCGCCCACCTGAGTATTATAACCATCGGGTAAAGAACTGATAAATTCAGACAAATGAGCCATGTCGATAGCTTTTAAAACCTCTTCTTTACTTGCTAGTGGATTTCCATAATGCACGTTTTCAAGCAATGTATCGTTAAATAACACGGTGTCTTGCGGCACAATGCCTATGTTTTGGCGTAATGAATGTTGTGTGACTTGGTCAATAGCTTGCCCGTCAATGCTAATGCTTCCCTGATTAACGTCATAAAAACGGAACAATAATTTAACTAAGGTAGACTTGCCAGAGCCGCTGTCTCCCACTACCGCAACTTTTTTCCCTGCTCCTATAGAAAAAGAAATGTTTTTCAGAATGGGACGATCTTTATGGTAAGCAAAAGAGATGTTATTAAAATGAATACCGCCCTTATCTATACTCAATTCTTTTGCATCTTCTTTGTCTTGAACTTTTGGATTTTTAAGTAACAAACCAAACATATTTTCAATATTCGCCAGTGAATTTTTAATTTCACGATATACGAAACCTAAAAAGTTCAACGGAATAAACAATTGCATCATAAAGGCATTGATCAACACAAAGTCACCCAATGTCATTTGTTGATACGTTACCTGATAAGCGGCTAAACCAAGCATTGCGGTGATTGACAATGAAATAATTATTGCTTGTCCGGCATTAAGCGCGAACAACGACAGTCTGTTTTGTGTTTTCGCTTGTTCCCAATGAGACAGCTGTTCGTCGTAAGCCTTAGCTTCATAATTTTCATTCGTGAAATACTTTACAGTTTCATAATTCAGCAGGCTATCAATTGCTCTGGTATTGCTTGACGAATCAGCTTTGTTCGCTGCACGAATAAATCGGGTACGCCACTCAGTGGCATAAATTGAATAGGTGATATAACTGATAATTGATGTTGCAGTAATAACAGCAAACCAGATGCCATAATTTACCCATAAAATAGTGATCACCATCACAATTTCAATCATAGTAGGAACGATATTGAAAACCATGAAACGCATTAAAAAACTAACGCCTGAATTGCCGCGATCAATATCTCTGGAAAGGCCACCGGTTTGACGGTTTAAGTGAAAATCTAAATCCAGTTGATGTAAATGACGAAACACTTTTAAACCAACACGCCGAATAGCACGTTCAGTAACCCGACCAAATAAGGTATCTCGAATTTCTGCTAATAATACTACCGTCAAGCGCACCATACCGTAAGCAGCAACTAAGCCAAATGGCACCAGAAACACACGGTTGTCTTGTTGAGTATCTAAAGTATCAACAATGTCTTTTAGAATAAAAGGCAAATAAACACTGGCCACTTTAGTTAATACCAAACAGATAATGGCAAAAACTATCCTCGATTTGAATTCTAACAAATATGGCCAAAGCATTTTAACCACACGCCAATTAAGCTGTGTTACTTCAAGTTCAGGATGAGGATTGGGACGCATAAATAAGGCATTTCTTGTAGGCAGGATTAAATTAGCCACAACCTTAACCAGTTTACTTTTTAATTACAATATTTTGATTGCCAAGTTAGTCTTGTGGGACGGTTCAGGCAACAGTATGAGTTGACTTGGTGGTATGGTGGCATGGTGGCATGGTGGCATGGTGTGGATCCTAGAGGGTTATTGTCCTTCAATCATCTATTTTACTCTTTGTGGTTAGAAGAAACAGATTGATATCGCTTATGTTGGATTTATTAAGGGATAGAAGCAAGAGCATGAAAGATGACCTCCTACGTTATCATGCTACCAGCAAACAGAGAAGATCATTAATTTATGCTAAAGTATTAAGAGGTACTACCTTTTAATAAAGAGAACTTTAGTATGCCGACATCAGTCAAACTTGATGACAAAATGAAAAGTCGTGTACAGCATTTGGCTGACATGCAGCATCGTTCAGCACATTGGATCATGCGCGAAGCAATTCGAGATTACGTTGAACGAGAAGAAGCTCGGATAAGTTTCAAACAGGAGGCCTTAGCCTCTTGGAGCTCATATAAGAAAACAGGCCGACATCTGAATGGTGAAGAAGTTCGCGACTGGTTAAATACCTGGGGTTCTGATAATGAAAAAGAGAGCCCTAAGTGCCACAAATAATTGTTACCGAAGGTGCAGTGCAAGGATTAGAACGTTGCCGGAGATTTCTTGTTGAAAAAAAACCACAAGCTTCAATGCGAGCTGGAGAAGTCATCGAACGCCAATTTACACAGTTAGAGATAGAGCCAGAGATAGAGCCAGAAATAAGCAGACCCTTTAACGATCAGCCTGAACTTCGCGAGTTGATAATTCCTTTCGGAGACTCTGGATACATTGCACTTTATCACTTTGATATAGAAACCGATTCGGTATATATACTAGCCTTCCGACACCAAAAAGAAGCGGGCTACTAGAAACGATAATTAAAACAGAATTCGTTCGACTTAGCGTAAATAGTAAACAGACCTAGCTGGTATGTTTCGTTAACAACTTCAAAAACAAAATCTACGTGAGCGCATTTATATTCCAACATTGTTTTTAACATGCCCCAACCAACATCTAATACTAATTTAGTTATTTTAGTTTTGTAGCCAGTCGGACCTAGATAACCTATTGAACAACTGAAAAACTCACTATATCACAAGCTTTTTACGTTGGTCCTCCCCCCATCAACAAGAGCCACTCAATAAAAGAGTTTAAGTGATGAGCTACCTCTGCAGTAACCTATCATTTTTCAACATTAAGGTGGGTACATTAAGGTGGGTGGCACCGTTAATTTTTTCAACATTAAGGTGGGAACATTAAGGTGGGTGGCACCGTTAATTGTTGTCATGAAATCTAGTTTTATTGTCTGAAAGTAATCGGTTTAACTGGCCCGAAGACATCTTTATACCCCATTCCCGTA
>JABSOI010000191.1 GCA_013216015.1 Alteromonadaceae bacterium | reverse complement strand
GTCGCATTTTTAAAGTATTGGCCTAAATAAAAAACAGGGAGCAAGTCGCTGACCGCAAGATTGTCGATATTATTCAACATATCTTTAAAAATGCGACTTGACCCCTATCTTTTTTATGTTTGTGTGAGAGCAATAATATTACCGTATCACCTTGGGCGTGGGGGAGTCCAATTATCTTCCTAGCCTGTATATGTCAAAACCAATAAAGGCGCCGAAGCGCCTTTGTTATCTTTAAGAGTTAAATTACCGCCGGCATAGCCGGGGGTTTACCTTTACTGATCAATTATTAAATCGAATTATCTTAAATAATAGAATATTGCTTAGTAGTTCTTACGCTCATATTGATCATCGGAAGGCTCTGGGGTGTAACGACCTTCTACCTGTACCCACTCGTAGGTGTCACCCATCATTTGTTTAATACGGGCATCGGTTGCTGAGGCACTGGCGGTTGTATTACCAGTTTGACTACGCCAATTTAGCCAGTTGATGGTGACTTCTTCTGGCGGAGCGGTGTCCATTGAAGCAAAGTACCAGTGGCGAGCATGTACATGTTTGTCTGCTATCTGTGTGGAATTAAGGTACCAAAATGCCGGATGGATATAAGCCACGTCACTTTCTAGAGAATTATTTCTGTCGCCTATCCATAAGTCCAGAATTGCTGAGGTTTTATACCAGGTAACGGCAAGGCCATCACTGCTAATCATATCGCGAATATCGTTGCGTACCTGCTCACCAGTCCATTTATTGCTAATGTAACTCTTGGCACCAGCTGACCAGAACGGATCTAACAGTTCTAGGCGATCGGGCATAAGGCTAGGAAAGGAGCTATGGAACATCTTAGCGGTACGGGTAGCTAATTGGTTACCTAAAGAATGGCCAGCAAAGCGAATATTTGAGGTGTTACCAGATAATGCGGCTTTTATTTGCTCATAAGCAATGGTGCCTAAATCTTTGGTAATTCCCGAATTAACATAGCTACCATCTGATAAACGATAGCGCATGGCTTTAGGGCCATTGGCTGACCAGATTTTGGCTTCAGCATCTTTCACTTCACCTTCATCAGCAAACTGATTCCAATAAAATACACCTACGTTCCAGCCATCATCTTTCCAGGCTTGGACGGTATTGCTACCCATTTCATCAAAATAGAAATCTTCACGTCTGTAATTATCGGTCGACGAGTTATTTTGCCAGCCATGGAAATAAATTACCGTTTTTTTGCTGGGGTCGTAATAGGAGCTGTCCACCGGATAAACTGAGTTGTCCTCTGCAACGCCTTTAACGTCGTTATTATTGGCGTTAAACCAATACAAACCATAGTCAAGAGTAAACGCAAAGCTGGTGTTTGTTACTAACGCACAACACAGGGTGGTTGCCGCGATAAGTAAAGTTTTTTGAAGTGTTTTAGTTATGCTAGATATCATTTATTGCTGTCCCTAATATTTATTAAAAGTTTAAGTGGCAACACGTCTGATGGTTTTCATCTAGGGAGGAGTAATCCTCGAAAGGCGGCCCTACTATTCCAAGTATTCCTACTATTCCAAGTATTCCTACTATTCCAAGTATTCCAAGTATTCCAAGTATTCCAAGTATTCCAAGTATTCCAAGTATTCCAAATATTCCAAATATTCCAAATATTCCAAGTATTCCAAGGAAATCCTGATAGGACTTGTGGCTTGGCCTCCCACAATTACTTGTGGTTTGGCGTGTTGTCGTTTCCAACAACCTTCAATGTCGGTGTCTATGATGACGACCAGTGCATTAAAGCTTTCGGTTGAAAAGTGTTCGCTCTGTACCGTTTTAACTATACGTTAGCTTGATAATTAATCAATAATTATTTTCATTGCAGCTTAATTGTGCCTGAAATAAGGCGTATTCAAATTTCAAACCAAGATGAATAGAAAAAGGGGTCATAGAATAGAAAAAGAGAAAAAGGGGTCAAGTCGCATTTTTAAAGATGTTTTTAATAATATCGACCATCTTGCGGTCAGCGACTTGAGAAGAAGCCTAGTGGCCTAGTGGGGTCGGAAACCTAGTAGGGTCGGACCAAGGGAACCTAGTGGGGTAGGGAACCTAGTGGGGGAACCTAGTGGGGTCGGACCAACATACAACCTAGTGGGGTCGGACCAACATAACAGGTTGATTAATGGTTATTTAATGTAAGTAAAAGTCCATTAAAACTGCTTAAACCTATGTTTTCGACCTATAAATCTATTTTGCACAAATTAATTTGTGATGCTTAGTTAATTTTGATATCCATTTATAGGCTAAAAACATACGTTTAAGCCTTTAAAATGGCATGTTATTGATATGAAACATCATATAATCAGACTGTTATGTAGGTCCGACCCCCTTAGACTAAGCGGGTGAAGGCGTTTGCTCAGAATGTGGTGGCGAGCTAAAAAATATTGGCTACAAAATTCCAGTCCCACCGAAGAGTAAACCCAAAGAGTGGAAAAAGCTTCAGGAACAACTTACATCTCAAGCTAGAGAGGCTGAACGTGACAAATTCAGTTCAAATGTAAGAAAGCATCACGACCTAGAGCAAGAATTAGAAAAACTTAAAGCGTTACCGTTTAATGATGGCAGGCAAAGCTTAATCAAACAGCTAGAGAGAAGGCTAAAGTATGCCTAACAAGGACAAAAAACAGTTGATTTTTGCTCCTTCATCGCTTATTTTAACCAACTATTTTATTGCCTGTTAACAGGGCGTTATACGAACTTGGACTATGTCGTGAATTTCAAATTACGGATAAATAATTACATCAATTTTTCTAATAAATGGCTTACCAAATTTGTATTGGTGTGGTGTTCAATTTCACTGGTAGTAGGTGTTTACGCTATTAACGACTTAGCTTTAGCCATAGCAGCTCCATTAATGACTGTTTTTATGTATTTTGCAGGTATGGCAATGCTAATGTTTATTATTGGCTTTCAACGAGTAAACCCTTTTAACTCACCTAAATCAAAAATTGTAGACTATGCAATTATATTTTTCTGGTGCTTTGGGGTTTTCGGCTTTGTTAATTTTTTGATTTTCGGCATATTTGAAACTAGTGAATTTGAGAATTCTAATTTTTTCTTCATAGTCGCTTCTGTATTTCCTTTAGGTGCATCTTTAGGCGCAGCAAAACAGTGGGAAAAAAGTTCGGTTGAAGAGTAGGTTCGTTTAACAAGTCATTAAAGCAGGACAAAAAACAGTTGGTTTTTTCTCCTTCGTCGCTTATTTTAACCAACTATTTTTAGCCTCTTAATGAGGCGTTGTTTAAGGAGTTGTGGTGAATATTATAGAAAACCGTCCAATGGCGCTCAAATTAATAAAATATAATTTGGTTGTACATTTAATAGTATTTGGCTCATTGATAGCGACAGCTTTATCCGATGGAAATCAATTTCAAGCTTATTGGGCCATTCATTTTTTTGCTCTTTTTAGCATTTTTATACTTAATGATAAAAAGGAAAGCAAAACGTTTTACTTTCAGTTGAGCTATTTAATCATTGTGCCTTCGTTTATGGCGTACAAATTTTATAATGCAGCAGAATTGTTGGATTTTGATATCGCTTTAAATTATTTAATATTAAACCTAGTAAGCATAGTTACTTTATATTCAGCTTTACCTTTCCTAATTAAAGGTAAAAATTATTACTTGAAGCAAATCAACACCTAACAGCCATTCAAGCAGAACTTTTAACAGTTGGTTAGGTTCCGCTTCGCTTCACATTATAACCAACAATTAAAAGCCTCTTAATGGGGCGTTGGTCTCAAGGAAGGTTATGCGAATATTTATAGCTACATTATTTTTGTTTTCATTTGGTGTATTTGCCAGTGATAAATTACATTTAGAATTGATTAATGGCAGCTGGAATTGCCCTGAAACCTCTCAAGAGGAAGAAGTTACAATCAAAGTAACTACTAAGTATTCGTATGACACTTCTAATTTAACTTATACCTACCACTCTAAAGCAGAAATGCTATATCAAAATAAAGTCCCTGTAGGTACTGTCCAAGTAATTGAAAAAGGTACCTTTTCATACAAGTCATCTAAAATGGTATATGAATTACTAAGTATTGAGTCTGATGTTTTGGATGATCCATTAGAAGCTATGACTGATGAATTAATCAAAGAAATGGAAGCAGATTTGAAAAGTGATAAAACTGCTTATCAAACGACTTTCATAAACAAATTAGAGTGGGAAACTCTAGATCCAACAGATAACTCAAAAACGGTGTGTACTAGAGACATAATAAAACATGCCTATGCACTTCACTCAGGCCGATTTTACAGGTGCATGACCGATTGCTAAATTTAACAATCGGTTAGGTATCTGTTTCTCGATAAATCGACGGTTGAACCGATAACAGAACTCATCTA
>JABSOI010000190.1 GCA_013216015.1 Alteromonadaceae bacterium | reverse complement strand
GCAAGAACGGTGATGCACAAGGCGACATTCTCGTTGGCATAGAAAGTTTAGTAGGCTCTGCTTATGATGATAAATTGATTGGTGATAGTGCTGATAATGAAATAGCGGGTGGTGAGGGAGATGATGAATTAAATGGTGGAGTAGGAGCAGACGTTCTTGATGGTGGTAAAGGAACTGGTGATAGCTCATATTATGATAACCCATATAGTGGTAATGAATCATCTGAAACAATAAATGGCTCAAATGGTAATGATATTATTAATGGTGGTAAAGGTGACGATACTTTAAACGGTGGTTTAGGTGACGATACCTATCTTTATAAATTAGGTGATGGTTTTGATAATATCAACGACTACAGAGGCTCAGACACCCTACTTTTTGGCGCAGGTATTACAGCGGATAATTTAAGTGTAAGTGCGAACAATAACGATATGTTAATTACGTTATCCGACGGACAAGTGATTACCATCGCAAATTGGTATCATTCAAACAGTAGTGGTATATACCCGTAATCATTCAAAATGCAGGTTTTGAAGCGTTTTAAAAGATTATCTACTGCGTTGCTTTCAATCCCAATAGCCCGCTATTGCTCAATCAAGCGCCTTTTAGATAAACTTTCAAATTCACCTCAAATTCCCGCATCTTGAATGACCACGGGTATAGAGCAGTTTGAATTTGAAAATGGCACGGTATGGGAAGCAGCAGATATTATCAGTAAAATTTCTGTAGAAGCAGATATAACACCCGTATTGAACCAGACCAAGTCAACGACTATTAACCCTAAGCAAAGTGAACTTTTTTCAAAAAATTCATCAATTGATTCTAACCTTAACCTTCTAATTCAGTCTTACTCAAGCTTTGAAGATGCGTCTGACGAATCAGGACTGGAGTTGTCAAGAAAAGGTAATTCAATTGTTTTACCTGTTATTGAAAGTTATATATAAATAGACAAAATAAGTGCAGATATCGAGAGCCGAAGGTCAGATCTTGCCTTTTGCTACTTGTTTTGTAATTCTGGATAAAAAGGCAAAAAACAAGACCTGCCCACCTACCCTCACATGACCCCCGCCCCTCTCTATTTACAATAAATAAGTAGAGCGGACTTGTTCAACACTCAGATAAGGTGTCGGTTTCACGACACCTACCCTTATTTGTTAGGCAAAACTTGCACCGGCAATCATTGTTATATGCGCAATCATATGTGCACCTATAGCGCATTCTAAACCACGTTTCTAAAATAAATAACCCGCGATAAATCCAAAAGTTGCATTACCTAAAATAATATAAGCAACCAAAGGAATAGTAATTTCAGGTGATAACGTAAAAGCGACAGGTAAATGACCAAGGCCAAATATTAAAGCCGATACAATAATTGCTAAAATATAGTTGTGCGGTCGAATATCAGATCCTTTTTTTTGGGTTAGACGGTATGCTCCCCAAACGAAAAATGACATTAGCCCCCAACGAATAAGTATCTCTTCTGTAATACCACCATATAACACCTTGGTGTACCACGATGGAGTTAGCTCCTCACCAGCACTGATAAACTCAGGTGGAAGATAGTTGGATAATATACCGAAAAATACAAGTATAAATATACCGCCAACGATACCCCCTATTAGAGCTGGTTTTATTTGAGGTTTTAATTTGTTAAAAGCATCCTCAGAGCGCGCCAAAGCAAAAATGACAGGAGATGTTAACCCTACTTTTTTGGAAAAAACACAACCAAGCCAAACCATAAACAGCAGTAAAACTGATGATTGGGCGACAGAGATAATTTGTATCATTTCCACTGACATTGATAGTGGTGCTGGTTGCAATACTAATAACTGTGGAATTAAAGGGATAATTGACACTATCCCCAAAAAACCAATAAAAAATAACAAAATGCTAGGTTTTATGCTCTTTATGATATCCATTTACACCAATACTCCTTGGTTAACAATTGAGCATTTATCTCTTGTCGAAGCATGATAGATAAATGTCCGTTGGACTGAGCCGCCAGGCACAGTCTTTATGGTTTTTGTTTTTTTGAGTAATTTCATTCTCAGGAAGGATATTATCGTTACTATCATTTTTTCCCAGCTTCCTTACTATGATTTACTTAACTGATACACTCCAGTCTACCTAACTATGCATCTTTTTCAAGCAAAACGAAGCCCCAACTATCGCTTTTATCAGCGCATAATTTATACGTTATCGGTACAACTAAGTCGTTCGATATTGCTTAATCAACCGTTCCGGTAATGTAATACTCATCAGCGTCATGCCCACATGATGACAATTAGAGCATTGTGGACCACTCTATTCATCTGGGGAGTCGATGGTTAGATCTTGCCTTTTGCTACTTGCTTTGTAATTCTGGATAAAAAGGCAAAAAACAAGACCTGAACCTCGACCCTGCAGAATAACGAGTCACCCCCATATATAATGGAAATGTTTTTTTGGAGGATTTATTATTTAATTATAGACGATTAACATTAGAGGAAATGCTTTAAGACGTAGATGTTCTATCTCAGTTTGGGCACTTAGCGAGGCAGAAAATATTGTGCCAATGTTAATTCTCGAATTAGTTATTGTAATGAATATATTGAATTATTGAATTATTGAATTATTGAATTATTGAATTATGAGAGTTATTTATTTCGCCATAAAGAGCAAAAGGCAAGAAGCGACCCCTGCCGCCGACCTGAACGTTATTCGTTAGCGCTCATTTTTCAATTAATTATCACTCAACCATTCAGCCAAATGATTAAGAATATCCTTTGCCTCATGTATAATAGCAATAATAATGGGCGTTTGGTTTTCTTCAACAAGATAAAAGATAAAATGACGATCAGACTTGGTGACATAAACATCAGGCAGCCTTTGCGAAAAACTGCGTTTAACTATTTGCCCTTTACCAATGTCATTAAAACGCTTTTTCAATGAAACACGATATTTATTAAGCTGCTTTTCGCCCCAATTATCTAGGGTATAACGCGTGATTTCGCGCAAATCTTGCTCGGCTTCATTAGTAAGTTTATATAAGGGCATTAAGAATTACTTTGCTTGTTCTATTTCTTCATCAAAAATATCATCAACGGATTTATCCGATATTCCCCCCTGCTTTGCCGCCGCAACACGCGGAGCCAAAATACGCTCAAGCGCTTCTAACGCTTCGGTTTCTTCCGCGTTGGGTAAGGCACGATCTAAGACATAACCTTTAAGGCTTTTACCTTGTAACGTAGCAGCTACTTTAAGATGTAGGTGCTGCTCTGGTGTGACATCAATAGATAAACGCATAGCGTTAACTCCCTTCATTACAAAAATATTCTTCTTTTATAATACACAGAAAAGCAACATTTTGCCAATTAGCACAAATGTTGTAACCAAATACAAAGTCATATATCAGGAGAGCATCGAGGGTCAGATCTTGCCTTATGCTACTTGCTTTGTAATTCTTGATAAAAAAGGCAAAACAAGACCTGATCCTCGACCTCTGGTGTTACTAATATCCTGGCGTCGTTTTAATTTTTGATTTTGACAATATCTACTAATTGAATCTGGTGAACCAACAGCACTTTTGCAGTGCTGTTCAAATTTAGTGGTTAGTATTAACCAGTTATCAGGAGATATGTTTAAACGAGTTAAAATGCCACTGTTAGCATTATCAATAAAACCTCGTTTATCTTGACGAATACATCGTCCAGTTAAATCAACTAGTTGCAGGTAATCTTTAAGCATAAAGGGTAAACCTTTGGGCATTGCTTGTTTAGAGTTTCCAACGACCGGGGCAAGTAATGTAGGTTATTCACCTTTTTTGACTGATTCTGAACGTAATAAGATACTTGTATGTGCAGAAGTTTCAAGTGTATCCCCTATTTTTGCTCTGACAGGATTTAAATCAACATAAGCCATACAGGCAGCTAAAGCGGAATCATCAAGCAAAGGTTGGGACTTAAACCTGCCGATAACCTGCCAGTGCATTGGTCTTCTCTATTGGCTTCTCTGGCGATAAATTTATTTAATACCCGCATAAACCAGCTGATTCTATGAGTCGTTTGCGATATTCCTCTGCTGATTTAACAACATATTTGATAATTGTTTTGGAAAGTTTTTCACCTCTCATAAATTTCTGAGTAAAAATCGTACCATTGAAAAGTTAATGCCACTGGTAAAGAACTTCTTCAATACTCCATGGTTTAACCGTATTTTCATCAACATACAGGACGAGGTAAGTATAATTTGACATGACAGAGAATGCACAAACATCAATAGCGAACACTTTTCCCAGCGCTAAAAGTTTGTCTGCTACCCAACCACGCCTGTGCCTGTCTCTTAGTCAAATTTACATTATAAGTGATGCAATAATGTTCTATAGGAAGGGTATTGGCTTTTAAATAGAG
>JABSOI010000189.1 GCA_013216015.1 Alteromonadaceae bacterium | reverse complement strand
AGAAGACTATGTAAAATCAACATTAATGTGAGTGCCCACACAAATTGCATGATAACTAATTGTTAAAGAGCGTTATCGTCCCTATAAAACCAGATGATAACCACTGTTAGTCGCATTCGCTAACCAGTGTTGCTTCGAGCTGAGCCCTTAGCGAGATGCGCATCCTACGCTTTTTAATTTTGATGTCAACATTTTATTTGAAATAAATTTAAACTACTTCAAAAAATCCATTTTAAGATGTTTTAAATATAATTTACCAATAAAAAACACAAGTAAACTTATGAAAACATCTATTATGACATCACTTTTGAACAAGACGCGCATTTTAATCGTTTTCATCTTTAAATCAAGACTTATTTGCAATAAATATTTTAAATATTCAAAAATAATACAAACTGATTAACAATTGCAGTTAAATTACCGGAGGCATATTAAGTGACGCCCTAAAAGGGCTAAAGTAAGCGCCCGAAACGCAGAAAATTTCAAACTTTAGGTAATCCATTTCGATATACTTATTTTCTTTATTTCGTCTACATCGCCTTATGAACTAACACAACGGATTGATACAATAAAATCTCTGTCCCAAGAAGCTTGTATACAAACTCATAGGTTATTCCATTGATTCGTTAGGGTAATTAAGATAAACACTGAGACCACTGTTGTATAGGTAAAACCTTCGCGAGTGGCCCCAGCATAGCTGAGGGTTTACCTTTACTGATCAATTATGAGGGAGAGCTTTTGTGCAATTTTTACAAAAAAGCGTGACCGAAGTAAGTTTCCTATTTTGATATTGACTTAAAATTTATATTACTAAAAACACCGATTAACGTAAGCTTCCGAGAGCATAGCTCAACTTTATTTTTTTGATCTGATTTAATCATTGCAACCCATTTTTAAGGAGCAATATGTCAAATCAAGATCAACTAACCATCGTCGTTAACGCATTTGAACAATGGCGAAAAAATCGTAACAGCAGTACTAATACCACACCCAAACCATTGCGTAGACAGTCTGTTGCACTAAACAATCATTATTCTTCAAGTCGAATTACTACTGCCCTTAGGATCAGTGGTGGCCAATTTAAACAATGGTGTAATGAATACCCATCACTTAATGAGCCTATTGATTTTTTGGAGTTGCCTGTAACTCAAAATCCTCAAGGTGATGAATCAGGAGAATGTACAATTAAACTCGAAATATCTTTTCCCCGTGGTGAAAAATTACAGTTATCTGGTCAAATAACGCCAAACTTGCTCGCTACACGGTTCAAAGAGATGCGAGGATGATTAAATTAACCGTACACACTCAGATCTTATTGGCGATTGCTCCTGCTGATTTTCGTTGCGCCATTGACGGTTTCGTCGCTGTTTGTCGTCGCGAACTAAAGCAAAACCCAAGCAGTGGCACCTTGTTTGTTTTTATTAACCGTAACAAAACCATGATCCGCGCTTTAACTTATGATGGGACAGGGTTTTGGTTGATGACTAAACGATTATCCAAAGGGAAATTCACCAGCTGGCCCAGTGGCGCTGACATTATTTCAAAGATCGCGGCGATCAAACTTAAGCAAATGTTAAGTGGACACGATCATTCACGATTTAATCAAATTAAGGACTAATAAATTTGAGACGTTTTCTTTATTCATGAATATTACCTCCTATGCTTTGACCATTATTTTTAAGGAGAAAACTGTTGAATAATACATTTACTGACATCGATATTAAAGAACTTGATGAATTGATAAAACGTGTGCAAAAAGTGATAACACATGATTTGGCTTTATCCTCTGAGGATTGTCAATTGCTTCTGGATGTATTATTAACCTTTATCGATATGCAAACGAATTTAGCCAATAATGACATCACCATCCAGAAATTGCGAAAGTTGGCTGGCATAGTAAAATCCTCTGAAAAAATAAAATCAAGCCTGTCACAAACCAAGACTAAAAAGGCACGGACACGCCCCAAAAAACCAGCCCTGGACAAAGTAAAACCTGAGATAATACACCATAGACATGATGAATTAGTCAAAGGTGACATATGTCCTGAGTGTGAAGCGGGAAAACTTTATAAATATGAACCTCAACCTTATTGCGCATTGTCGGTCAAAGTCCTTTCATACCAGAGCAACATGTAATGGAACGCTTACGCTGCAATACCTGTGGTGCTTATTTTACAGCAGATTTACCTGATGAGGTAAACGCTGATGGTGAAGCCAATCAAAAATATGGGTACTCAGCTCGTTCAATTATGGGCTTCCCCAAAAATGGGATGGGTTCGCCCTTTTATCGGCAAGGAAGCCTTCAAGACTTATTGGGTGTTCCCGAGAGTGCATCCGCTATTTTTGACCAAACAGAATATTTTTAAAATAGTCGTTTGCTTCTCTTTGTGTACAAGATTCTTTTCCATTTGATAAAGTAATAGAGTTACCTCCAGTCATATACTATCCATTGTTATTTATTAGTAACCACCTAATACCTATAACTTTATCACACTTTAGGAAAAGGCTAGAATAAAATCAAAGATGACAAAAACCCCACTCGTCTCTTAATAAAAAGACGAGCAGGGCTTTGCATAATAGATTTAAACTGAGTTTAAATAAAACACAGTTAAGCGACTTTCTTTAAAGTTAACTCAATTGGCAGGCTTGAAGTATTCTCAACTACCGTTCGTTTTTTTGCTATCAATAAATAAAAGCTCGGTAAAATAAACAGGGTAAACATGGTACCTATAAACATACCCGCCACTAAAATAATACCTATGCTATTACGCGCTTCTGCCCCTGCCCCCGAGACTAAAACTAAAGGAAAGTGACCGAGTATGGTCGCAGCGGTGGTCATTAATATTGGTCGTAAACGTGTTGTCGCCGATTCAATAACCGCCTCAAGTTTACTTGCCCCTTGTTCTTGAGCCTTATTAGCAAATTCAACAATTAAAATACCATTTTTGGCAATTAAACCTATTAAGGTGATCAAACCAATTTGTGAGTAAATATTGATAGTTGTTAATTCTAAATAAGGTATGACTAATGCTCCTGACAGTGCCAAAGGTATACAACCTAGTATAATCACAAGAGGATCCCTAAAGCTGTTAAACTGAATAGCCAATACCAAAAACACAATTAACAAAGAAACGCCTAAGACCATCACCAAGGTATTGCCTTCTTTACGTAACTGTCTTGACTCGCCAGCATAGTCAATACTATATCCAACAGGTAACATTTCTTTGGCGGCATTTTCTATCGCCGACAACGCTGCTTCTTTATTCGAATTTGGCGCTACACCGCCATATATTCTAAAAGAATTCTGCTGTGCAAAGGTTCCTAACTGCCTAGGTACCGTTTTCCATTTTAAATCTGCTACCGCAGATACCGGCACTAACTCACCAGAGCCAAGCTTAATGGTTAACGAAAGGATTGATTCAGATTTAGACCGGATATCGTTATTCACTATGGGGATAACCCGGTAAGCTTTACCATTAGAATCAAAGCGGTTAACAAAATTATTCGATAATAAAATGCCAAGTTGCTCACTAACCTGATCAACATTCATCCCTAAATCAGCAATTTTTTGTCGATTTAGCTGTAATTCAATTTGCGGCAAATCAATTTTCAAATCAGTATCAGCAAAAAGGAAATGACCACTGGCAAAGGCTGCGCCAACTAATTTATCGGCATATTGCTTCATTTCAGCATAGGGTGCCGAGGATTTAACCACCATCTCAATTTCAAATTGGCCTGAAGTAGGTAATGATGATGGCAAAATAGGAAACATATTCAGCCCTGGAATTTGCGCTAATTTACCGTACATTTGTGGAACCAGTTCTTAAGCACTAAAATCTCGATCTGCAGGGTTTTCCAGCTCTAAGCCACCAAAACCCCCGGTATTAAAAATTATTTGCCAAATTTTCAAACCACCGTCGATTTCTTGCAAGCTTTCGACGACAGGATTCATTTGCCCAACATTGTAGGCCAGAGACGAATCGGGCGGTGATTGAATAACAAACATCACCATAGATTGATCTTCTATTGGTGCTAATTCTTTTTGCGAAAATAGAGAACAAGAAGAACCAGAAACACAAAAAAAACCAATCATTAAAAAAGCGCATGTAACCAAAAAAGACAAGCCTGAAAAACCTCATTTTAACGTCAAACAGCTAAAAGATGATAATCACTGGGAAGTAATAATTAGATTAAAAAATAAAACAAAACTATATGAGTTATACGCCTCTAGTCATATTGCAGCAATGAAAACAGCATACGCGTTATTCACTGATAAATTATTTGAATTTAAAGTCACCATACCATTCAACAAAGGTCCATTTTTTGAGGACACAGTTTTTGCTAGAACTGAAGATTTAGCTATAGCTAAAGCCCTTCCTGATGCAAGACTTGAGGGTTTTCTCGGCGC